>NZ_JACSKB010000001.1:329878-659757 GCF_018617335.1 Exiguobacterium sp. s63 | reverse complement strand
AAAGCGCGGCTCGCACCGGATGATAATGTGATTGCGGTAACGGGAGGAACGACGATGGCATCGGTTGCGGCGATGATGTCGCCCGATAAAAAAGAACGCCCGATGCATTTTGTGCCCGCACGTGGGGGTCTCGGAGAAACGCTTGAGCTTCAAGCGAATACTGTCTGCTCACGCATGGCGGACCGGGCCCACGCAGACTATCATCTTCTACATATTCCGGATGAAGTATCGCAAGAAACGTTTGACCGGATGGTAGAGGAACCTAGCATTAAAAACGTGCTGGAAATGATTAGAGCGGCTCGAATTGTGGTACATGGAATTGGTGAGGCAGAAACGATGGCAAAGCGCCGTCACGCATCACCGGAGCATTTGCGGATGATTGAACGGCATGACGCCGTCGCCGAGGCATTCGGATATTATTTCAATGCTGAAGGTGAAATCGTCCATCGCGTCAAGACGGTCGGGATCCAACTCGAAGAGCTGGATGACATGGATACCGTCATCGCGGTTGCCGGAGGGAAATCGAAGGCACAGGCGATTGCCGCTTATGCGAAACACACGTCGAACATCATCCTCGTCACAGACGAAGGTGCGGCGAAAGAATTATTAACTTGTTATTAAAGAGTTGACCCCCCGTTGGCTCTTCAATAAATAGCTTCTACCCTAAGGAGGAAATTAACATGGCAGTAAAAGTTGGTATTAACGGATTTGGACGTATCGGTCGTTTGGCATTCCGCGAGATCATCAAAAACGAAGGAATCGAAGTTGTTGCAATCAACGACTTGACAGACACGAAGATGCTTGCGCACCTTCTCAAGTATGACACGACACAAGGTCGTTTCGACGGAGAAGTTGAAGTACACGACGATCACTTCCTCGTAAACGGAGAGAAAGTTATCACGCTTGCTAACCGTAACCCTGAAGAACTTCCATGGGGAGACCTCGGTGTAGACATCGTTCTCGAATGTACTGGATTCTTCACTTCAAAAGAAAAAGCTGAGCTTCACTTGAAAGCTGGCGCTAAGAAAGTTGTTATCTCGGCTCCTGCTACAGGTGACATGAAGACTGTTGTTTACAACACAAACCACGATATCCTCGATGGTTCTGAAACAGTTATCTCAGGTGCTTCTTGTACAACAAACTGCTTGGCTCCAATGGCTAAAGTACTTCAAGACCAGTTCGGAATCGTTGAAGGTCTCATGACGACAATCCACGCTTACACTGGCGACCAAAACACGCTTGACGCTCCACACCCGAAAGGTGACTTCCGTCGTGCGCGTGCAGCTGCAGCGAACATCGTCCCTAACACAACAGGTGCTGCAAAAGCAATCGGTCTCGTAATTCCTGAACTTCAAGGAAAACTTGACGGTGCTGCACAACGTGTACCAGTTGCTACAGGTTCACTCACTGAGCTCGTAACTGTACTCGACAAGCAAGTATCTGTTGACGAAGTAAACGCAGCAATGAAAGCAGCAGCAAACGAGTCATTCGGTTACACTGAAGACGAAATCGTTTCTTCTGACATCGTTGGAATCACATACGGTTCACTCTTCGATGCGACTCAAACAAAAGTAATGACAGTTGGCGACAAGCAACTCGTTAAGACAGTTTCTTGGTACGACAACGAAATGTCTTACACTGCACAATTGGTTCGCACACTCAAGCACTTCGCTAACATCGCGAAGTAAGTTCGTGAACTAAATAGAATCAAATAGGAGCGGAAACAAGAGATTGTTCTCCGCTCTATTTATGAAATGACATGCACGACATATGGAGGCGAAAGTTATGAACAAACAGTCTATTCGTGACATCGATGTAAAAGGGAAACGCGTCTTTTGCCGCGTTGACTTCAACGTTCCACTCAAAGATGGCGTCATTCAAGACGAAACTCGGATCCAAGCTGCACTTCCAACAATCAAGCACTTGCTTGACGGTGGTGCGAAGCTCGTCCTTGCGAGCCACCTCGGCCGTCCAAAGGGCGAGAAGAACCCTGAGTTCTCACTTGCTCCAGTAGCGAAGCGTCTCGCTGAGCTCCTCGGAAAAGATGTACCGCTCGTCGAAGAAGCATACGGCCCGGTCGCAGAAGAAGCGGTCGCTAACCTCTCTGAAGGCGATGTCGTCGTTTTAGAGAACGTTCGTTTCTACCCAGGTGAAACGAAAAACGACCCTGAACTTGCAAAAGGATTCGCAGCACTTGCTGACGTATACGTCAACGACGCGTTCGGCGCGGCTCACCGTGCACACGCTTCAACTGAAGGGATTGCACACCACGTGGATACAGCTGTTGCTGGTCTCTTGATGGAAAAAGAACTTGAAGTTCTCGGTAAAGCTCTTTCTAACCCAGACCGTCCGTTCACGGCGATTATCGGCGGGTCGAAAGTAGCGGATAAGATCGGGGTCATCGACCACCTTCTTGACATCGTTGACACACTCATCATCGGTGGCGGACTCTCGTACACGTTCTCGAAAGCACTCGGGCACGAAGTTGGGACGTCACTCCTTGAAGAGGATAAGCTTGACCTCGCTCGTCAATTCATGAAGAAAGCAGAAGATAAAGGCGTGAAATTCTTAATGCCAATCGACTGCGTCATCACAAAAGAATTTGGCGAAGAAACGTATGTCGGCCCAGTCGATATCGACTCGATCCCAGCGGATCACATGAGTCTTGATATCGGACCGAAGACAGTCGAACTTTACGCGGATGCGATTCGCGAATCGAAACTTGTCGTTTGGAACGGACCGATGGGCGTATTCGAACTCGATAAATACGCAAACGGAACGAAAGGTGTCGCTCAAGCACTTGCGGACAGCGATGCATATTCAATCATCGGTGGTGGTGACTCAGCCGCTGCGGCAGCCAAGTTTGGTCTTGCTGACAAGATGAGCCACATCTCAACTGGTGGTGGCGCGTCACTCGAATTCATGGAAGGTAAAAAACTTCCAGGTGTCGAGGCGTTGAACGACAAGTAATTTAGAGGAGGGTTATCGATGCGTAAACCGATTATTGCAGGTAACTGGAAAATGAACAAAACACTCTCGGAAGCTGTCGCTTTCGTGGAGGAAGTTAAAAACAACATCCCGTCTACTGACAAAGTAGATGCAGCGATTGGTGCTCCGGCACTTTTCCTCGCACCGATGGTAGAAGCAGCTAAAGGGTCAAACTTAAAGCTCGGTGCACAAAACATGTACGACAAAGATAGCGGTGCCTACACTGGCGAAATTAGCCCAGTAATGGTCGCTGACCTCGGCGTGACGTATGTCATCCTCGGTCACTCAGAACGTCGCGAGTACTTCGGCGAATCAGATGCGTTCATCAACAGCAAAACGAAAAAAGCGTTCGAACACGGTCTTACGCCAATCGTTTGTGTCGGTGAAACACTTGAAGAGCGCGAAGGCGACAAGTTCGAAGAAGTCATCAAAACACAAGTCGAAGGCGGTCTCGCTGACCTCTCTGCTGATCAAGTCAAACAACTCGTCATCGCGTACGAGCCAGTTTGGGCAATCGGTACAGGTAAATCAGCGGACGAAGCTGACGCACAAAGCTCTTGTAAGTATGTTCGCGACGTGGTGAAAGGTCTTTACGGTGAAGACGTAGCGGCTGCAGTACGCATCCAATACGGTGGATCTGTTAAACCTGAGAACATCAAAGAGTACATGGCACAAGAAGATATCGACGGCGCACTCGTCGGCGGTGCTTCACTTGAAGCCGCTTCGTTCCTCAAATTGTTGGAGGCGATTTAAATGGCTAGACCAGTCGCACTCATCATCTTAGATGGTTTCGGGATGCGTGATGAATCGTTCGGTAACGCGGTCATGGCTGCGGACAAACCGAACTTCGATCGCTACTGGGAGCAGTATCCACATACGCTCTTAAACGCAAAAGGCGAGTACGTCGGTCTTCCAGAAGGACAGATGGGGAACTCGGAAGTCGGTCACTTAAACATCGGTGCCGGTCGAGTCGTCTATCAGTCACTCTCACGCGTCAACAACGCGATCAAAGACCGTTCGTTATTCGACCGTCAGGCGATGAACCATTTGGCAGGACATGTGAAGAAGCATGACTCGAGCCTTCATATCATGGGCCTCGTATCAGATGGCGGGATTCACTCGCACATCAATCACATGTTTGCTATCGTTGAGTTCGCAAAACTCCACGGCATCGAAAAAGTGTACATTCACGCGTTCACGGACGGCCGTGACTGTGATCCGAAATCAGGAGCTGGTTTCCTCAAGGAAACAGAAGAAAAGCTTGCTGAGCTCGGTGTCGGTCAAGTCGCTAGCGTGTCTGGTCGCTACTATGCTATGGACCGCGACAACCGTTGGGAGCGCGTCGAGAAAGTATATGACGTCCTCGTAAACGGCAAAGGCGAAGTCGGTACGGACCCAGTCGAGGTTCTCGAGAAGTCGTACGAGAACGATTTGACGGATGAGTTCGTCTTACCGACTGTCATCGAAAAAGATGGCAAGCCAGTCGCGACAATCCAAGACAACGATGCGATCATGTTCTTCAACTTCCGTCCGGACCGGGCAATCCAGTTGTCGAAAGTGTTCAAAGAGAAAGCCGGATTCGAAGGCTTCAAACTCTCGGACAAACATCCTGAGAACCTTCTCCTCGTTTCGATGACGAAGTACTCGGATGACGTCGACACGGATATCGTGTTCCCACCGGAAGATTTGAAAAACACACTCGGGGAAACACTCTCTGCACAAGGATACAAACAACTCCGTGCCGCAGAAACAGAGAAGTACCCACACGTCACGTTCTTCTTGAACGGACAAAAAGAAAAACCATTTGAAGGGGAGGATCGTCTCCTCGTCCCTTCACCGAAAGTCGCGACATACGACTTGCAACCGGAAATGAGCGCGTACGAACTTACGGACGGCTTGCTCGAGCGGATTGAGTCGGATGAGTATGATGCATACATCATCAACTTCGCGAACCCGGATATGGTCGGTCACTCAGGGAAGCTTGAGCCGACGAAGAAAGCGATTGAAGCGGTCGACGAATGCCTCGGTAAAGTAGTGGACGCATTACTTGCTAAAGGTGGCGCGGCCATCATCACAGCGGACCACGGGAACGCAGACATCGTCACGAACCCGGATGGCTCGCCGATGACGGCGCACACGACGGAACCTGTTCCGTGTATCGTCACAAAAGAGGGAGTCGAACTGAAACCAGTTCTCGAAGGCGCACTTTGCGACCTCGCCCCAACCCTTCTCGACCTTCTCGGTGGAGAGCAACCAGCTGAAATGACTGGTTCGTCAATCGTTACAAAATAATACAACTATTTTTCAAGCGAAAAGGAGCGATTTTTCATGTCAATGATTACAGAAATTTACGCACGCGAGATTTTAGATTCACGCGGTAACCCATCAGTAGAAGTAGAAGTCTTCACAGAAGACGGCGGTTTCGGCCGTGCCCTCGTCCCATCAGGCGCATCAACAGGTGAGCACGAAGCAGTTGAGCTTCGCGATGGCGACAAGTCACGTTACCTCGGTAAAGGTGTCTTGAAAGCAGTTGCGAACGTGAACGACACGATCGCACCAGAACTCATCGGCTACGATGTCTTCGACCAAAACGCAATCGATGCGAAAATGATCGAACTCGACGGTACGCCAAACAAAGCAAAACTTGGTGCAAACGCAATCCTCGGTGTGTCAATGGCAGCCGCTCACGCAGCAGCAGATGAGCTCGGTCTTCCACTTTACACATACCTCGGTGGATTCAACGCGAAGACACTTCCAACACCAATGATGAACATCATCAACGGTGGTTCGCACGCGGACAACAACGTGGACTTCCAAGAGTTCATGATCATGCCTGTCGGCGCGCCAACATTCCGTGAAGCGCTCCGTATGGGTGCTGAAGTATTCCACGCCCTCAAATCAGTTCTTTCTGGTATGGGTCTTAACACAGCTGTCGGTGACGAAGGTGGTTTCGCACCAAACTTGAAGTCTAACGAAGAAGCAATCACAGTTATCCTTGAAGCGATCGAAAAAGCTGGTTACAAACCAGGTGAAGACGTCTACCTCGCAATGGACGTTGCATCTTCTGAGTTCTACGACAAATCAACTGGTAAATACGAACTCGCTGGCGAAGGCAAGTCACTCACAACTGCTGAGCTTGTAGACTTCTACGCTGAGCTCGTTGACAAGTACCCAATCCTCTCAATCGAAGATGGTTGTGACGAAAACGACTGGGATGGCCACAAGCTTCTCACAGACAAAATCGGCCACAAAGTTCAACTCGTTGGGGATGACCTCTTCGTAACGAACACATCGAAACTTGCTGAAGGTATCGAAAAAGGAATCGCAAACTCGATCCTCATCAAAGTTAACCAAATCGGTACGCTCACAGAAACATTCGACGCGATCGAAATGGCTAAAAAAGCTGGTTACACAGCAGTCGTCTCTCACCGTTCTGGTGAAACAGAAGATGCGACAATTGCAGACATCGCTGTTGCGACAAACGCTGGACAAATCAAAACTGGTTCACTTTCACGTACAGACCGTATCGCGAAGTACAACCAACTTCTCCGCATCGAAGACATGCTCGGCGATGTAGCGAAATACGACGGTATCAAGTCGTTCTACAACCTCAAAAAATAATTGATTGTTTTCAGGTCCGCTTTATGGCGGGCCTGTTTTTTTATGGGTGTTTTTCAACCCATCCTGGCGGCACCGATGCTTTCTGCAGGCAATCCACGGAGCCTCCTCGCGCTTACGCGCATGCGGGGTCTCCGAGAGATTGCTTTCCTGCAAGAGTCACGGTGCCGCTTCGACGGGCGCGAACGCTCTGTGTCGAACCACCTCGTGTTGTATACTGAACGTGATTGATGAAGAATAGGGGTGGATTGGATGGACCAATCGAATGAACAAGAAAAAAGGTTGAGTGGTGGGAACGTATCCATCGTTCATCGAAAAGGGGACTATGTCTATCGTTCGAAAAAAGTGGGGAGTGAACGCATCCATCGCTATTTAAAGCATTTGGAGGCGAAACGACTGTCCGGGGTGCCACGCTTTGTCGGAATCGATGAAACAGGAAGAGAGGTGCTCACTTATATCGAAGGGGAGACGGCAGACTATCCTCTCAAATCCTATATGTGGGCTGATGCGGCGATTCAAGACGTTGCGCGCTTGATGAGACGATTGCATGATGCATCGATCGATTTTGAATGGACATCCGAATGGGAGCGGATCGATCACACACCACAACCGTTCGAGGTCATCTGTCATAACGACTTCGCCGTCTACAATACGATTTTCCATGAAGGAAAAGTGATGGGAGTCATCGATTTTGATTTGGCCGCACCAGGACCGCGGGCTTGGGATATCGTCTATGCCCTTTATACGTTCGTTCCGCTCAGTCGTCGTCATCAAGCCGAAACAGGAGAAGTCATCTATTATGATGCCGATCGAGACGATGCGATTTATAACAAGCGGGTATCCTTGTTTCTCGAAGCCTATGGTTGGGAGCAATCGGGGGTCGACTTGTTCGACATGTTACAACGACGCATTGAAGCGCTCTGTCTGTTGATGAAACGAAAAGCCGCGGAAGGAGACATCGCCTTCCAAAAGATGATAGATGAAGGGCACTACGATCATTATCAAGAGGAACTTCGATTCATTCGAACGCATGGACGGAAGTGGTTCTGAATCAATCGGGAGCGGGAATATATAAAGTAAAGGACGGATAGGGGGCGATTCTCGTGATGATGTTAGGATTCCTCTTCTTGGTATTGCTTATCGGATTCGGCATTTGGTACTATTTAAAATCGAAGCGAGATGACGATTGGTCGTGACATTTTTGTCACGACCTCTATTTTGTGTCAGAACACACAAAATTTGGGTATACTCTCTACATAACGAGTAAAGGAGCCAATGCTTATGACACGAGTACGAAAAGCCATCATCCCAGCCGCCGGTCTCGGCACCCGCTTCCTTCCTGCCACGAAAGCCATGCCGAAAGAAATGTTGCCGATCGTCAACAAGCCGACCATCCAGTTCATCGTCGAGGAGGCCGTCGCTTCAGGCATCGAGGACATCATCATCGTCACGGGGAAGAACAAGCGGGCGATTGAAGACCATTTCGACCGTGCGCTCGAATTGGAGCAGAATCTTGAATCGAAAGGGAAGACGCGCTTGCTCGAATCGGTCCGACACTCCTCGAACTTGGCGAACATTCACTACATACGCCAACAGGAGCCGAAAGGTCTCGGTCATGCGATCTGGTGCGCCCGGAAGTTTATCGGGGACGAACCGTTCGCCGTCTTACTCGGGGACGATATCATCGAATCCGATGTGCCGGCGACGAAGCAGTTGATTGACCAATATGAGGCGCACGAACGTTCAATCATCGGGGTACAGCGTGTCCCGTATGAAATGACGAACCGATATGGTATAATTGACCCGCTTGCCGTCGAAGGGAAGCTCATCCCGGTGAAGACGTTTGTCGAGAAACCGCCCGTCGATGAGGCCCCGTCGAACTTTGCCATCCTCGGTCGCTACATCTTGAAACCGGACGTCTTTGAGGCGTTATCGGGGCAAGAGGCAGGAGCCGGGGGCGAGATTCAATTGACGGATGCGATCGCACGCTTGAATGAGGCGCAGACGGTCTTCGCCTACGAATTTGACGGTCGACGTTACGACGTCGGAGAGCCGATCGGGTTCGTCGAGACGACGATTTGCCACGCGCTCAGCGATCCTGATTTAAAAGATGACGTCCATGCCCTATTGAAACGGCTCGTGGACGAACTTGATCAACAGTAAGGTGTGTTATTTTTGAAAACAATGCTTATGGTGTGTCAAAACTATTATCCGGAGATCGGCAGTGCCGGCAACCGGATGCAAAACATTACGCATTTGATGAAACAGCGCGGGTATGAAGTCGAGGTCATCACGGCCGCTCCTTCGTACCCGAGCTTTGATATGTACCAGGACGACCGTTTCTGGAACGACCAAGAGTTGAACGACCAACCGTTCATCAAGCGACTCATCACGAAGAAACGGAAGCATACGTCCAACATGGTCAGTCGTCTCTTCCTGTTCCTCGAACAGATGGTCAAAGGAATCCGGGAAGTCCGTAAGCTCGAATTGAAGCCAGACGTCGTCTTTGCGACGACCCCTTCTTTTTTTATGGCGTTTGTCGGTGCATACGCGAAACGAAAGTATCGCGTCCCGTTCATCTTGGACGTCCGTGACCTTTGGCCAGAGTCGGTGAAAGGGGTCGGTGTCTTCAAGTACGATTGGGTGCTCACGCCAGCGTTTTGGATGGAGAAAAGACTGTATCGTGTCGCCGATGAAGTCATCATCAACTCGGAAGGATTCCGCAGCTATCTTCGTCAGCGCGGTGTGCCGAACGAGAAGATTCACTACATGCCGAACTCGATCCGGGAAGCGGAGCGCACGCTCGAGCGGACGATCCCACCGGACGACCGGATGGAGATCTTATACGCCGGGAACATGGGTCTTGCCCAGGATGTGTCCCTGTTACTCGAACTCGCCGAACGGTTCCGGGACGAGCCACGGATCCACTTCAAATTGATCGGCTACGGCTATCGGAAAGAAGAGTTGAAGCAGACAATCAAAGACCGTGGCTTCCAAAACTTCTTGTTCCTCGAGGCGATGCCACGGACAGAGGCGTTCCAGGCGATTAAAAATGCGGACGTCGCATTCGTCAGTCTGATCGAACAAGAAGTGTTCGATACGGTCATCCCTGGGAAACTCATCGACTATATGGCGGTCGGCAAACCGATTGTCGCAGCAGTGTCAGGCCATGCGGCGAATGTCATTGAAGCGGCGGAAGTCGGCTACGTGTCACGGAAACGTGACGTCGATGAGATCGAGCGGATTCTACGGAAGCTCCTCGACCGACCGGATTTACGGGAGGCACTTGGGGCGAACGGGATTCGTTACGTCAAAGAGAATTTATGTTGGGAAGAGAATATCGACGTGTTAGATCAAGTCGTACAACAGTTAGTGATGGAGGAAACACGATGAAGTCAGTATGTATGTTTGTATGGAACCATTTTACGAATGATGCGCGCGTCCTTCGTGAGTGCTCGGCACTCGCCGAGGCAGGCTATGAAGTCGATTTGATCGCGCTTCAAGATCCGAAAAATAAAGAGCTTCCAAAAGAAGAGATGCGTCCAGAAGGCTTCCGCGTCATCCGCGTGAAGCGTCAACCTTCGATTCTCGTCAACGCACTCAAATTTGCGAAGAAGACCTATCAATGGGTGAGCGAGAAGCGGACCCGCCAAATTGGGGCTGGACTCGTCGGTGCCGGGTTGTTCCTACTCGCACCGATCACGATGCTCGCACTTGGAGCGGCCGTCGGGACAGTCTTGTTGCCGCAAGTGCGCAAGCAAATCGTCAATGCGAGTGCGATGCTCGAGATGGTGTTCGCTTCAACGAAAAAATCGTATGACTTTTATCATGCGAACGATTTGAACACGCTCCCGCAGGCACTCCTTGCCGGAAAAGTGTTCAACAAAGGTCGAATCGTCTACGATTCGCACGAGGTACAGACGGACCGTACGGGTTACGGCTACATCCAGAGTAACCTTGAAGGATGGCTCTTGCCGTTCGTCGATACGATGATGGTCGAGAACCATACGCGTGCGGCGCACAACGAAGAGTTGTACGGCTTCTATCCGTACGTGCTTCACAACTATCCGTTCTACCGTCCGCTCGACTTCTCGCTCCGTAAGGACTTGCATGCGCTTCTCGACTTATCGAAAGACGAGAAGATTCTCTTGTATCAAGGGGGCATTCAAGCGGGACGCGGTCTCGAACAGCTCGTGCTCGCGGCGAAAGACTTCAAAGAAGGGACGCTCGTCATGATCGGGGACGGGAAACTCAAACCGACGATTCAACAGTTGATCGAGACGGAAGGGGTCGGCGACCGCGTCAAGATGATTGACAAAGTACCGGTCGAAGCGTTACCTTACTATACGATGAACGCCTACTTAGGCTTCCAAGTATTGAACAACGTCTGCTTCAACCACTACTCGGCCTCGTCGAACAAATTGTTCGAGTATTTGATGGCCGAAGTACCGGTCGTCTCATGCGACTTCCCTGAAATCGAACGGGTCGTTGCGGGGAACGACGTCGGGGTGCTCGTCGATTCGCACGATCCACAATCGATTGCGGACGGCGTCAACCGGATGATTGAAGACCAAGCACTCTATGCGCGTGTCAAAGAGAACACGAAGACCGCGCGTGAGAAATATAACTGGGATTTGGAAAAAGAGGCACTCTTGAACGTCTACGCGAACGCCGCGGAGCGCAAGTTGCCGATTATGAAAGACGGTGCGCCAAAGCCAGTACAATCTTAAGACTGCGGCTTTTGCCGCGGTCTTTTTTCTATGGAGGGAGGACATTTATGAAACGTCAACAACAACATCTATTGCGCCAACAAGTATGGCGCAAGCTACAAACCATCTCGGTGAAGGACATCGCCTGGATCATCGCGGGCTCCTTCATTCTCTCGTTCGGGGTCAACTACTTTACCGTACCGAACGACTTCTCGGAAGGTGGCCTGCTCGGGGTCACGATCATCCTGTACTACGTGTTCGGCTGGGACCTCGGGCTCACGTCGATTATCGGGAACGGGATTCTCTTTATCGTCGGCTATAAGCTGCTCGACCGTCGGACAATGGTCTATTCGGTCATCGCCGTCATCGCGACGTCATTCTTCCTCAGTCTGACACACGACTGGGGCAGCCCTGCCGAGGACAAACTGCTTGCGGCCGTCTATGCCGGAATCATGATCGGGGTCGGAATCGGCATGGTGCTCCGTGTCGGCGGGACGACTGGTGGGGGCGTCATCATCGCCCGTCTCATGGAACGCTATCTCCACTTGAGTGTCGCCGTATCGATGTTCATCATCGATGCAATCGTCGTCGCCACGTCCGGCTTCTTCTTAGGGGAACAAGTCGTCCTCTATACGCTCATCGCCATCATCATCGGTTCATGGGTCATCGACCTCGTCGCGGAAGGTCTCAACATCCGTAAAGCCGTCACGATCATCAGCGACAAGCAAGAAGAGCTCGCCGTCGTCTTGACGGAGACGCTCGGACGCTCGGCGACGATCATCCATGGACATGGCTACTATACGAAGCAGGATAAGAACATGTTGTATATGATCGTCGACAAACGTCAGATCGCACCACTCAAAAAAATCGTCCAAGTGACGGACGACCGTGCCTTCGTCGTCATCCACCAGGTGAAGGAAGTCATCGGCGAAGGGTTCAGCTACCCGTCCCGATAATTTGAATGCTGGTGTTTTATTGATAACTTCTATATAATAAAAGGCGTGTAAATAGAAGGAGGAACTGACTACTATGCAAACGATCGCTACAATCAGCCTACTTGTCGTGGCTGTCTTATTGATTGTCGTCGTACTGCTCATGTCAGGTCGGTCGCAAGGTCTTGGAGCGATTGCAGGTGGCGCGGAGCAGTTGTTCGGACGCCAGAAAGCACGCGGCTTCGATGCTGTTTTGAACCGAACTGCAGCTGTACTAGGCACTTTGTTTTTCATTTTAGGATTACTAGTCGCATCATTATGATGATAAGGCTGATCGTTCTCGATTTTCACGTGAGGCGGTCAGCTTTTGTTTTTTCGATTTATTTTTTGGGAATAATGTAGATACGAGGAGATGACAGATAAAATGAAAGTGACAGCACCAAAACCGTTCTTCTTCGAGGGCGGAAAACGTGCCGTGTTGATGTTACATGGCTTCACTGGATCGAGCGCGGATGTCCGCATGCTCGGTCGCTTCCTTCAAAAAGAAGGATACACATGTATGGGACCGATCTATCGTGGTCATGCCGTCCCACCGGAAGAATTACTCCAATATGGACCAGAAGACTGGTGGGAAGACGTCTTGAACGCCTACCAGACACTCGTCGATAAAGGCCATGAGGAGATCGTCGTCTGCGGACTCTCGCTAGGTGGCGTGATGTCGCTCCGTCTCGCCGAGGAGAAAGACGTCAAGGCGGTCATCCCGATGTGCGCGCCGACGGGAATCGATGCCGAGGACCGCTTGTATAAAGGAGTCCAGGCATATGCCCGAGAATATAAGGGTAGAGAAGAAAAGTCGCCGGAACAGATCGAGCAGGAGATGGCAGAGTTCAAACCGATGCCAACGCTAAAAGACCTCCGTGCCTTCGTCCGCGACACGGCGTCGAAGCTCGAGGACATCTTCGTCCCGACACTCGTCGTCCAAGGCGCCAAAGACAACATGATCGACCCGGAATCGGCGAATCAAATTTACGAGGCGGTCAACACGTTCCAAAAAGAGTTGCTCATCTATGAGAACTCGGGACACGTGATCACGCTCGACAAAGAAAAAGAGAAACTGCACCAGGACGTGCTCGATTTTCTCGAAACGTTAGACTGGTCAGTCTAAGAAGGAGGTGTCACGTTGAATTTACGTGACCAATTACTAGAGATCTTACAGGCGAGCGAGAAACCGCTCTCTGTCGATCAACTGACCGAGCGACTACAGCTCGCGTCGACGGATGACTTCAAAGAGCTCATCCGCACATTGAATGCCCTCGAGGAAGAGGGCGCCATCGGTCGGACGCGGACGAACCGTTACGGGACGCTCGCCACGCTCGGACAAGTCGCGGGGATCATCTCGATTCACCAGCGCGGCTTCGGCTTCTTGTCGGTCGAAGGGGAAGCGGAAGATGTGTTCTTGCCGCCCGACCAACTGAAGGACGTCTACCATGGCGATACGATCCTCGTCAAAAAACGCGAGGACAACCGTGGCAAGACGGAAGGGATTTTATTGAAAGTATTGAAGCGCGGACTCTCCGAGTTCGTCGGGACGTATACGCTCCCGAGCGGTCGACTCGACCAGTTCGCCTTCATCGAGCCGGATGACAAACGCATCAACTTCTGGCCGGTCGTCAACCCGGACAAATCACTCGGTGCCGTCGACGGACATAAAGTCGTCGTGCGCATCACGAAGTATCCGGACGGACGCTTCGCCGGTGCTTGTGACGTCGTCCGCATCATCGGGCATAAGAACGACCCAGGCGTCGACATCTTGTCGATTGTCTATAAGCACGGCATCCCGACAGAGTTCCCAGAAGACGTGATCGCTCAGGCGAACGCGGTACCGGACGAAGCGGACGAGAAAGACTTCATCGGCCGCGTCGACCTTCGTGACGAGACGATCTTCACGATTGACGGCGAAGATGCGAAAGACTTGGACGATGCCGTCCACGTCAAAAAACTCGATAACGGCAACTACGAGCTCGGTGTCCATATCGCTGACGTCTCGCATTACGTGAAAGAGGGCTCACCACTAGACGTTGAGGCGTTCGAACGTGGGACGAGTGTGTATCTCGTCGACCGCGTCATTCCGATGTTGCCGCACCGACTCTCGAATGGAATCTGTTCCCTCAACCCGCAAGTCAACCGCTTGACGCTCAGCTGCGTCATGGAGATTTCCCCGCAAAACGGGAAGGTCGTTCGCCATGATCTGTTCCCGAGTGTCATCAAGACGACGGAGCGGATGACGTATACGAACGTCCGTGAGATCATCGAACGTGATGACGAAGAGACGTTGAAAAAGTACGAACCGTTCATCGGTGAGTTCGACCTCATGGCCGAGCTCGCGGAAGTCCTTCGGAAACGACGCAACTCGCGCGGTGCGATCAACTTCGATTTCGCCGAGGCGAAAGTCGTCGTCAACGAGGAAGGGAAGCCGGCAGATATCGTGCTTCGTCCACGTTCGGTCGCCGAGAAGTTGATCGAGGAGTTCATGCTCGCGGCCAACGAAACGGTTGCGGAACACTTCCACAAGATGGACGTGCCGTTCATCTATCGTGTCCACGACAATCCGAAACCGGACAAGCTCGACTTCTTCTTCGACTTTGTCGCAAACTTTGGCGTTCACATCGAACGCATCAAAGGGCAGACGGTCGAACCGAAGACGCTTCAAAAGATTTTGAAGGCAATCGACGGGGAACCGGAAGAGCCGGTCATCAGCACGATCATGCTTCGTTCGATGCAACAGGCGAAATATGATGACGTCTCGCTCGGTCACTTCGGACTTGCGACAGACTTCTATACGCACTTCACGTCACCGATCCGTCGATATCCGGACTTGATTGTCCACCGTCTCATGCGCACGTACGTCTTCAACAACGACTTGTCGGAGAAGACGATCGCGAAGTACGAGGACCGTCTCGGGGCGATTGCTGAACAGGCATCGAAACGGGAACGTCGCTCGGTCGACGCAGAGCGCGAGACACAGGCGCTCAAGAAAGCCGAATACATGGAAGCCCATCTCGGCGAAGAGTTCGATGGTGTCGTCGCCGGCGTCACGAACTTCGGGATGTTTATCGAGCTTCCAAATACAATCGAAGGGCTCGTTCGTCTCCAGTCGATGGATGACTATTATCACTTCGATGAGTCACAGCTCATGCTCCTCGGCGAGCGGACGAAACGTCAGTTCCGCATCGGGGACGCCGTCCGTGTCAAAGTCGACGCCGTCAACTTAGACGAGCGGACGATCGACTTCACGGTCGTCGGTATGCCGAAACGGGAACAGTCAAGCCGTCGCCAACCGACGACGATCAAAGCGAAAGGCGGTCATCCGAAGAAGGACGAGAAAGACCGTCGTGGCGGTCGCGGTCGGGACGACAAGAAGAAGCGCGGCAAACCAGGAAGAACTGGCAAGCCGGGTAAACCAGGTGAGAAACCGAAACGGAGCGGGGAGAAGTCTTCCCAAGGCCGTTCGGCACTCGACCTGAAGAAGAAAGACAAGCACAAACGAAAAGGCGACGCCAAACGAGGTGCGAAGAAACGTCGCTGACGGGGAAGGGTTCGTCCCTTCCTCCGTATCTTGTAGATAAAGGACTGAATGTGTATGGCCAAGAAGAAAGATTCGAACGCACTCGCCCAAAACCGCAAGGCGTCCTTCGATTACGCGATTGAAGATACGATTGAGGCGGGCATGGTGCTCACAGGGACGGAAATCAAATCGGTCCGTCAATCGAAGATCAACATCGCGGATGCGTACGTCCGGTTCGATGGGGGCGAGGCGACGCTTCACAACTGTCATATCAGCCCGTTCGAACAGGGGAACCGCTTCAACCACGATCCACTCCGCGTCCGAAAGCTATTGTTGCATAAGAAGCAGATCAATCAGCTCATCGGAGCATCAGGGCGTGACGGCTACACGATCATCCCGCTCAAAGTGTATATCAAGAACGGGTTCGCCAAGTGCCTGCTCGGCGTCGGAAAAGGGAAGAAGAAGTACGACAAACGTGAGGACTTGAAGAAGAAAGACGCGAAGCGTGACGTCGACCGTGCGATGCGCGATCGGCAAAAATACTGACAACGAATCCTAATTGTGGTATATTAAATGGAGTACCAATTACCACCCCGGGGACGTTATGGATTCGACGGGGGTAGGTCGGTCGTATGTGGCGTGTCGAGGGGTCGGCCTCGTTAAAACGCAAACGCCTATAACTGGCAAAACTAACACACAACTCGCAGCAGCCTAAGTGCCCTGCGGATCCTGACATCCATCGCTTGTGTGGATGACTTTCAGGGTCTCAAACTAAGCAAGCTACGCTTCAACCTCGCCGTCTGAGGGCGCGAAGAAGAGATGAAACAGACTGGATGCGACAACGCCTGTTTATCGGCAGTGTCACATCGAGATCCAATAGATAAACTACACACGTAGAAGCATACGTTACGATGCCTTCGGACGCGGGTTCGACTCCCGCCGTCTCCATTTTGAAGCAGTCTGTAACGACTGCGATCAATGATTTTCATGAAGACCTTCTAATTTCATTGAGATTAGAGGGTCTTTACTTTTTGCTTGAGAGTCAACCACAAAGAAAGGAAGGTGAAACGCATGGGGAAATATCAACTAGACACGAGAAGCAAAGTAGCTGCGGCAAAGTATCAAGACGGGAAAAAGCCGACTGTCTCGAACAAGAAGGAACGATTGAACCAGCTTCGTGAGGTGTATTTGCAGAAGCAACAAGAGAAGAAGTGATCTGGTGAAGGATAAAGAAACTTTAATTGACTTTATTTTGAAAATTAGAGAGAGTCACATGGATATTTTTAATTTTATGGGGCATTCTCTATTTTATTTATGTACTTTTAAATAAAGTAATAATTACAATTTTACATTTAAATGTGACAGTGACAAATTGAATTTTGATAAATATACCTTATGCTGAAATACATGTGTAACAATGATTTCAGACTCCTTGGCTCTATTTGCAAATGTATTTATAACGAGTTGTATAAAGATTTTTGATCCTGAAGATATTGAACGGCAGTTAATATCTTAGTTAATCCCACTTATGTTTGTTAGTTTTGTCCAATACACCTATTATTATTAAGTAAATACTAGCAATCTAATGACATAATTGATACTTTTACATATAATTAAAGAGTCTCCAAAATTGGTTGGATGAGGTTTCAGTTTCGGTGTTTAGCAAGTTCCTTGACGTCAATGAACTGGCTAAACCACATCATTCCGATGATGGCTACCGATTGGTATGTCGACTCGCTATGATTTAAACTGAACATGATAGGTATGACCTCCTTGAGGATATTATACCAAATGTTTAAGAATGCTATTATTAGCTTAAGTGGTCAACGGGCTCTTTGTCTCTGGTTTTTTCAAAAGGAGCACAAACCCCAAAAAAGTATGCTAGGAGGTATAATCTGTCATGAACAGAAGTAATGGACCACGAAAATTACAAGACCTTCCTAGCTCTTCTCTATTTTTAAAAAACTATAAATTTAAAAAATATCTTCACTTTGACTTCCGACTTTTAAAAGATAACAATCAAAAACTAGAATGTATGATGAATGAGATTCGTGACCCGAAATGGGTATCATCGTACGCTTTTTTTCCATACATTCATTTTGAAATAGTATTTAAAAAATACGTTACAATAAAAACGGTTGAGGATGGGAAAATACAAAAAACAAAAGAATCCCGAAAGAAAGTTCGTAAGATTTACTATGCAGCTCATCGAGACAGTATTATATATAAATATTATGGTGATTTACTTAATGACGCATACAATAAATTTGTTATTGCTAACAATTTAGATGATGTTGCTATTGCGTATCGCAATAATAAACCGGGTAAGAATAACATTCATTTTGCTCATGAGGTTTTTGATACCTTGATGAAACAGGATCAAGCTATTGTGATTGCATTAGATTTTACTAGTTTTTTTGATAAAATTTCTCACAAAGCATTAAAAAGAAATTTGAAAAAAGTCTTAAACGTGAGTGAATTATCTGATGATTGGTATGCGATTTATAAAAATTTGACGCGATATTCTTATATAGATAAAGAAGATATCGATAATTTCTTACTTGATAAGTATGGAAGAAAAAAATTGGAAAATATACGTCATAAACTGCCTAGATTGATGAATTCCTACGAGTTTAGAGCATTTAAACAGAATAAAATTAAAATTAATGATCAGAAATATGGTATTCCACAGGGATCCGCAATAAGTGCAGTTTGTTCTAATGTCCATCTTATAGAATTTGACAGTAGAGTTTTAGAGTGGGTAAAAAGTAAAAATCCTGATGCGTTATATAGAAGGTATTGCGACGATTTGGTTTTGGTTATTCCTACTGAGGAAGTATCTAGTTCTCTTCTTAAAAACTTAAATCAAGAATTGATTGATATAGTAGAATCTTTTAGTAATGAAGGTTTAGTAATTCAGCCTGAGAAAACCGAACTGAAGTTATTTAAAGATACTCGTATATATGATATTGATGAAAAATTATCTAGTTTTGATTATCTGGGATTTGTAACTGACGGTCATACAATTAAAATTCGCGAAAAAAGCCTCTTTAAATATTATTCAAGAGCCTACAAAAAAGCAAAAGACAGTAAACGTATTTCTTTAGCAACTAGAAAGCCTGGGCCGAAAAGAGAACTATATGATATCTATACGCATTTGGGTTTTGAACATTTGGGTTATGGGAATTTTATTACATATGCAAATAAGGCGCATCACATAATGAGTACACTCCCTTGCAAATCACTGATTAGTAGACAGGTTGCACGTCATTGGAATAAAATTCATAAAAAATTATAGTTAATATTCTCGCAGGTTTTAGTAGATAAGAGCGTTCTCGCTGTACAGCTTTTACATAAAAAAGCATATGCAGTTCCATTGAATAATCGAAATTAGGGAATAAAACCGAATTTGAATAATAAATGTGTGTAGTTGATGTCAGTCAAAGTAAAAGATCAACGATTGCGAAGGCTATTTAAAAACTTTTAGAAATTAAGGATAATTGAAAGTTCAGAATCGATAATTTTAGTGAAGCACTATATTAAAAGGATTATTGAGTGACTGCTCATTAGTCCTTTTCTTATGGATAGCGTACACCGGTCATTAGGTTTTGATGGGAATCAAGGGATTGATCATTGCTTTGTTGAATAAAAACTACGAGTTGTTTTTTGAAAATTGTCATTAAAATACACACACCAAAGGAGGAGTTCTTAGTCTAAAAAATCGACGGAACTTATTGGGAATGGAGTAAAAACAGATGGTCCGACAGTAGGAAAACTTGCATTAAAACATAATAAAGAAATCATTGGTGCTTCAGGGGCAATCAATTTAAAGAAACGATTGAAGAACACTGATGACTCGGAGCAACGCCCAAAAAAAGCCAAGAACAAGCATCCGCGAAAGCAGCGGTATCAGTACTATTTAACCGAAGTGACGCCTACGCTGGATACTCGAAATCAAGATGAGTTGTTCCAATTTAAGTTAGAAGTGGGGTAATGCATTCAACAGATCAAAATGGAGCAAGCACAAAACACCGTCATCAAAAAACAGATGCATGAAGGGCGGATTAAAGAGTGGGAATCCATTCTCTCTCACATCGTGAGTCAAATGACCATCAAGGACTATATGGAATACTTGAGACTGTTCAACAACCCGGAGTATCAAAGTGACTATTTCACGGGCTTTGAAAGGGATATTGAGAAGTTCAAAAAACTGAATACGGTCGAACAGTATGATGCGCGTGATCCACTTCCTTTCTGCAGTCGTTATAATCAATAGTGTAATGGATGGAGGTGAGGTCGTTGGCATGGGATTTAAGTGTCGCTGAGGCAAAAGATGTGTATTTAACCGAATCGGATTTATTGCGCTTTACGCAACAATTTCTGATGAACGCTTCTCATACGACCACGTTCAAAAATGTATTGATGAGAGCGTTACTTGAATGTACGACAGAACTAAATGAATCAGGTGTCGTGTCATTTAACCAGATTGACAAGCATGTGACGAAAATCTATTGGAATCTCATCGTCAAGCATGGGCTGACACAGATGAATCAACTAGGAAAGCAGAGCGCTGTTGAAAACGTGATAGTCTCCTTTCAGAAAGAATACAACATTCCGCCGGTTTGGAACTTCGACACCTTACTAGAATCTTTTACTCGGCATGTCGCTTTTGACATCAATAGTTTGTTTAAATATCTTTCCAAGGTCTTAAACTAGTATAATATCCCTCAACCTTGCCGTTTCAGGGCGCGAAAATAGATAAAAACAGACTAGATGAACAATGCTTGCTTATCGGAAGTATCACACCGAGATTTAATTGAGAAACTACACACGTAGAAGCATATGTTACGATGCTGTTGAACTTGGTCTGACTCCTGCTGTCTCAATTAGTAAAGTGGCATAGTTATGTCATTATGATGATAATTTAGTTAGTATAATATATGGATTCTACTAAAATTTTTTATGCATCTTGATAATTATTTAGAGTACTAAAAAGGATATTCCTCTTTATTATCGAATGTAATTTAATGTATATAACATTTAATAGGGAGAGGGATGGGGTATTATGGAAATGAAAAGAACTTTGATAAACTCTATTGTTAACACGGCTAAAGATTATGAAGGCATTGATTTTAACTATCAACATGTAGAAACATGGTTAGGTCAATTTCCGTTAGAAGAACACGAGTTAATTTTAACTGAATTAAATAATATTTTAAGTAGTTCATATTTGTCAAAAGTAAATGTCATTGAGTACTTTGATGATCTTTTAGACTCCGATATTTTATTCTTGGAACCCATTGAAAATTACTGTTTCATTAACCCGCAAGAAATAGGCGGGAGTCAAAGAGATTTTATGAAAATTTTAGATGAGCTTATGCAAAAGAAACATGGAGTATCAATAGCTGAATGTGGACAAAAAAATATTACTTCTTATATTTACGTTGATGATGCTATTTATTCTGGAAACCGAGTGATTCGTGATATACAAAAGTGGTCTGAAAAAATAGATGATCTTACCTCCGTAAATAGATTAGATATTGTTGTCATAGCATTTCACGATAGAAATTTTGATTATGTTTTAAGCAAGCTCGAAGAGTGTCTACCACATACTACGATTAATATTTGGTATGGAATGAAATTTTCAAATAGTTTAAAAAATTCGCATAGTTATTTTGAGGGGTATTGGCCATCAGAAGAATTAGAATATAGCGATTCAGCTATAGACTATATAGAAGCGATTGACGATACTAGAAGTGAATCACAAAAAAATAAAATCCCTTTACTAAGGGAAACTGGAAAACCAAAAAATGACAATTTTTTCACGAGTTTGTCAAATCGAAGACAAGTAGAAAAGATTTTTTTTGAAAAAGGAGTACAAATTGTAAGCTACGCATCAAATCCAAATCATAACATGAGACCAATGGGATATGATTATTCTAAAACTCTCGGTTTCGGTTCCTATCTTGTAACTTATAGAAATATAGCAAATAATTGTCCCGTTGTATTATGGTGGGGGAATCCGGATTCACTTTCAGGTATTAATAACTGGTACCCCTTATTTCCTAGAATTATAAAATAAAAGGAGCTATATGAATAATCTAGAGTATAGGATTTACAATAGAGATAAAGTAATAGCATTTCGAAAAACTAAAGATAACTTTGGGGGACTGTCTAATATGGCAGCAGGATACCCTATTAAAATAGGTAATATCTCATTCTTAACTTCTGAGGCACTGTATCAGGCAATGAGATTTCCTGATTTTCCTGAAGTGCAGAGGCAAATAATTGATCAAAAAAGTCCTATGACTGCTAAAATGATAAGTAAAAAATATAGAAGTAGTTCAAGAGATGATTGGGAAGAAGTTAAAGTTGTAATTATGAGATGGTGTCTTAGAATGAAGCTAATTCAAAACTGGGATATGTTTGGAAGTTTGCT
The DNA here is from genome assembly GCF_018617335.1 of Exiguobacterium sp. s63. GTDB lineage: Bacteria > Bacillota > Bacilli > Exiguobacteriales > Exiguobacteriaceae > Exiguobacterium. Next base: position 637,506 of record NZ_JACSKB010000001.1, on the reverse strand, counting down.
GTTAAGTACCATGGATAGTGTTATAGTTGAAGAATCGCATAAAGATTTATTTTGGGGTGCTGTTCCTGATGAAAATAATTTGTTGATAGGTACAAACGCTCTCGGTAGATTAATAATGGAATTGCGTCAAGAACTACCTTATTATATCAATGCTAATGAATTAGGTGTTCCTGATATAATAAATTTTAAACTATTTGATCAGCAAATCAATTCTTTACATTTTATAATTGACAAAATGCCGGAAAAATCGGCATGTCAAGAAAAAAACAATTTCAATAATCTTTCTTTTTTTGACAATGGTCATAAACTATAGTTAATCTCGTATAAATGGCGCTTACTTATTTAAAATATTCCTTTAAAGAACCTGGGGCAGATATTTCTTCTACCACAGGTTCTTTCTTATTTCTTATTAGGATGATTAATTCATTTCTTAATGTAACTTACTAGTTTTTGTTTTATGTGATTTAAAGAATATGACCTATCGACCGGTGATTTGATCCAACCAATTCGCGACCAAGTCCGCACTGCCATCTTGGAACATAAATATGGATACGCCGACCATCACAAGTCCGACTAAAATCAGTCCACCTTGTTTCGCGCTACTTGCAATCCCTCGCACGATGAGGATAATTCCCAATCCAAGCAAAAGAAAGTACCAAAATCCCATGAATATCCCTCCTTTTTCTAATTATTCTCATTTTAGTATGAATCGGTCGAGCAGGCTCTACATACTTAGACTGATTTATCTTTTAAAAAAGAAGGGTACATTACCTCTATGCGAATAATTAGGGGAGTGACCATTATGCGAAAAACGATTGTCATTGCGGGGGCGAGCGGCTATATCGGCTCGAACGTGATGGAGCAGCTGAAGGAAGAGTATGACATCATCGCGTTATCGCGATCGACGAAGAATAAAGAAGATGAGGCCCATATCACGTGGCGTGCCTGTGATTTGTTTTCATATGAGGCAACAAAAGAAGCATGTGAGGGCGCGGATTACGCGATGTTCCTCGTGCACTCGATGATTCCGGATGGCGGCTTGACGCAGGCGACGTTCGAGGACATGGACGCGCTCATTGCCGATAACTTCGCCCGGGCGACGAAGGCGAACGACATTGAGCAGATCGTCTATTTGAGTGGGATCATCCCGAAACAAGAGAAGACGTTGTCGCGTCACTTGAAGAGTCGACTTGAGGTCGAACGCATTCTCGGTGGCCAGGGCGTGCCGGTGACGACGATACGGGCGGGACTCATCATTGGGCCGGAAGGTTCGTCGTTCCCGATTTTAGCGAAGCTCGTCAAGCGTTTGCCGTCGATGATCTTGCCACGATGGACGAAGACGGAAACACATCCGATCGACATCCGTGAAGCCGTTCAGGCGCTCATCTCGGTCGTCGGTACCGAGTCGCTTTATGACCGTCATATCGACATCGGGGGTCCCGAGGTGATGACGTATCGGAAGATGATCGAACAGACGGCCGAAGTCATGGATAAGCGTCGCGTCTTGATCGACTTCCCGTTCCCGACAATCAAACTGTCGCGCCTGTGGGTCATGGCGGTCACGGGTGAACCGAAGGCGACCGTCTATCCGCTCGTCGAGAGCATGGGGCACGCGATGGTGGCAAAAGATACGGTCGAAGGTATCGGACAGGGTGAGATTCCATTCAAACAGGCGGTCGAACATGCGCTTGAGGAAGAAGAGAAGCAATCCTCGGGCGGTAAGAAGAAAAAGCAACCGAAATCGTATACCGTCCGTTCGATTCAGCGGTTCGGTCTGCCGGAAGAAAAGTCAGCGCTTTGGATGGCGGACACGTACTTTGAGTGGCTCGGTCGTTTTATGTATCCGTTCATTCAGACGACGAAAGAAGACGATAATTGGGAGATTGCGCTGCTCGATCCGTCGTTCGTCGCGCTTCATCTATCGCTTGAACAGGAAGCGACGGACGATATGGCATCCTTTGCGATTGACGGGGGCAAGTTCGTCAAGTTAAGTGAAGAGGATAAGACAGGGCGTCTCGAGTTTAGACGCTTACCGGAGTCGGATGAAGGACTCGTCGCCATCCATGAGTTCGTACCGGCCCTCCCGTGGTGGTTCTATACGAAGACACAGGCGAAAGCCCATCTCGTCGTCATGTGGTTATTCGGTCGTCATGTGAAGTTGCTGGCGAAAGACGCGGAAGATGGCGATCAAGTCGTAGAGGCTCCGACGAATTGAAGGGAGACGCATCGAAAGGTGCGTCTTTTTATTTTACTTTGATGATGTTAGACGCTACCGTCGGAATGTCGTCTCCATTTTGAATGATGAGATATACGTGCTTTGCTTTAAATGGAGTGTCATACAGGAACCTTACTAAATCTTGTAGAGAGGTATCAAACTCATTGTGAAAAATGGCCGCAAGCTCATACGTCGATACAGAGAACAGTAGAGACGCATGTGTATAATCTTTTTTGGATTTTTTCAGCATGTTCTTTTTTGTTTCTTTAATGTATGCTGCAGCTTGTTCTTTTAGCTGTTCATAACTTTTTAACCTTGGATTCCAGACACCTGTATCATTTAATGCTTCAGCAATTTCCACTTCTCGTATCCCATTTATGTAAGAACTCACTTCGAATTTTTCTTCGGTCCCGTTTGGATGCAGTATGACAAAGTCATAATTTTGATCCCCGATGATGATTTTCGCTTTAGCGCCCTTTGGAAAATAAGGTGAGAGAGAAAATACATAGGCTGGTACGAATTCCTCTTGAAACTCTTTGAACTTGCCTATGCGCAACCTCGAAATCTCTAAAGCCATGCGATCATCCTTAAGAGCCTGAATCACCTCTTCAAAATAACTTTTCATCTCAGTCGGTGTACGATAGTCAGACAAATCCTTTAATATGGAAAACTGTTCTTCCATGAATCATATCTCCTTTGTTGTAGCAGGTAATATCAGTTCAACGATTCTAACTTTTATTAGTGTGTGTCTAACTCCTATTGTACCATCTCGTTCTTTGTACATTCTGTTAACGTTTTTCTCAACCCGTTTACAAGCCCACTTTCCAGGCGTACACTAAACTCGTTTTTGAACTGATTGGAAAGAAGGAATGTATGATGCAAGACTCACTCTCCACACGTGAGATGTGGCAAAAGGACATCTCGGCTGGAATTACAGTTGGTGTCGTCGCTATCCCGCTTGCCATGGCATTCGCCATCGCCTCAGGCGTCCCACCGGTATATGGGCTCTACACGTCCATTTTCGCCGGAATCCTCGTCAGCCTGTTCGGAGGTTCGACGTTCCAAATCGCCGGACCGACGGGGGCGTTCATCCCAATCGTTTCGGGTGTCGTCCTCGCTTACGGATATGAAGGGTTACTCGTCACGACCGTCCTCGCCGGTGTGTTGCTGCTCCTCATGAGCGTGCTTCGGGTCGGACGGCTCATCCGCTTCATGCCTCGTGCCGTCACCATCGGTTTCACGGCCGGAATTGCCGTCGTTATCTTCGTCGACCAGCTCGATGAGTTGTTTGGCGTCACCTTTGAGAAGGCGCCACATTTTCACGAGAACTTGCTTCGCCTCGGTCAGGCGTTGCCCGAAGCGAGTCCTTGGCCGATTGTCATTGCCGGAATTGGCTTTTTGACGCTTTGGCTCGTCCCGAAGCTGCCGTTCCGTTTACCGCTCTTACTCATGGCGATGCTCGTCCCGACGTTTGTCAGTCTCCTCATCCCGGGTGAGGTCGCGACCATCGGAAGTGCATATGGCGGTATCCCGAGCGGACTGCCAACATTCAACTGGCTTGCGATCGACCTCGACCTGATCACAACACTCCTCCCGTCCGCGTTCGCCATCGCCTTCCTTGGCGCACTCGAGTCACTTCTTTCTGGAACGGTCGCCGACGGGATGGCAGGGACGAAGATGAAACCGGACAAGGAACTGTTCGGACAAGGGCTTGCGAACGTGATCACGCCGTTCTTCGGTGGGATCCCATCGACAGGTGCCATCGCCCGGACGGCGACAAACATTCAGGCCGGAGCGGTAAGCCGACGTGCCGGGGTCATTCACGGACTCACGGTGCTCGTGGCGGTCCTCGTCCTCGCCCCGTTTGCGAGTTACGTACCACTCGCTGCACTCGCTCCGATCTTGATGCGGGTCGCCTGGAACATGTCCGAGCGCCATCACGTGATGGCGATGTTGCGTCATCGTTCATCCGAGTCGCTCGTCCTTCTCGTCACGCTACTGTTGACGGTATTCGTCGACTTGGTCGTCGCCGTCGAGGTCGGGGTCATCTGTGCGCTCGCGCTCTTTGCGAAACGAATGGCTGATACGATTGACGTGCGTGAACGGACAGAACGGTACGTCACACGGGACGGCCAAATCGTCTTCAGTGTCGAAGGTCCGCTCTTCTTCGGTGCGGTTGAGCTGTTCGAGCACGTCCTCCATCACATTCATCGGGAACCGAACGTGTTCATCTTCAACTTCCACCGCTGTCCGGTTATCGACGTGACCGCAGTCGAAGAGTTGCGGCGTGTCGTCACCGAACTGAAAGCGGCCGAACGTCACGTCATCTTCGCGCACTTGTCGCCATCGGTCCGCGCGACGCTTGCTCATTATGGGCTACTCGACGGAATCGAGACGTTCGAGACGACCCAGGAAGCAATCGAGGCGTCTTAACGAACGGACAAGATGTCACCGAACGGGACGCGCCGTACCTCGCCGTCGAACAGCTCGACTTCGCGCTCGGCGTAATAGATGGCGTGGACGTAGCCGCGCATGCTTCTCGTCAAGCCGTCTACGAACAGGGTCACCTCGACCTGGTCGCCTTCACGGATTGCCCGTTCGAGCTCGGTTTGCCAAAGATAGAGGAGCTGTTCGTCCAAGTCGGGTAGTTCGATCTTTTGGATTTGGGCATAATAACGTTTCAGTAGGGCGACGTGCTCGGGCATGAGAAATGGGATCCATTTCAACTCACCCCGGTCACGATAGCGGGTCTTGCTCATGAGGAATCGCCTCCTTGTTTATGTCCGCCGATTAGACGTTGGCGCGTCCGGAGCGGACTGTCTTTTAGTAGGCTCGACGCCGGTCGGATTGTGCCACGACCGAACCGGACGTTCAGGCCGTCAATCAAATCGAGAAAGTCGAGCCGTTTCGCTTTCGCCCATTCGTCTTCGAAGAACGATAACTGGACGTGGTCGCTCCGTGGCTCGAGCTTGCCGAGAGCGACCGACACGTAACGGACGGCCTCCGTCTCTTCCCAGCCGTCTAAAAATAGTTGCAATAAGATGGGGAGAAACTCTTGCTCGTCCGCTGTGAAGCGGGGGAGTTTCTTTTGTTTACTGAAGCCACCCCGGTCGCTCGTCCGCGTATAGCGCACCCCGAGATGAATCGTCCCTCCGACGAGTCCCGCTTGCCGGGTTCGCATCCCGACTTCGACCGCGATCGCCTGTAAGACGAGCCGGATTGCGGAATACGTCGTGTAATCTTTCATGAGGGTGATGCCGTGTCCGATCGACTTCGGTCGCGTCCGCTTCGCCCCGAACAAGGAGCTCGCCGGCAGGATGGTCGGCGACTCGTCGATGCCCCAGGCGTGATGCCAAAGTTCTGCACCGATGACACCGAACTTTTCATGAAGGGATTCGAGCGGATAGCGGGCCAAGTCCCCGATCGTCCAGATGCCGAGCCGCTGAAGGTGGACCGCCATCTTCGTCCCGACGCCCCACATCTTCTCGATTGGCGCCGGGTGGATAAGCCGTTCGACGTCATGGAGAAGACACGTGGCGACTCCTTCCTTTTTCGCATGCAAATCGAGGACGAGCTTGGCGAGGACGTTGTTCGGTCCGATGCCGATGGTGACGGGAATGCCCGTATAGCGAAAAATCGTCGCACGCATGAGGTGGGCGACGTGCTCGTCACTTCCGAACAGCCGCTCCGTCCCCGTCATGTCGACGAGCGTCTCATCGATCGAATAGACGCGAATCGCCTCGGGCGGGGCGAACTGATGGAGGATGTGGATGATTTGGATGGAGACGTTCAAATAATGACTCATCCGCGCCTCGGCATACAAAACGTCCCGTCGTTCGTGCCACGGGAGGCGGTCGATGTGGAAGCGACGTGACCCGGTCTTGATGCCGAGCTGCTTCATCTTCGGGGTCGCGGCGAGGACGAGTGCCCCGCTGTCCTGCAGGTTCGAGAGGACGACGAGCTTCGTCTTGTAAGGATTTTTGTTGCGTGCGGCACACTCGCAACTGGCATAGAACGAGACGCTGTCGATACAAAAGATTCGTCTGCGCATCGTCACCACTCCTTTTTACGAACAAATGTTCTGTTTTTTTTCATCGTAACACGGTCTCACGTCATCTCAAATAGTGAATTGAAAATATTTTTACAAATACTTTTTGAAAATTAACCAAAATTTATAGGTTTTCACGTGTCTAAAAACCAACTTTTAGGAAGTTTTCGTAAAAAAGTCTCCGAATTGGTTCGGTTTTCGTTATAATAGACGAGTATGTAAGTGATGAATTGATAGAAAGATGGAGGCTATTAGTGTGATCCAATTTGTAAAACAGTTAACGAATGATCAAAGCCGGCGTTTGAAAGCGTACGAACGACGGGTCGCGCGTATTAATGAATTAGAGACAACGATGAAAGCCCTCTCGGATGACGAGATGCGTACATATACGGAGACGCTCAAAGCACGTCTCTTGGATGGAAAGAAAGTGGATGACATCGCGGAAGAAGGGTTCGCTCTCGTCCGCGAAGCGTCAGTCCGTGTGCTCGGCATGCGTCACTATGACGTCCAGCTCATCGGTGGGTTCGCCCTCCTCGAAGGGAACATCTCGGAGATGCCGACGGGGGAAGGGAAGACGCTCGTCGCCGCTTTGCCGAGTTATGTCAAGGCGCTCGAAGGAAAAGGCGTCCACGTCATCACGGTGAACGATTATTTGGCGAGACGTGATGCGGAGCAAATTGGGAAGATTCACGACTTCCTTGGGTTGACGGTCGGCTTGAACGTCCCGGACATCGAAGCGGACGAGAAGCGTTCCGCATATCAGGCGGACATCACGTATGGGGTCGGGACAGAGTTCGGATTCGACTACTTGCGTGACAACCTTGTCCATAAGCCGGAAGAACGGGTCCAACGTCCGTTCCATTTCGCCATCGTCGATGAAGTCGACAGCATCTTGATCGATGAGGCGAAGACGCCACTCATCATCGCGCAGAAGGACCGGTCACATATCCGGTTGAAACAGTTGGCGCAACAGATCATTTCTGAGTTCGAGGAGACCGACTACGAGGTCGACCTCGAGTCGAAATCTGCGACGTTCACGGAAGAAGGAATCGTCAAGATTGAAGAGCTGTTCGCCATCGATAACCTGTTCAGCGCCTCACACCAGGTGCTCTATCACTATCTCGTCCAGGCACTCCGTGCGAACGTCTTGTTCGAACTTGACGTCGACTATATCGTGCGTGAAGACAAGATCGAACTCATCGACTTGTTCACGGGACGCATCATGGAAGGTCGGAGCTTGTCAGAAGGGTTGCATCAGGCGCTCGAGGCGAAAGAAAGCGTCACCATCACCGAAGAGAACAAGACGACGGCGGAGATTACGATTCAGCACTATTTCCGCATGTATCCGCTCGTCGGTGGGATGACGGGGACGGCTCAGACGTCACGTCAAGAGTTCTTGAAGACGTACAACATGGACGTCGTCCAAGTGCCGACGAACCGCGAACGTCAGCGTGTCGACCATCCGGACCGCATCTTCATGACGACCGAGCAAAAGTATGCGGCGGTCACTGAGAAAGTGGCGGAACTGCATGCGACGGGACGTCCGGTCTTGATCGGGACGACCTCGATCGCACAATCGGAAGCCATCAGCAAGCACTTGAAGAAGAAGCGGATCGAGCATGACGTGTTGAACGCGAAGACGGTCGCTCAGGAAGCGGATATCATCGCGGACGCCGGTCAATTCGGCAAAGTGACGATTGCGACGAACATGGCCGGACGCGGGACGGACATTACGCTCGACGCAAAAGCGAAGGAAGCGGGCGGTCTCTTCGTCATCGGGACGGAGCGCCACGAGTCAAAACGTGTCGACAACCAGCTCCGCGGTCGTTCGGGACGTCAAGGCGACCCGGGTGCGACCGAGTTCTTCGTCTCGCTCGAAGATGAGATCGTGAAACGTTATGCGGCGCAGAAGCTAGAGCGCGTGGAGAAAAAGTTGAAGCCGAGCGCGACAGGTGAGGTCTCGTCGAAAGACGCGATCGAAATCATCGAATATGCGCAGACGACGATCGAAGGACTCGGCGTCTCGATTCGAGACTACTTGTTCAAACTCGATGACGTCTTGAACGAACAACGGAATATCATCTATACGATTCGTAACCAGGCCGTCAACGCCAATGCGGATGCCATCACGAAAAACGTCCTCGGCATGATGCGTCTCGCCCTCGAGAACAGCATCGACATGCATGTGTCGGATGAACTCGTGCCTGAAGAATGGCCGATCGATGAGTTGAAAGATGACTTGCGCTACTTGACGATGCAGGAGCCGACATGGGCGAATGACATCGCGGATACGCGTGAACTGAAGGATGCTTTAAACGACTGGATGGAGGCGATCATCGCTACGACGGCGTCGCGCCTCGAACAGGACGACATCGTCCTCTTCGCCAAAGAGTCGCTTCTCCGCGCCGTCGACATGAAGTGGACGGATCATTTGACGACGATGAGCGGATTGAAAGAAGGGATCGGGCTTCGCAGCTACGGTCAGGAAGACCCGAGCCGTCAGTTCGGAAAAGAAGGATTGGAAATCTTCGAACAGACGTATATCAATATCGCCCGGGATGTCACGACGGAACTATGCCAGCTCGACCGTTATTTCGCTGAGATGGCAGAGGAGGAAGTATAATGTTAGGATTTCGTAAACGTAAACAGATTGAGACAGGAAATAAAGAGGAAGGGCGCCAATTGACGCTCGTCATCGACGACTCGATGGGGATCCCGAAAGAGGACGAGTACGTCTTCCGTTATCATGCGAAACGACTCCCACCACTTCTCGATAATCAGCTCTCGATTGAGTTGTTGAATGCCGAATCGCTCGGGCATGACTTGTCGATTGTGGCGTTGTTCCGCAACACGCTTCCGAGCTCGTTCGAGATCAACGAATTGCCAGTCCTCTTATTGGACGCGAATAACGTCCCAATCGGCCGGAAAGTCCTCGGACGTTCTGAACTGCCGAGCTTTGAGGCGTGGACGAGCAAACCGGTCTACTTGGATTTCTTCTTGGATGAGATGTTCGGGGAAGTGGAGTCGTACGACTCGCTCCGACTCGTCTTCCAAATGAACCCAATTGACCCGCTTCAGCCCGTGTCACCGGGAGAAGAAGCGAAGTTCTCGACACGCGCATGGCAACAGCTCATGCGGACAAACATCTCGACGCCACCAGTCGGGGAAAACGAGTTCAACTTGATGCTCGTGTCGGTGGAGAAGGAAGAGACGGATGTCACGGCGACGATTCTCCTTCGCAACGGATACGACCGCCACTTGAACGTCGAGAAACTCCCGCTTGAACTCGTGAGTGGCGAGGACGTGATCGGCTTCACGATGATTCGTCTTGAAGAGCCGGTCTACGGTAAGCACGCATACCCGGTATCGGTCACATTTGAAGAAATCGAAGGCGATGGACCGTTCACCGTTCGCATCAAACAATAATAGGAGGATAGACCTAATTTTTGTAAAGGAAATTAGGTCTATTTTTATACGAAAATTTAATAGGAGGGAAAGACAGCTGGTGTTATATTGAATATGGTTAGACAATTATCAACCAAAAAAAGGGGACAATCACATGAAAACTGCATTGAAATGGTCAATCGCGACCGCGCTCGTGTTACCAACCGTTTTGCCGCTACAGGCACCGAACGTCATGGCGGAAGTCGACCAGGATATCGTCAAGCTTCGTTTCTTAGAGACGACAGACTTACATACGAACATCACGAACTACGATTACTTCCAAGACAAAATCGATAACACGATTGGATTGACGAAAGTCGCGACACTCATCAATGAACATCGTACAGCCGCTGGGGAAACGAACACATTCTTGTTCGATAACGGGGACACGATTCAGGGGACACCGTTTGGCGATTATGTCCGTGAAAGCCAGGCTGGAAAAAATGAAGCGTTTGAACATCCGATGTACAAGGCGATGGCCGCATTGAACTATGATGCCGTCACACTCGGGAACCATGAATTTAACTTTGGTCTCGAATTCTTATACAACGCGATGGAGGGATCGAAAGGGAAACTTCGTTTCGTCAACTCGAACGTCAAAGATTTAGAAGGCAACCCGATCGTCTCGAAGTTCAACGTAGATGGACAAGAGGTCCAAATCATCGAACGAACGGTTACAGACATGGATGGAGAAACGCATACGATCAAAGTCGGTGTATTTGGAGTCGTCCCTCCGAAAATCATGTCATGGGATTCGGGGAATCTTCAAGGTCGTGTGACGGCAGAGGATATCATCCCGTCCGCACGTGAAGCGGTTCAAAAATTGAAAGACCAGGGAGCGGACGTCGTCGTCGCCCTCGCGCACTCAGGTATCGGTGACAGTGCGACACTTGCAGATGAACAACTCGACAGCGAAGAGAACGTCGGTTACGCACTCACGAAGATTGACGGACTCGACATGGTCATGACGGGGCACCAACACGGTCGCTTCCCGGATGCGAAAGGCATGTTCGCTTCATTCCCGAACGTCGATATGACAAAAGGGACAATCAATGGCAAACCGGTCGTCATGGCGAACAACCAAGGGAAAGACCTCGGTGTCATCGACTTCGAGCTTGAACTTGTAGACGGCAAGTGGCAGATTCTTGACGCGTCGGCCGCGCTCGACTCGGTGACGGCAGATACGGCGGTCGACCCGACGATTCAAGCGTTGATCGAAGACAACCACGTGGCGACAATCGACTACATCAACCAACCGGTCGGTGAGATTCAAGATGATATCCAGAGCTACTTCGCACTCGTCCGTGACGATGCATCGGTTCAGTTCGTGACGAACGCACAGAAGTGGTATGTCGAGAAAGAGCTCGAGACGAATCCAGAACTTTCAGCATATAAAGAGTTGCCGCTCTTATCAGCGGGTGCGCCGTTTAAAGCAGGTGGACGTGAATTGACGGACGCAAGCTACTACACGAATATCCCGAAAGGGCAAATCGCTTTGAAAAACGTTGCGGACCTTTACGTGTATCCGAACACGCTCGAAGTCGTCAAAGTGACAGGGAAAGATGTCATGGATTGGCTCGAGATGTCAGCGGGTGCGTTTGACCAAATCGAAGAAGACGACGAGAACTTACTCAACCTTCAATTCCGTAGCTACAACTTCGACATTCTCGACGGTTTGACGTATGAGATTGATGTCACGGGTCCTGCGAAGTTCGATGTCGGTGGGAAGCTCGTCAACGAGAACGCGAACCGCGTGAAGAACGTCGAGTACAATGGACAACCAATCAAGATGGACCAAGAGTTCTTGGTCGCGACGAACAACTATCGTGCGGGTTCTTCATCGTTCCCAGGTCTTGGTGGCGGCAAGAACATCGTCTATCGCTCAGCGTATGAGACACGTAACGTCATCTCGGACTACATTGTGTCGAGTGGCAGTAACTTGGACTACAAAGCCGACAACAACTGGAAGATTGTCGCGGACGCAAAACGTTCGGTGACGTTTGAAACAGCGGATGCAGGGAAGCAGTACTTGAACCTTTATGAAGGAATTGAAGCGACGGACGCGACACGTGAAGATGCGGCAGGTCGTCTCTTCCGTACCTATACGACGGAGCTCGAGGCAGCACCGGTTGATTTGACGCTTTCGGTCGATGTGATCAAACCGGGTGCAAAAGTCGTGACCGGGAAAACAGCGCCAAATGCGAACGTGACATTGAAAGATGGCCAAACAGTTCTCGCGACGACGACAGCCGATGCAGAAGGGATGTACCGTTTGACGGTCAAACCATTGAAACTTCGTCAGTCGTTGACGATTGAAAGCGAATTGAATGGGAAGATGATGACAGAAACGAAAGTCGTCGGTGCAGGGTTTGTTGGGACACCGGCAATCTCGAAGCGTTTGACGTACACAAATTCAACCGTGTTGACAGGAAAAACGACGGCAGGAGCTACACTCGTCCTTAAACGGGATGGAAAAAAAGTAGACTACGCGAAGGCTGACGAGAATGGGAACTTCACGTTCAAGAGAAGCACAGGATTCTTTGCGGCGAAATATGAAATCGAAGCGAAAGACGTATCAGGAAAAGAAGTCAAGACGACATCGTTTGAATTGAAAAACGTAATAATTTCAACACCGAAGACAACAAAAGGTGTGAAGGCCGGCACGCGTGCCTTGGTCGGGAAAACAACACCAGGTGCGACGGTCGTCTTGAAAGACGCAAAAGGCAAGCAAGTCTCGAAAGTACAGGCGAGCTGGTCTGGAACGTATACGTTCACATTCAAAAAAGGTCTTGCGAAAGGAACGTACAAAGTCATCGCAAGCGAAGCGAACGGTTCTGGGTCAAAACAATCGATTCTCAAGTTGAAATAAGTACGGAACGGCGTCCAATTCGGGCGTCGTTTTTTGTCGAATAAAAGTGTCTAGAATGTGAATGAAAGCCCTTACAATATCATTTGGTCTTATGTATAATCAAACATGTAATCGGTTACATGACACGTGTAAACCGAAGAGCCGATGGGGTTCGGCTACATATGTACGGAAAAGGGGACTGACAGATGATTACATTCTTCGTCGCACTCGCACTACTTTTGGTCGGGTATTTGGTATATGGTCGTTACGTCGAGAAGACGTTCGGCATCAAGGAAGAGCGGACGACGCCTGCCTATGCGTCTCAGGACGGCATCGACTACGTGCCGATGGGTAAAAAACGGAACTCGATGATTCAATTGCTCAACATTGCCGGTGTCGGACCGATCTTTGGACCGATCATGGGGGCGCTCTATGGACCGGTCGCCTTCCTTTGGATTGTGTTCGGGTCCATCTTTGCCGGAGCGGTACATGACTATTTGACAGGAATGATTTCCCTTCGTAATAACGGGGCACACTTGCCACAACTAGCGGAGAAGTTCCTCGGACGTTCGCTCCGCCATATCGTCAACGGATTCGCACTTTTACTTCTACTTCTTGTCGGGACGGTGTTCGTCACGTCTCCGAGTAACATGATCAACAACTTGTTCGATGGGAACGCATCGACGCTCACCATCGTCATCTTCGCTGTGTTCGCTTACTACATCTTGGCGACGCTTCTCCCGGTCGATAAGATCATCGGGCGCATCTACCCGTTCTTCGGGGCGCTACTTGTCATCAGTGCCATCGGGATCGCGGTCAGCTTGTTCGCACAAGGATACAAGATTCCAGAGATGACATTGACGAACATGCATCCGGACGGCTTACCGATCTGGCCGCTCCTCTTCTTCACGATCTCATGTGGGGCGCTATCTGGTTTCCATGCGACACAGTCACCGATCATTTCGCGGACGACGATGAAAGAAAGCAACGGTCGTGAAATCTTCTACGGCATGATGATTGCCGAAGCGGTCATCGCGATGATTTGGGCTGGAGCGGCGATGGCCATCTTTGAGCCAGGTGAATTACTTGGACTCATCAGTGCGGGCACTCCGGCACTAGTCGTGCAAGAAGTGGCGACACTCATGCTCGGCAGCATCGGCGGCACGCTCGCGATTCTCGGAGTCATCGTCTTACCGATCACGTCAGGGGACACGGCATTCCGTAGCGCACGGATGATCATTGCGGACTACATGTCGATCGCACAGAAGAAGTTCTCGTCACGTCTTTGGATTGCACTTCCACTCTTTGCAATCTCATACGTGCTCACGAATATGGACTTCCAGATGCTTTGGCAATACTTCAACTGGGCGAACCAGACGACGGCGGTCATCGCACTGTTCGTCGGGGCGATGTACCTTTACATTAAAGGGAAAAACCACTACATCGCGCTCCTTCCAGGGACGTTCATGTTGTATGCGGTTTGGTTCTACATTTTGACAGCGCCAATCGGCTTCAAACTGGACGGAGTTCTTCCGTACGTCATCTCGACACTCGGGACGTTGACGCTTCTCGTCTTGTTCCACAAGCGGGCACGCGCGATGCGAGCTGCACAAATGGAATGTGACGTTCCGGTGAAAGAAGTCGCATAATCTCGACACGGGCTAATCGGTAGCCCGTGTTTTTGATTGCGTTCAAATCGGGAAATGTCCATACTAGAAGGAACAGTTACGGAAGGTGGGAGCACATGAAACAAGATCAACTCAAAGAGATGCTCCATGCCGATACGCTCGGGGAAGAGATTGCGAGCGCGGTCACGCACGGCTTAGGAGTCATCTTCAGCATCGTCGCCCTCGTCCTGCTCGTCATGAGCGCGACAGAAAGTGGAAGCACATGGAACGTCACCGCGGTGAGTGTGTTCGGAGTATCGATGATTTTACTCTATCTTTTCTCGACACTCATGCACGCGATTCCGCATCCACGGGCGAAGCGGGTGTTGCAAGTGTTCGACCATGCGGGGATTTACTTACTCATTGCAGGAAGTTATACGCCGTTCGCCCTCGTGACCCTTCACGGGACGCTCGGTTGGACGTTATTCGGGATTGTGTGGGGTGTCGCGATTCTCGGGATTGTGTGGAAACTGTTTTCGACCGGAAAGTACATGTGGGTGTCCAATGTGACATACCTCGCACTTGGCTGGATCTGCATCATCGCCATCCGTCCGTTGTATGAATCACTCGGTCATCAAGGGTTCATGCTTCTCCTCGCAGGAGGGATCGCCTATTCGGTCGGCATCGTGTTTTACGTGTGGCAAAAACTGCCGTTCAACCATGCCATTTGGCACTTGTTCGTCCTAGCGGGAAGTGTGTTCATCTTCCTCAGTATTTTACTCTATGTCGCACCTTCGACAAGCCTATAAGACAGCCGTCCTACGGGTCGTCTGTCTTTTTTGAAAAGTTGGGAAGAAAGTGCTGCAAACGGTTACAAAAATACAGACGAAATGACGTTTGTGTGTCATAATAATTGCAGACATCATCATAGAGATAGATGGGTGTAAAAGTAAGGGGGAAAATCAGATGGAAAAAGTGTTGCGCGATGGATTTATCTACATGTCACAAAACAAAACACTCAACAGTTTGGCAAAGAAATATGGCCTACGATTTGGTGCATCACGCTTTGTAGCAGGAGAAGACTTTAAGGCTTCTGTCCCGACGATTCGCGAATTGAACGCGAAAGGGTTGTCGGTCACGGTCGATCATCTCGGGGAATTTATTAAGACGGTTGAAGAGGCGAATACGAATCGCGACGAGATCATGCGTGCGATTGAAATTATGGCAGAAGAGCAATTAGATGCCTATATGTCACTCAAGCTGACGTCACTCGGATTCGATATCTCGGACGAGTTGATTGAAGACAACATGCGTCAAATCTTGACGGTCGCACAACGAGTCGGGGTCTTTGTGGCCATCGATATGGAAGATGAGCAGCGCTGTGAGAAGACGCTCGAATTGTTCAAAAAGCTGAAGTCTGAATTTGACGGTCTCGGAACGGTCATCCAGTCGTACTTGTACCGCTCAGAAGATGACATCAATCATCTCGCGCCGCTCAAGCCGAACCTTCGTATCGTCAAAGGGGCATATAAAGAGCCGGCGACGGTCGCGTTCCCTGAAAAAGAGGACGTGGACCATAACTACGTGAAGCTCGTCAAACTCCATCTTGCGAACGGGAACTACGCATCCATCGCGACACACGATGACCATATGATTGACGCCATTATCGAGCACGTCAAAGAGAACAACATCCCGCTCGACCAGTTCGAGTTCCAGATGTTATACGGCATCCGCGTCGAGCGTCAACTCGAGCTCGTGCGCCAAGGATACAAAGTCCGTGTCTACGTGCCATACGGTCGTGACTGGTACGGCTACTTCATGCGCCGTCTCGCGGAACGTCCGGCAAACGTGGCGTTCGTGTTAAAAGGCATGGTGAAGAAATGAGAAAAGCACGAACGTCCGTCGAGGACGTTCGTGCTTTTTGATGTATAGATCACGTCGATGCGTTCGGTCATCTAACTACCGGAGGTGTTACGATTTCTTGTTCTCGTCCTCGCTTACCCAAAAATCTGGACCGATTTGATCGGACAGCCAAAAGAACAGTTCTTGATGTTCTTCTGGATGCACATCACGTAGAGCACCTGGATTGAATATATACTGTTTATTTTGAATGAAATCTTCTCGGATGAAATCAGTCATATGGTACGGACCATATCCGTAGGAAGTATTTACGTCAGGCGGAGGATTTTCTTCCATTCGAATAGACATATGTGTTTGCGCTAAAAATGTAAACATTCGCGCAAGGGCGAGATAGCCTTCAGCGTTGCCGACGAAGTTGACGCCTGATTCATTCAAATTGATTTCCATCTTAGCATCATGGTCAAAATGCGGGTCGAACTCTAAAATATCTTCGTCGTGCTCTTCGTCATGCGCATCATCATTGTATGAGTTTGTCATTGACTAGCCTCCATATTTACCTATTTGTCATTAGTATACTTGGTGTACGACGTAGATGGTCATGTTATTTTTCAGTGGTCCGTCGGCGCCCTGACTCATGCAGGAAAGCAATCCAACGAAGACCCCGCAGTGCCGGGAACGGCGCGAGGAGGCTTCAGGATTGCCTGCTGAAAGCATGGGCGCCGAAAGGACGCACTGCACAAAAAGAAGACTCAGCTACAAACTGAGTCTTCGATCAATTATCCATTAATCACGGTACCACCGTTTACGTGAATGACTTGACCACTGACATACGTCGAGTCATCGCTTGCGAGATAGACGTATGCTGGTGCGAGTTCTGCCGGTTGCCCCGGCCGTTTCATACCGGAAGAGTCCCCGAACGATTTCACTTTCTCCGCATCGAACGTTGACGGGATGAGCGGCGTCCAAATCGGTCCCGGGGCGACCCCGTTGACGCGAATCTTCTTGTCCGCCAAGTTTTTGGCGAGCGAGCGGGTGAATGCCGTGATGGCACCTTTCGTCGACGCATAGTCAATTAATTGGTCGTTTCCTTCATAGGCCGTGATTGAGGTCGTATTGATGATGCTCGCGCCTTCTTTTAAGTAAGGGAGCGCTGCTTTCGTTAAGTAGAACATGCTGAAGATATTCGTGCGGAACGTCTTCTCGAGTTGATCGTCCGAAATGTCGAGGAGCGATTCCTGTGGATGCTGCTCGGCTGCGTTGTTGACGAGGATGTCGATCCGGCCGAACGTCTCGAGCGTCTCTTCGACGACTCGTTGACAAAAAGAAGATTCTCCGAGGTCGCCTTGAAGTAATAGACAGGCTTGACCTAAGTCCTCAATCCGTTCTTTCGTCGCTTCCGCATCCTCGAGTTCGTTTTGGTCCTTATATACGATGACGGAGTTCGCACCTTCGTGGGCGAAAAAGATGGCGACCGACTTTCCGATTCCAGAATCCCCACCGGTGATGATGGCGACCTTATCTTTTAACTTGTCACTTCCTTTATAATCTTCCCGTTCATAGATGGGGAAGGGTTCCATTTTCGAATCGATTCCCGGTTGGTGTGCCTGTTCTTGTGCCTTCTTTTTGAATGCCTCAAAATCTTTTCGACTGCCTACGGTGTTCAGACGATTATCGCGCATGTATACATTCCCCTTTCTGAATTTGACTCTTTTTGTCTATACCACACCCATTGAAAACTAATCGCTCATTCAAAAAATGGAATGAAATTGAAAAATGAACGCTTGCGAATGAATGTTCATTCATTTATGATAGAAGAGTAAACACGATGGTGATTGCGATTTTTTTTACGCGTGAAATGAATCACTATTCATTCTCATTTTAGGGGGGAACACTATGACGAGTCACATCGAACAATCAACCGACCTCCGTTTGACGAACTCAATTCGTTTTGCGGTCGTCATCGGTTCAGGAGTAATGGGGGCGGGGATTGCGGCTCACTTGGCGAACGCGGGGATTCGTTCGCTCATGCTCGACATCGTACCACGTGAATTGACAGCTAAAGAGGAAGCGAAAGGGTTGACGCTCGAGTCACCAGAAGTACGCAATCGCATCGCCTCAGAAAACCGTCAAAAACTATTGAAACAAAATCCAGCACCACTCGCGACAGCCGATCATCTCAACTTCATCGAAGTCGGAAACTTAGAAGATGACTTAGAGCGTTTGAAAGAAGCGGATTGGGTCATCGAAGTCGTCGTCGAACGTCTTGATGTGAAGCAACAACTCTTCGAGAAGATTGCACCTTACATCCGTGAAGATGCGATTCTCAGCTCGAACACGTCAGGGATCTCCATCGAAGCGATGGCAAGTGCCCTTCCGGAAGGATTGAAATCACGCTTCCTCGGCACACACTTCTTCAACCCACCACGTTACTTGAAGTTGCTCGAACTCATCCCGACGGAGAAAACAGCCCGTCCGGTCATCGACTTCATGTCACGTTTCGCGGAAGACCGTCTTGGAAAAGGTGTCGTCGAAGCAAAAGACACACCGAACTTCATCGGGAACCGTATCGGGACGTATGGTCTTCTCGTCACGTTTGAAGAGATGCTCAAACAAAACGCTTCAATCGGAGAGATGGACTCGATCACAGGTCCACTCATCGGTCGTCCGAAATCGGCGACATTCCGCACACTCGATGTCGTCGGAATCGACACGTTCGTCCACGTGGCGGGTAACGTCTACGAGACGCTCGAAGCTGGGGAAGAGAAGGACACGTTCGACGTCCCTTCAGAAATGAAGCAACTCGTCGAAAAAGGCTGGATCGGACAAAAGGCCGGTCAAGGCTTCTATAAGAAAGAAGGCAAGGTCATCCAGGAGTTGAACCTTCAGACGTTCGAATACGAACAATTGAAAGCGATTACAGGTCCTGAACTCGATCAAATCAAGTCACTTCCTGGCTCAAAAGCGAAATTGAAAGGTGCCATCTTGAACAAAGGTCGCGTCGGACAATTGCTCTGGCCAATCACGGCGAAGACGCTCGCTTACTCGGCACGTCTCACTGGTGAGATTGCCGATACGATTGTTGCGATTGACGATGCGATGAAGTGGGGCTTTGGTTGGAAATTCGGACCGTTCGAGATGTGGGATGCCCTCGGTGTGGAGAAATCAGTCGAGCGTATGAAAGCGGAAGGCTATGACGTCCCGGCATGGATCGATGAGATGCTTGCTGCAGGCAATACGTCATTCTACAAGGGAGACCAGTATTACGATAAAGCGTCGAAGACGTATGTTGAGAAGACCGTCAACCCGAAAGAATTGAAACTCAAACCGCTCGCAAAATCAAACGGCATCATCCTAGAGAACGGTGGGGCACGCCTCGTCGATATCGGCGATGACGTCGTCGCACTCGAATTTACATCACCAAACAACGCGATCGGTGTCGACATCATGCAGATGATCGAACAGTCAATCGACCGCGTCGAGCAAGACTTCAAAGGAATGGTCCTTGCCAACGACGGCAAGAACTTCTGTGTCGGTGCAAACCTTGCGATGATGCTCATGGAAGCCGAAGACGAGAACTGGTTCGAACTCGATTGGATCATCAACAAGTTCCAACAAGTCGTTCAAAAGATTCGTTATTCAAGTCGTCCGGTCGTTGCTGCACCGTACGGTATGACGCTCGGTGGTGGAACGGAAATCAGCTTACCGGCAGCCCGTATGCAAGCCGCACTTGAGACATACATGGGTCTTGTCGAAGTCGGTGTCGGCCTCATCCCTGGTGGGGGCGGAAACGTCAACACGTACCGTCGACTCCTTGAGCAGACACCAAAATCGATGCAAAATATCGAGAAGGCTGCGCAACAGACGTTCGAGAACATCGCGATGGCGAAAGTATCGAAGTCGGCATTTGATGCGAAAGCACTCGGTTACCATCGTGCGGTCGACGGCATCTCGATGAACCGCGATCACTTGACGTTCGATGCGAAACAAACGGTCCTTGAACTGGCTGACGGGTACACGGCACCGGTTCGTGAGAAGTTACCGGTCGTCGGTCAAACAGGTAAAGCGACGCTCGAACTCGCGGCGTACGAAATGTTCTACGGTGGTTATATTTCAGAGCACGATTTGAAGATTGCGAAGAAACTCGCACACGTCATCAGTGGTGGCGACTTGGCATACGGTACGCTCGTCGATGAGCAGTACTTCCTTGACATCGAACGCGAAGCTTTCTTAAGCCTCATCGGAGAGCCGAAGTCACAACAACGGATGCAACACATGCTCGTGAAAGGCAAACCACTACGGAACTGATAAAGGGGGACAATACAGATGAGGGAAGCAGTCATCGTAGCCGGCGCACGGACGCCGGTCGGAAAAGCAAAACGCGGATCGTTCCGTAACGTTCGTTCGGACGAGCTCGCGGGATATGCCATCAAGGCAACGCTTGAGCGTTCAGGATATAAAGGCCCGATTGATGACGTCATCATGGGTTGTGCGATGCCAGAAGCGGAGCAAGGGATGAACATCGCTCGCTATGCGGCGGTCCGGGGGGGACTGTCGCACGAAGTTCCAGCGATCACCATCAACCGCTACTGCTCGTCAGGCCTTCAAGCCATCGCGGACGCGGCGGCCAAAATCATGATCGGTCAAGCGACGGCAATCATCGCCGGCGGTATGGAATCGATGAGCCAAGTGCCGATGGGTGGTCACGTCATCCGTCCAAACCCACATATCATGGAGACGGCACCAGAGTACTACATGAGTATGGGGCATACGGCAGAACGTGTCGCAGCTGAATACAACATCTCGCGCGAAGACCAAGATGCATTTGCCATCAACAGTCACCAAAAGGCGGCGGCAGCCATCGCTGGTGGCAAGTTCCAGGAAGAAATCGTTCCTGTGACGGTCATCGAGCACGTACTCGGTGAAGACGGGAAAGTCGCGGAAGTGGAGAAAGTCGTCAAGCATGACGAAGGTGTCCGCGCCGATTCGACAATCGAAGCGCTCGGTAAACTTCGCCCGGCTTTCAAAATTAAAGGGTCGGTCACGGCGGGTAACGCTTCACAAGTATCCGACGGAGCAGCAGCAGTTCTCGTCATGGACCGTGAAGAAGCAGAACGCCAAGGGTTGCAACCGATGGCCAAGTTCCTCTCGTTCGCGGTCGGCGGTGTCCGTCCGGAAGTGATGGGAATCGGACCAGTCGTCGCCATTCCGAAAGCACTCGAGATGGCTGGCGTGAAGTTAGAAGAAGTCGGATTGTTCGAGTTGAACGAAGCGTTCGCGAGTCAGTCACTCGGTGTCATCCGTGAACTCGGCATCGATCCATCGAAAGTGAACGTGAACGGCGGCGCCATCGCCCTCGGTCACCCACTCGGATGTACTGGAGCAAAACTCTCTGTTTCGATCTTGCATGAGATGAAACGACGCAATGAGAAGTATGGGGTTGTCACGATGTGTATCGGCGGCGGAATGGGCGCGGCTGGTGTCTTCGAATTACTTTAAGGGGGAATCGGATATGGAACGTACAGAACATGAATTGATTAAAGGCGGTAGCTTTGTCATTGACGCACTCGACGCAGAGCGTCTCTTCACACCAGAGGATTTCTCAGATGAGCATAAGATGATTGGGGACACGACGGCTGGATTCGTCGATGACCGCGTCATGCCAGTTCTCGAGCGCATCGAGAAACACGAGTTCGACCTCTCTGTCGAATTGTTGAAAGAAGCGGGCGAGCTCGGTCTTCTCGGAGCAGACGTTCCAGAAGAGTACGGCGGTTACCAACTCGATAAAATCTCATCTTCGATCATCACGGAGCGCTTCGCGAAAGCACGTTCGTTCGCACTCAGCTACGGCGCACACGTCGGGATTGGGACGCTTCCGATCGTCTTCTTCGGATCAGAAGAGCAAAAGCACAAATACTTGCCAAAACTCGCGACAGGCGAATGGATCGCGGCTTACGCCCTCACTGAGCCAGGCTCAGGGTCTGACGCCCTCGGTGCGAAAACGACAGCTGTCTTGAACGAAGCGGGCACGCACTACGTCTTGAACGGTGAGAAACAATGGATCACAAACGCTGGCTTCGCAAACGTCTTCGTCGTCTACGCGAAAATCGATGGCGACAAGTTCAGTGCCTTCATCGTCGAGCGTGACTTCAAAGGAGTCTCAACAGGCGCAGAAGAGCAGAAGATGGGAATCAAGGGCTCGTCGACACGTACGCTCATCCTTGAAGATGTCGAAGTACCAGTCGACAACCTTCTCGGTGAAGTCGGAAAAGGTCACGTCATCGCCTTCAACATCTTGAACGTCGGTCGTTACAAACTCGCAGTCGGAGCAGTCGGTTCATCAAAACGTGCGTTCGACCTCTCGGTTCAATATGCGAACGAGCGTAAACAGTTCAAGACACCGATCAGCCAATTCCCACTCATCCAAGAGAAGTTGGCGACGATGGCAGCGAACATCTATGCGATGGAAAGTTCAGTCTATCGTACGGGCGGCTTGTTCCAAGATAGCTTGGACGCACTTGGTGACGAGAACATGCGTGACGGATCAAAAGTCGCACAAGCGATCGCAGAATATGCGATCGAATGCTCACTCAACAAAGTATTCGCTTCTGAAACGTTCGACTACGTTGTCGACGAAGCCGTCCAGATTCATGGTGGATACGGATTCATGGCAGAGTATGAAGTCGAGAACCTCTACCGTGACTCGCGCATCAACCGCATCTTCGAAGGAACGAACGAAATCAACCGTTTGATCGTCCCAGGTACGCTCCTCAAGAAAGCGATGAAAGGTGAATTGCCGCTCCTCGCAGAAGCACAAAAACTTCAAAAAGAGCTCATGAGCTATATGCCACAAGAATTGGATGGCTCACCGCTCGCTCGCGAGAAGATGCTCCTTTCGAACATGAAGAAGATCAACTTGATGGTCGCAGGTACGGCTGTCCAGAAGTATCAACAAGACCTTCAAAACGAACAAGAAATCTTGGCGAAGATTGCAGACATGATCAGTGCCATCTATGCGCTTGAAGCAGCCATCGCTCGTACAGACAAAGCGATTGGACGCACAGGCGAAGAGAAGAACACGCTCAAAGTCCGCTATACAGAAATCTTTGCGGAGCAAGTATTCAAACAAGTCGAACTCATGGCGAAAGAAGTGTTGTACGCAGCGGCGTCTGGCGACGAGCAGCGTATGCTTCTCTCGGCAATGAAGAAGTTCAGCCGCTATCAGCCGATCAACGTGATCGGGACGAAGCGCGAAGTCGCAGCGAGCCTTATCAAAGCGAACAAGTTTATCGTCTAATCAAATGGACAGAAAGGGTGGACCGGACGCGGTCGACCCTTTCTTTTTTTGAGCTCTGCCACGTACAATAGAGACGAGGGGGAGAGACGATGACAAAACGAGATGTATTACTCGACCGGATGGAACGAATTGGGGAATCGGTCGCCGCACATGAAGGAACGCTTATGTTGCTTGCACTAGGTTCGATCGGACAAGAGACGGAGCGGTTGGATGAGTATTCAGACCTCGATTTCTTTTTGATTGTCGAGGATGGGCAGAAGGCGCGCTTTATCGACCGACTCGACTGGCTCGAGGTCGAACCGCTTCACTATCAGTTCCAAAACACGAGAGACGGACATAAGATCATGTATCATGACGGCATTTATGGTGAGTTCGCCGTGTTTGAACTGCACGAACTGGCGACCATCGCCTATACGCCAGGACGTGTCGTCTGGCGACGTGACGAGGCGCTTGAGGTATTTGCAACACCACATCTTGCAATCTCCCGTGAAGCAGCGGCTTATTATTTTGAAGAAGCGTTGACGAACCTATACGTCGGCTTACTACGGGAACGCCGTGGTGAGACGCTCGCCGGATTCGAACTCATTCAGGTCGCGGCCGTTCAGAACGTGTTGAAGGCGATGGGGGAACAAGGGGATCCATTCAATCCGACACGTCGGGTCGAGTCGAGACATCCAAAAATGATTTCTTTCCTGTTGTGCGGGGTATTAGGATATGGCAAGTCAGGCGTCGCGGCAGCGGCAATCTTACGTTTTATCGAAGCGAGGTATGAAGTGAATGCGACGATGAAGCGAGAGATTGAACGGTTACTTGAGACGTGAATAGAATTCTCTAGATATGCTACATTGAAGAGAGAGGTGATGAATAGATGGTGACACTATATGGCTATCCACCATGCAGTACATGTAAAAAAGCAGAAAAGTGGTTGAAGGAACAAGGCATCGAGTATACATATGTCCATATCGTCGAATCGACGCCGACGAAAGAGGAACTCGCGGAATTGTGGAGACAATCAGGTCTACCGCTCAAAAAGTTCTTTAACACGAGCGGGCAAGTCTATCGGAACGAAGGGATCAAGGACAAGCTACCAAATCTATCAGAAGACGAACAACTTGAGCTATTAGTGAGCAATGGTATGCTTTTGAAGCGACCAATCGTCACAAACGGCGAAAAAACGACCGTCGGATTTTCAGAAAAGTCCTTTACGGACGTTTGGGGCTAAGTGCTATAATACAGATGTGAGTCTAATTTATTTGAGGGGGAAGTTAGGATGAGCAAAGTACCAGCAAATTTACATTATTCAAAAGAACATGAGTGGGTAGAAGTGAACGGAACGAAAGCCCGCATCGGCATCACGGATTTCGCACAAAGCGAACTAGGGGATATCGTGTTTGTCGAACTCCCAGAAGTCGATGGTACGATTTTGCTCGACGAGCCATTCGGTTCAGTCGAATCAGTGAAGACGGTCTCTGAGTTGTATGCACCAGTATCAGGTCGCATCACGGCAGTGAACGAGGACCTCGCGGATTCTCCAGAACTCGTCAACGAGTCACCGTTTGAAAACGCATGGATGATCGAAGTCGAGTTGACGGAAGAGTCAGACCTCGACAAACTCATGTCTGCAGAAGAATACGAAGCGATGATTCAAGGATAAGTAAAACCGGCCTCTCCATTGGAGAAGCCGGCTTTTTTGTTTACTCGAAATCGAGACGGTAATGATCCGATTGGACGAGCGTCGCCCGTTCAAACACACGATAGAAGAAAATTCCGAGTGCGACCGGAATGAGTCCGAACAAGACGATGACGAGCAGGACGTTGAAGAGAGCGAATCCACCTGGCATGAGATGAAGGGCGTTCACCGGACCGATAAGTCCTGACACTCCGAACCCGGCGCTAATAGGCGTTCCCTCAATTTTTAGGATTCCTGCGAGCGCACCGAGAATCGCCGCATTCGCTAAAATAGGAAGCATCATGATGGGACGTCGGACAAAATTCGCCATCTGAATTTTCGGAGACCCGAGGAAATGGGCAATCGATGTGCCGGTCGCGTTCGCCTGCCATCCGGCGATGGCCAGACCGAATCCAGCGGCGACGACGCCAAGGTTCGCCGCACCCGCCGCAACACCGGACAAGCTGATGGCTGTTGCAATCCCGACAGTCGAGATCGGTGAGACGATGATGAGTGAGAACGCCATGGCGATCAAGATCCCCATGAGCACCGGTTGAAGGTCAGTCATCGTCATGATGAGTAGACCGATATACGTCGTGATCTGTGAGATGTACGTCAACAAGAAGGCCCCGATGCCTCCTGCAACGACAATGATGGTCATCGGCATAACAATGACCGTATACGTCTTCAAGTGGGGAGCGAGCTTCATGACAAGAAGCGTAGCAATCGCAGCGGTCACACCGGCTGTGATCACGTCACCGATGCCCGCCATCACGAACGCCCCTTCGTCGATTCGAACGGCGCCACTACCGACATACGTTGCAATCGCAATCGTTCCTGCCTCTAAAATCGATCGTCCGAACTGCATGGCGACTGCAAGACCGATTATGGCCGGGAGGAGTCGCATCGCAATCGTCGTCGCATCCAATATGAATTGAAGAGAAGGAAAATACGGAAGTATGGCTTTCGTTAATTCGCCGAGCAACGCGCTCGGGATGAGGGCAATCAGAATCGCCATGCTGAGACCGTTTAAGACGTTCATCGTGAACTGTTTCATCGTACCTGTAGCTTGTTCCGTCATCATTCATTCACCTGTCCTTCTTCTTTACTGTTATGTACAAAAGCAATAAAGTTAGAACCCATATTATTCCTCTCTCTAGAAAGAGTCAAGTGAATCATTGAAAAATTCTGAAATTTTACGAGAGCACGATTTTTGAACGGGACTCGATCGATGATTATAATGACAAGAGAGGTGAGGAAAATGATTACAGACGGATTCTTATATATATACGCCCCGATGTGTGGTACATGCGCTGTGGCAGAAAAAATGTTGACGGTTGTCGAAGCGGTCGACCCTGAAATTAAAATTGAAAAGCGCGATGCGAACTATATCCCAAAGGAACTTGAAGCTTATCAAGTGATGAGCGTCCCAGCGTTATTAAAGCTTGATAATGGCGAGGTTCGGGATCGTCTTTATGCCTTTCAGAACGTGCAACACGTCCTCTCTTTCGTGAAGTGAGAGAGGAACATTAGAATAATCTGAAAATTTTAAATAATCAGTTGACACAGAAAGTTCACGAATGGTATATTCATTACAACATCTTACTTGAACACAAAATAGGACGCGATTTTCCCGATATCAAGACGTTTTGGCGAAGCCGCTGCTACCTTTATACGAATACACGTCAGTCTTCCCTTCGATTGTCCCCCAAAAAAATCAAGCGAAGATAGATGTTCCGTATAATCGCACGGTCCAAGTCAAGATCGAGTGATGATTGGTGAATCTCCCCCATGTAAGGATGTAAATCTTGAACGGGCAAAAGATTTACATCTATGGGCTGTCCTTCCGTGACTCAAGGTGCTACGTTCTGTGTCGTCCTCGGACGGCACCTTTTTTTATTTTTTTGAAAAAAGGGTTTGACAGCAGAAAAAGCTGTCGCTATGATAAAGCTAATCGAATACACAACACTCTTATCAAGAGAGGCTGAGGGACTGGCCCTATGACGCCCAGCAACCGCGGAGCAATCCGAAATGGTGCTAATTCCAGCAAGGTGAGAAACCTTGACAGATGAGAGCAATCGTTGTCCGTACGATAAAGTGCGCACGTTTGCTCAAACGTGCGCGCTTTTTTTGTTGTCAGGAGGGAAAGGTATTGATTCAATTACGAAACGTCGCCAAATGGTTCGATACGAAAAATGGTCGTGTCCAGGCGGTCGATGATGTATCACTAACGATTGATCGCGGTGAAATTTTTGGAATAATCGGATATTCGGGGGCGGGAAAATCGACGCTCATCCGATTACTCAACCGTCTCGAGTCACCGTCAAGCGGTGAAATCGAGGTCGCCGGGAGTGAGCTCACGAAGCTTAGCCCGAAAGAACTACGAGGAGTTCGCAAGAACGTCTCGATGGTTTTCCAGCACTTTAACCTTCTGTGGTCGCGCACGGTCGCAGAAAACATTAGTTTCCCACTCGAACTGATCGGGGTACCGGCAAGTGAGCGGAAACGACGCGTCCAGGAACTCGTCGAGCTCGTTGGCTTGGCTGGTCGCGAGGATAGCTATCCATCGCAATTATCGGGCGGTCAAAAACAGCGAGTCGGGATTGCCCGCGCGCTCGCTACGAATCCAGAGGTTCTCCTCTGTGACGAAGCGACAAGCGCGCTCGACCCGAAGACGACGGATTCGATTCTCGAACTGCTCGTCAGCATCAATAAGAAGCTCGGATTGACGATTGTCCTCATCACACATGAGATGCACGTCATCCAAAAAATCTGTCACCGCGTCGCCGTGATGGAAGCCGGAAAAGTCGTCGAGACGGGTCAAGTCTCTGACGTGTTCCAACATCCGGAACAACCGATCACGAAAGAATTCGTTAAACAAATCGGAGCGGTGGATGACATGTCGCTTACGTTCGAACACTTAAAAGAACGGTATCCGAGCGGTCAAATCGTCAAATTGAAATTCTTGAACGAGACGGCAGAACAACCAATTTTGTCTGACGTCCTCAAAACGCATGACATCGGATTCAACATCATCGGCGGAAACGTGACCCAGTCACAGGTAGGTGCGCTCGGTACGCTATTCATCCAACTGATTGGGGAAGCAAGTGAAATCGAACGTGCCATCACGTCGATTCGTTCGCAATCCGTAGAAGTGGAGGTGGAAAGCGATGTTTCCTAACGTAGACTGGCAAATCATGATGGAACAGACCTGGGAGACACTCTATATGACGCTCGTCGCAGGTGTGGCGACGTTTGTGATCGGACTCGCTTTAGGGTTGATTCTCTATATTACAAACGAATCACTTTTATTGAAGAATCGTCCGATTTACGTTTTTGTCAGCGCGGTCGTCAACGTGTTCCGTTCGATCCCGTTCATCATTTTAATTATCTTACTCATCCCATTTACGTTGTTCCTACTCGGTACGATGCTCGGTTCGACGGCGGCGCTTCCAGCGCTCATCATTGGAGCGGCACCGTTTTACGCCCGTATGGTCGAACTTGCGCTTCGTGAAGTCGACCGTGGGGTCATCGAGGCGGCCGAGTCAATGGGAGCGACGAAATGGCAGATCATCTATAAAGTCTTGATTCCGGAAGCTCTTCCGGCAATCGTGTCGGGACTCACGGTGACAATCGTGGCAATCGTCGGTTATACGGCGATGGCGGGAGTTGTCGGCGGTGGTGGACTCGGGAACTTGGCCTTCTTAGAAGGATTCCAACGTTCACAAAACGACGTCACGTTCGTGGCGACGGTGTTCATCTTGATCATCGTGTTCGTCATCCAATTTATCGGTGACCGACTTGTCACGAAGATTGATAAACGTTCAGCATAATTACACATATACCATTTGGAGGGATTCATAATGAAAACTTGGAAAACAGTACTCGGATTGACGGCATTATCAGCATTCACAGTTCTCGCGGCTTGCGGCGGGGAAGAGGCAGAAACAGGTTCTGGCGATGACAAAACATTGATCGTCGGTGCGTCAAACGTACCGCACGCTGAGATTTTAGAGCACGTACAAGAAGAATATGAAGCAAAAGGATACAAGCTTGAAATCAAGAAGTTCCAAGACTATGTGCTTCCGAACAAAACGCTTGCGAGCGGGGAACTCGATGCGAACTACTTCCAACACGAGCCATACCTCAAGTCACAAATGGCTGAGAACAAGGACTACAAATTCGCATCAGCAGGTGGCGTGCACATCGAGCCGATTGGTGTCTACTCACAAAAATACAAATCGCTCGACGAACTTCCTAAAGGGGCAGAAATCATCATGAGCTCATCAGTGGCTGACCACGGACGCATCCTCACGATGCTTCAATCAGAGGGTCTCATCACACTTGCGGAAGGTAAAACAGTCGATGCGACAGTCGCTGACATCGTCGACAACCCGAAAGACTTGAAGTTCAAAACAGATGTGGAAGCAGCACTTCTTCCGACGGCATTCAAGAACGGAGAAGGTGATGCGGTCCTCATCAACACGAACTATGCAATCGATGCAGGTCTCAACCCACTTGAAGATGCGATTGCACTCGAAGGAGAAGATTCACCATACGTCAACTTGATCGTTACACGTGAAGGGGACGAAGACGACGAGCGCGTCAAAGCACTCCTCGAAGTATTGACGTCTGAAGAGACACAACAGTGGATCTTGGATGAATACAAAGGTGCGGTCGTACCGGTCAAACAATAAGTCATCTCGACCCAGGAGACTTCCTCCTGGGTCTTTTTTTGTCTAGTGTTCTTTCATAAAGAGAAGTACACTACATATATGAAAGAAAAGGGGGGATTTGGATGAAGCTCAGACAGATTCATCCACTGACGTGGGGCGTCCTTTTTGGGACGTTTTTTGCACGACTGGCGACGTTTTTTGTCATGCCATTTTTTGCGATCTATCTGGCCACGCTCGGCTTTTCAGCGAGTGTGATCGGAACGATCTTTGCCGTGACGGCACTTTCAGGTCTGTTCATGAGTTTCTTCGGGGGAACACTCTCTGACCGGTATGGGCGGAAACAGCTCATGTTGATCGGGATCGTGCTCAATGCCGTCACCTTCGCAGGACTTGCGCTTGCGACGGAACTGTTTTGGTTTTACATGCTATCGATATTGATGGGGATGTCACGGTCTTTCTTAGAACCGGCTTCACGTGCGCTCATCAGTGACACGACGAAGGCAGACCAACGGGTCATCGTCTATAACGTCCGTTACTTTATGATCAATATCGCCGCGGCTATCGGTCCACTCTTGGCGGTTGTTTTGTCACTCACCGGTGTAAAGACCGCGTTCTTCGTTGTGACGGCTGTCTACATATTATATGGAATCATTATATCCATCTTATTTTATAAGTATCCGTTTGAAGAAGGAGATGGGGTCAAAGTACGCCCGCGCTTGACGGAGACGTTTCGGGTCCTGCGGGACGACCGGACGTTTCGGGCGGTCATTATTGGGATGATCTTTGCGATTATCGGCTACAGTCAGTTCAATTCGACGCTCCCGCAATTCATCGCGTTACGCGACGGACTTGAGGATGGTTCGAGATTGTTCGCCTATTTATTG
Organism: Exiguobacterium sp. s63; assembly: GCF_018617335.1. Taxonomy (GTDB): domain Bacteria; phylum Bacillota; class Bacilli; order Exiguobacteriales; family Exiguobacteriaceae; genus Exiguobacterium. The sequence continues at coordinate 606,961 of NZ_JACSKB010000001.1, read as the reverse complement.
ACGACAAACGCCATCACGGTCCTCGTCGTCCAATATCCGATCATGCGTTTCGGGATTCGAGTCTCCCCGATCAAGTCACTTTTCTTCGGCATTTCGACGTTGTCATTTGGACTTTTGCTCATCGGATTTGCGACGGTGGAGTGGGTACTCTTTGTCGCAATGGCCATCTTTACGGTCGGAGAAGTACTGATGTTCACGATGACGGACGTTTTGACAGATGAACTCGCGCCAGAACATTTACGGGGGACGTATTTCGGGGCGATGGGATTAACGTCACTCGGACAGACAATCGGACCGATTATCGGGGGTGTATTACTCGATACATTCGGCCAGTCTTCGCTTCCTGTATTCGGAAGTTTGGCAATTTTGACGGGGTGCGGTGCCTTCTTCTTTGCGGCTGCCGTACGGGAGCGGAAAGCCGTCCTCGCAATCATTGAAGAGAATGCCGGATAATGTCTTGATTTCCTACTATTAGCATTCTCAACTTTTATCATTCTATTGAGAATGAATTCTAAGGTGAGTCGCTTGAAATAAAAAAATGACTAGTCTAAGATTAGAATATATCTAATCTACGCCATTCACTATGGCGAGAAAATACGGAAGGGGTATCCGAATGTCTAACGTACCACAAATGAAAATTGATGACCTCCGCGTCTCAATCGAAGGAAAAGAGATTGTCAAAGGTCTTAACCTAGAAATTAAAGGTGGCGAAATTCATGCCATCATGGGTCCGAACGGGACTGGTAAATCAACACTCGCATCAGCACTCATGGGTCATCCACTTTATGAGGTCACTGGGGGAAGCGTCGAATTAAACGGCGAAGATGTCCTCGAAATGGAAGTCGACGAGCGCGCACAAGCAGGGATGTTCCTTGCGATGCAATACCCGGCTGAAATCAGTGGCGTGACAAACGCGGACTTCTTGCGTTCAGCAATCAACGCACGTCGTGAAGAAGGTCAAGAAATCTCGCTCATGAAGTTCATCCGTGAACTCGATGCGAAGATGGAACTTCTCGAAATCCCTTCAGAAATGGCACACCGTTATTTAAACGAAGGATTCTCAGGCGGTGAGAAGAAACGTAACGAAATTCTTCAAATGATGATGATTCAACCGAACATCGCCATCTTGGATGAAATCGACTCAGGTCTTGATATCGATGCCCTTAAAGTCGTTGCCAAAGGCGTCAACGAAATGCGTTCAGAAGAGTTTGGTTGCTTGATCATCACGCACTACCAACGTCTCCTCAACTATATCGAACCAGACTTCGTACACATCATGATGGAAGGTAAAATCGTCATGTCTGGTGGCAAAGAGCTCGCACAGCGACTCGAAGCAGAAGGTTACGACTGGGTGAAGCAAGAACTCGGAATGACAGTAGACACAGAAGCGTAAGGAGGCTGTACGATGACCGTACAATTTGAATTGGATGCACAAGCGTTGTCGGCACGTGCAGAAGCGCTCGGCGGACCAGCATGGATGGTCAACCGTCGTAAAGAGGCAGCAGAACTTGCGCCGACACTTGCTTTGCCAAAAGTTGAAAAGATTAAGATTGATAAATGGGACTTTACAGCAGGAGATGTCGAGCTCGAACAAAAAGACGGTTTGACAGCAGATATCGAATCACTCCTCGGAGACCACCGGACAAACGTGCTCGTTGAACGCAACGGTCATGTCGTCTACAACGAATTATCGATGCCAGAAGGCGTCTTGTTCATGGGAATCAAAGAAGCGATGGAGCAACATCCTGAGCTCGTTGAGAAATACTTCATGACTGAAGGCGTACGTGTCGATGAAGAGCGTCTTTCGGCGTTGAACGCTGCCCTCACAAACGGTGGTGCGTTCATCTATGTACCGAAAAACACGCAATTGAAAGATCCGCTTCAGGCGATTTTCACGATGGAACAGGCGAACGGTGCCCTCTATCACCACACGATTCTCGTCGCAGACGAAGGCAGTGAAGTGACATACATCGAAAACTTCCTTTCTGGCACGAACGAACCGCACACGGTCAACGTCGTGACGGAAGTATTCGCTGGAGAGAACGCGAAAGTCGTCTTCGGTGGTGTCGATCAGCTCGCTGAATCAGCACTTACGTTCATGAACCGTCGCGGTGTCGTCTATGCGAACGGTCGCCTCGATTGGGCGCTCGGTCACATGAACGACGGGAACTCGGTCGTCGAGACGAAGACTCACCTCGTCGGCGACAACACGTATTCAGATACAAAAGCTGTGACAATCGGTCGCGGTGCACAGAAACAAAACTTCAACATCCGTACCGACCACTTCGGGAAAGCATCTGAAGGGTTCATCTTGATTCACGGTGTCCAAAAAGACGCAGCCACTGCAATCTTCAGCGGGACATCGATGATTCACCACGGTGCGTCAAAATCGAACGGTGTTCAAACAGAGCGCGTCTTGATGCTCTCTGAAAAAGCACGTGGGGATGCCAACCCGATTCTTCTCATCGATGAAGATGATGTTATGGCAGGTCACGCAGCATCGGTCGGTCGTGTCGATGATGTTCAATTGTACTACTTGATGAGCCGTGGATTGTCTCGCCAAGAGGCAGAGCGTTTAATCATCCATGGATTCTTGACGCCTGTCGTCGAAGAACTCGCAATCGATTCGGTCAAAGACCGTCTCCGCGAAGTCATCGAAGGGAAAGTACGTTAAGATGTTGAACGCCTCGATTCGTGAACAGTTTCCGATTTTAGATCAGGAAATCAATGGACACCCGCTCGTTTATCTTGATAGCGCGGCGAGCTCACAAAAGCCGCTCGCTGTCATCGAGGCGATCGAGGACTATTATCGTCGCAACCATTCGAACGTGCATCGTGGCGTCCATACGCTCGGGACGCAAGCGACGGATGCGTATGAAGGAGCGCGCGAACGCGTCCGCTCATTCATCCATGCGGCGGTTCCTGAAGAAATCATTTTCACTCGTGGGACGACGACGGCCATCAACTTGGTCGCATCGAGCTACGGGGATGCGAATGTCGGTGAAGGCGACGAAATCGTCCTCACTCCGATGGAACACCATGCGAACTTGATTCCGTGGCAACAACTCGCCAAACGTAAAGGCGCGACGCTTCGATACGTCGAACTCACGCCGGATGGACGTGTCACACTCGATGCCGTTCAAGCGGTGTTATCAGACCGGACGAAGATCGTCGCGATGAGTCACGTCTCAAACGTACTCGGTACGATTAACCCGATTGCCGAAGTCGCGCGACTCGCGCATGAAAAAGGTGCCGTCATGGTCGTCGATGCCGCACAAAGTGCACCGCATCGTAAACTTGACGTCCAAGCACTCGATTGTGACTTCCTTGCCTTTTCTGGACATAAGATGCTCGGACCGACTGGAATCGGTGTCTTATACGGGAAGAAACAACTTCTTAAAAACATGGAGCCGGTGGAATTTGGTGGCGAGATGATCGACTATGTCGATTTGTATGAATCGACGTGGAAGGACATCCCGTACCGTTTCGAAGCTGGGACACCGATTATCGCCGGAGCGGTCGGACTTGCGGCTGCCATCGACTTTTTAGAAAAAATCGGTCTTGAGAACGTCGAAGCACACGAACGTGAACTCGCGTCTTACGCGATTGAACAGATGAAAACGATTGAAGGGATCGAGATTTACGGTCCTGAAGATCGCGTTGGTCTCGTCACGTTCAACTTGAAGGACGTGCACGCGCACGACCTCGCGACCGTTCTCGATATGCAAGGCATCGCGGTTCGTGCCGGTCATCACTGTGCACAACCACTCATGCGTCTTTTGAAGCAATCATCGACGGCACGGGCGAGCTTCTATTTGTACAACACAAAAGAAGAAGTCGACCGCTTCATCGAGGGATTACGTCAAACGAAGGAGTATTTCAATTATGAGTTTTAATAATCTCGACATGTTGTACCGCCAGGTCATCATGGATCACTATAAAAACCCAAGAAACCGCGGCGTCATCGAAGATGGCGTGACGGTGGACTTGAACAACCCGACGTGTGGGGACTCGCTTCGTCTTCAACTACAAGTCGAAGACGACATCGTTAAAGATGCGAAGTTCGAAGGGGAAGGCTGCTCGATCAGTCTCGCCTCGGCATCGATGATGACCCAGATCGTCAAAGGAAAAACAGTAGAAGAGGCGCTTCAACTCGCCAACATCTTCTCTGAAATGGTTCAAGGAAAAGAGTACGACACGGATACGTTTGACCTCGGTGATATCGAGGCGCTCTCAGGCGTATCGAAATTCCCGGCTCGAATCAAGTGTGCCACGCTCGCGTGGAAAGCGCTTGAAAAAGGAGTAGACGAGGACGCGTAAGGAGAAGGAGGAGACCGATATGGCAAAGAATATGCCGGAAATTGGCGATTATAAATACGGCTTCCATGATCGGGACGTTTCGATTTTCCGTTCAGGCCGCGGCTTGACGACAGAAATCGTAGAAACGATCTCGCGTATGAAAGAAGAGCCACAATGGATGCTCGACTTCCGTTTGAAGTCGTTGGATCACTTCAACAAGATGGCGATGCCGACATGGGGCGGAGACCTCTCGGCACTTGATTTCGACGAAATCACGTACTATGTCAAACCATCTGAAAAGACAGAACGCTCATGGGACGAAGTACCAGAAGAAATCAAGTTGACGTTTGATAAGCTCGGTATCCCAGAAGCAGAGCAAAAATACTTGGCAGGTGTCTCGGCTCAGTATGAGTCTGAGGTTGTCTACCACAGCATGCAAGAAGACTTCGAAGAAAAAGGTGTCATCTTCAAAGATACCGACACAGCACTCAAAGAAGACGAAGAGATCTTTAAAGAGTACTTCGGGAAGTTGATCCCGCCGACGGACAACAAGTTCGCGGCTCTCAACTCTGCTGTTTGGTCGGGTGGCTCGTTCATCTACGTACCAAAAGGCGTGAAACTCGAGCAACCGCTCCAAGCCTACTTCCGTATCAACTCGGAAAACATGGGGCAGTTCGAGCGTACGCTCATCATCGTCGACGAAGGCGCATCGGTTCATTACGTCGAAGGATGTACGGCACCGGTCTATACAACGAACTCGCTTCATTCAGCGGTCGTTGAGATTTTCGTCAACAAAGATGCATACTGCCGTTACACGACAATCCAAAACTGGGCGAACAACGTCTACAACTTGGTAACGAAACGTGCAGTCTGTGAAGCGGGTGGATCAATGGAGTGGATCGATGGAAACATCGGCTCGAAGCTCACGATGAAATACCCGGCTGTCATCTTGAAAGGGGAAGGCGCACGCGGGATGACACTCTCAATCGCCCTCGCTGGTAAAGGACAGCACCAAGACGCTGGCGCGAAAATGATTCACCTCGCACCAAACACGTCGTCGTCTATCGTCTCGAAATCGATTTCGAAACAAGGCGGAAAAGTATCGTACCGTGGAATCGTCCACTTCGGCCGTAAGGCGAAGGGCGCGCGCTCGAACATCGAGTGTGACACGCTCATCATGGACAACGAGTCAACGTCAGATACAATCCCGTACAACGAAATCTTGAACGACCAAGTGTCACTCGAGCACGAAGCGAAAGTCTCAAAAGTGTCAGAAGAGCAACTCTTCTACCTCATGAGCCGTGGAATCTCGGAAGAAGAAGCGACAGAAATGATTGTAATGGGCTTCATCGAGCCATTCACAAAAGAATTGCCAATGGAATATGCGGTCGAAATGAACCGTCTCATCAAATTCGAGATGGAAGGTTCGATTGGATAATTGCTTGAATAACGGACTCCCTGTAAAAAGGGGTCTGTTTTTTTTGTTATGTCCATGCCGTATGTAGGGTATGCTAAATAAGAGAATGATTCATGGAAAGGAAGGATCTACATGACACGTATTCCGCATAAAGATGATATTGACCCGAAAGATATCACTCGCATCGCAGTCATCGGTGCGGGGTGGGTCGGAGTCAGTTTTGCTTATCAATTATCGACAGCAGCCCTTTGCGAGGAGCTCGTCCTGATCGACTCGAATCATGCCAAAGCAGAAGGGGAGGCAATGGACCTGAATCATGGGATCTCGTTCGCCCCGACACCGGTCCGAATCTGGGCAGGGGGTTACTCGGATTGTAAAGACGCAGACATCGTCGTCATCACGGCAGGAGCTGCACAAAAACTCGGCCAAACACGGATGGACCTCGTCGAGCAAAACGCGAAAGTCGTCCGCACCGTGACACAAGACTTGATGAAGAGTGGATTTGACGGCATCTTAGTCGTCGCGACGAACCCGGTCGATGTCATGGCACACGTCGCTTGGAAAGCATCGGGTCTACCGAAAGAACGTGTCATCGGGTCAGGGACCGTCCTCGATACGGCGCGACTCCGTTACAAGCTCGGAGACTATTTCGAACTGTCGCCACGAAACTGCCACGCTTATTATATGGGGGAACATGGCGATACTGGATTTGTCGCATGGAACAACGCGCGCATCTATGGAAAGAGTATCGATGAACTGTTGGCAGAGAACGAAAAGTATCAGTTTGAGGACTTGGAATCCATCTATACAGATGTACGCGACGCTGCTTACCAAATTATCGAGTATAAGAGTGCCGCTTATTATGCGATCGGGGTCGGCTTGCTACGTATCATCCGGGCCATCGTTCGAAATGAAAATTCCGTCGTCACGATTGGGGCTCATTTAGACGGCGAGTATGGGGCGACTGACGTGCATATCGGTGTACCGGCCTTGATTGACCGGAGCGGCATCCGCAAGATTATCGAGATTGAATTGACGGACGAAGAACAACAGAAATTTGATGCCTCCGTACAAGCCATCAAAGCTGGAATCGAGAAAGTTGAACCGGCATCCTAAAAAAGATCCGACTGCGTGAGCAGTCGGATTGTTGGTTAAGACGCCTCTTCCTCGGCGATATCTTTCTTATAGTACTTCTCGGACGTGAAGAATTCGGTCGTCAATCGTTTCACTTCACCACTTAGAAGCAAGACGGCAATCATGTTCGGGATAAGAATCATCGCGAGCATCAAGTCAAGGAAGTTCCAAATCATTTGGGCGCCTCCAATTGAACCGATGACGATCGAGCCGATATAGACGGCTTTCATGATTTTTCCTGCCGTCAAACCGAACAAGTACTCGGCTTGTCGCGAGCCGTAAAAGATGATGACGATGATGGTCGATAGCACAAAGAAAATGAGCGAGACGGTGACGAGTAGGCTTCCTGTGTAACCGAAGTATTCATTAAAAGCGATCGTCGTTAAGGCCGCTGGGTCTTCCATCGCACCGTCTGCAGTCCAGACACCTGAAGATAAGACGACGAAGGCAGTCGTGCTACAAATGATGAGCGTATCGATGACGATGCCGATGACGGCCCAGAACCCTTGACGTACCGGATGATCCGTCTGTGCAGCGGCATGGGCGATCGGCGCTGTTCCAAGACCCGCTTCGTTCGAATAGAGTCCACGGGCAAACCCCCAACGAATCGTTTCGGCAACGGCGGCTCCGGCAAATCCACCAAACGCGGCCATCGGTTCGAACGCGTACGAGAAGATGAGACTGAGAACGTTTGGAATCTCAGAGATGTTCATCAAGACGATGACGAGTCCGGCTCCGACATAGACGAGTGCCATGCCGGGAACGACAACCTCGGTCACTTTCGCGATGCGCTTCAGTCCACCGAAAACGATAATACCGACAAGAATGGCGACGACAATCCCGGTGATGAGCGTGTTCCCATTGAACGTCTCGCGGACTGCCGAGCTGACAGCGTTCCCTTGTACCATGATACTCGGGATGAGTTCGATCATGAGGGCGAAGGCGAACCAAGTCGCAAGCCATTTCCAACGAAGTCCTTTTGAAATGTAGTAGACAGGTCCCCCGACGAATTCGCCGGCGTCATTCTTCTCACGATAGTGAACGGCCAGGACGCTCTCTGAGAACTTAATGGCCATGCCGATGATGGCGATGACCCACATCCAGAAGATGGCACCCGGTCCCCCGAACATGATCGCTGCAGGTACACCGATGATGTTCGCGGCCCCGACTGTTGAAGAGAGCGCTGACGTTAAGGCTTGTCTAGGGCTTATATCGCCTTCACCTTTTGGCTTTTTAAAGATGCTACCGAACGTTTGCTTAAATATGTAGATGGGATAACGAAACTGAAAGAAACCGAGCTTGATGGTGAGAAACACACCGGATAAGACGAGTAACGAGATGATTGGCACACCCCAAAGCCAGTCGGAGACCTTCGTGACAAGATTAATAACATCATTCATATAACCACTCCAATTCCATTATTTTACTTAAATACTGTTTCCTAAAGTAAGGACCTCTAAACATCTTTGTCAAAATAAAGGAGGAATGTAGAATGAGAGTCGCTAAACAGTTGATTGTATCTGGACGTGTCCAAGGTGTCGGGTTTCGATACTTTTCACAAGAGACCGCTCACCAATACGGAGTCAAAGGATGGGTGCGCAATCTTAGTGACGGGACGGTCGAACTTCATGTTGAAGGCACACATGAAGACATCGAGTCATTTCAAAAAGCTTTACAAGACGGCAATCGTTTCGTCGGCGTCGAGCGAATTGACGAAGCGAAGGCAGATGATCAAGGATTCCGTAAGTTTGATATCCGTTATTAACCGCTTACATCTCCCTACGTGTGAAAGGGAGATTTTTTTGTGAAATCCACACTTCTAAAAAATAAACCTCGAATTTTGGAGATAGGGTGGTCAAATGATAGGAAGTGTGTATAATGGAATAGACCAAGCGATATATTGTCAGAAAATTTAGTTATTATTTTTTTGTTAAGTCGTTCGGAATATCAAGTGTATGGAGGTAGTTGTATGAAAAAATCGACATTGTTCCCGTTAGCGTTTACGATTTTTGCTTTATTCTTTGGGGCCGGGAACTTGCTGTTCCCACCAGAGCTCGGCGCCTTGGCGGGGGAAAACCTCGTACCGGCGATGATCGGGTTCGTCATTACGGGTGTCGGTTTACCGCTTCTTGCTTTGTTCGCAGTCGCTCGGGTCGGTGGCGGAACAGATCAAATTGCTCGTTATATTCCAAAGCGTCTCGCTCTCATCTTGACTGGATTGATGTATGTGGCCATCGGACCATTCTTCGGAATCCCGCGTACGGCCGCTGTCACGTATGAAATGGGACTCGTCCCGTTTCTTGATGCTCCATCAACTTTGACACTTGCGATGTGCTCGACCGTCTTTTTCGGGTTGACGTTCTTCTTGACACTTCGCGCTCAAAAGTTAATCGAGGTCATTGGACGCATTATCACACCAATCCTCTTGTTCTTGCTTGCCGCGATTGGAATCACAAACCTCGTTTCACCTCTCGGGGAGCCAGGAGCTCCAGCAGAAGGATTTGAGACATGGGTCGGTGCACTCGGTCAAGGTTTCCAACAAGGTTATTTGACGATGGATGTATTCGGGGCCCTCGTATTTGGGGCAATCGTCCTCGTCACGTTGAAAGCCAATGGATTGAGTGACCAAAAAGAAGCGTCTTCACTCCTTCGCTCTGCAGGGATGCTCGCCGTTACTTGTTTGATGCTCGTCTATATCTCGCTCGGTTCAATCGGTGCGAACATGACAGTCGCAGAAGGAACGACGAGTGGTGCAAGCCTTCTTCAAGCGTTCGCTGGTACGTCTTACGGACAAGTCGGAATGCTCGCGCTCGGGTTAGCGGTCTTCCTCGCTTGTTTGACAACAGCAGTCGGACTCATTTCAGAGTTCTCACGCTTCATCAGCAACCAGTTCGCTTCACTTAAGTATCATCATGTTGTCATCGCGACAACGTTGTTCGGCTTTTTGATTTCACTCGTCGGCTTGAGCTCGTTGATTCAAATCGCCGTGCCGCTTCTCACACTCCTCTATCCAGTCATGATTGCCCTCGTGCTCGTATCGGTGACGGAACGTCTGCAGCGCAATCCTGGAGTGGCGATGAAGGCAACAATTTATATGGCGCTCGTTCTCTCGTTCTTTGAAACGTGGAACGGCATCCAGCCATCTTCGGCAACTTCTTGGATTGGAAGCTTGCCAATGTCGGATATCGGACTTGCTTGGGCCGTTCCAACGATGATCGTGTATGCGATCACGCTCCTCCTTCCGAAGAGCGCGAACGAAGAGTCTTTAGCTCAATCCCGCATCTCATAAGTCAAGCCCATCCTTTGGTCGAGGATGGGCTTTTTTCTGTCTTATTGTTTGCCCATATGTGAGCTCAAACAGTAAAATGAAGAGGTGAAAAGGGAGTGACGTGTATTGACGACAAAACAAAAAAATCAATTGGCGATCCTTATGTTAAATATGTTTATCGCCGTGGCCGGGTTTGGGATTATCATTCCAATTATTCCGGATTACTTAAAGATGATTGGCGAAGGAGGGACGGCGGCGGGACTCATGATTTCCGTATTTGCGGGAGCTCAGCTCGTCATGTCACCAATTGCCGGGAAATGGGCGGATGTGTATGGTCGCCGTCTCATGATTATTCTCGGACTGATCGGATTCACCATCTCGATGGGTGTCTTCTATCTTTCGGATAACTTATCGATTTTACTCGTGTCACGTGCCATCGGTGGTGTCGGGGCTGCGCTCTTGATTCCTGCCATCTTTGCGTACGTAGCAGATATCACGACACTCGAGCAGCGAGCACGTGGGAACAGTTATATTTCCGCGGCAATGTCGCTTGGAATCGTAGTCGGACCAGGAATCGGTGGGTTCTTTGCAGAATTCGGCTTGAAAACTCCGCTACTCGTTTCGGCCATCGTCTCATTCGTCGCCGTAATTTCTTCGGTTCTTCTACTTAAAGAGCCTGACCGAGCTCCTTACGTGGCACCAAAAATCAAAGAATCGTTACCGACACAACTGGTCATGTCGACACGAAAACCATATTTCTTCGTATTAATCATCAACTTGGTTATGGCGTTTGGTCTGATGGCGTATGAATCGGTACTTGGGCTCTATGTCAGTGAGATGTTCAGTGCGACACCACAAGAGATTGCCATTATGGTAACCGGAACGGGGATTGTGAGTGTCATCGTTCAATTGTTTGCGGTGGACCGTCTCGTCGAATGGTTGGGAGAGGTCAAGGTCGTTCTTGCCTTCATCGCACTCGCTTCTTTTGGTTTCTTGTTGTCCTTATTTGCGGGGACTTATATGCTCTTCTTCGCAGTGACACTCGTGATTTTCTTATCGACATCTATTTTACGACCGGTGTTGAATACGCTCGTGTCGAAACTGGCTGGTAATGAGCAAGGTCTTGCGATGGGGATGAATAATGCGTATATGAGTATTGGGAATATTTTAGGACCGACACTTGCGGGGATTGCCTTTGATATCGATATGCGTTATCCGTTCGTCATGGGACTCGTCCTGTTACTCGTCACGTACGCAGGAACTTGGAATTGGTCGAAACGGAAAGCATCTGCCATTTCAGAGACATAAAGGAGGACGTTATGATTTACGTAGGTGTGACGGGGTGGGGGGACCACGATTTATTATATACGACCCCAGAAGAACGAAAACATAAATTAGCGACGTATGCGGGACATTTCCCGACCGTCGAAGTCGATTCGACCTTTTATGCGATTCAGCCTGTCAGGAATTTTGAAAAGTGGGATGCTGAAACACCGGATCACTTTCAATTCATTGTGAAAGTTTCCAGGGAAATGAGTGGGCACGACCGTGAACCAAAAACACCTTTGATTGAGTTGTTTGAGCGTTATCGTGTTTCTGTCGACCCGTTGAAGCAGGCAGGGAAGTTACGTGCCGTGCTCGTCCAACTCCCTCCTTGGTTCGATGTGTCAAAACCACATCTTGACTATTTGCGAACACTTCGTTCGGAGCTCGCCGATTATGAAATCGCCATCGAGTTCCGGAATCCGACCTGGTTCTCGGAAGCATTTCGGGATCGGACGCTTCAATTTTTAGTGGAACAGCGGTTCATCAATACGATTTGTGATGAACCACAGACGAAAGAGAGTAGCATCCCGTTCGTACCAGTCGTCACACATCCAGACGTGGCGGTCGTTCGCTTACATGGGCGGAATACATCAGGCTGGCTCAAGAAACCGGGAATGACGAGTCAGGAATGGCGACATGTTCGTTGCCTGTACCGATATAGCGAGGAAGAATTACAGGAGCTCGCGACCTCGCTTCGCGAGATTGACCACGAAGCGAAAGAAGTATATGTATACTTCAACAATAACTCGGCGGGAGACGCGGCACCGAATGCCAAGCGCTTGATTGAAATTCTTGGACTCGAATATGAACTCGCACCAAGACAAATCAGTTTGTTTTAGAAAGAAGGAATGGCCGTGACGAAACTTACTATTTTTCACTATAATGATCTTCACTCAAAGTTCGACCAATGGCCGAAACTTGTTTCATTTTTAGAGAAACATCGAACTGACCAAACACTCTATTTCGATTTGGGGGACCATGCCGATCGTACCCATCCCGCTACTGAAGTGACGCGTGGGAAGTTGAATGTTCGTCTACTCGAACAACTTCGTCCGACAGCCGTCACGATTGGTAACAATGAAGGCATCACGTTTCCACATGATTGGCTCGCGGAGCTATATGAAGATGCGACGTTCCCGATTTTACTTGGAAACGTATATGAATCGGACGGGTCGCGACCAGACTGGGTCGACGAGACGCTTGTTCTTGAACAAGATGGATTGAAAATCGGTTTGTTTGGGGTGACTGCTCCGTATGAAGAGTTGTATCCCGAACTCGGTTGGCAAATCGAATCACCTGTTGCGGCTACAGAGCGGGCATTGCATCAACTTGCTGGATGTGATGTGATTATCGCACTTAGTCATCTCGGTTATTATGCGGATGAACGTTTGGCGAATCGGTTCCCAGAAATCGATGTCATTCTTGGTGCGCACACACATCACGTCTTGGATGAAGGCGTGACAATGAACGGCGTGTTGATTGCACAGGCCGGGAAATATGGAAAGTATGTCGGTGAAGTCACACTTACACTGGATGAAACAGGTGTGACGACAAAAGAAGCACGTCTCCACGAGTTATCCCATCAGGATGACAGTGTAGATACATTGGCTTTATTAGATTCAGAAGGAGCAGAAGCCGAGCGGCTCCTCGATATCACGATTGCGGAGACAGACGGATACGCTTCCGATTGGTTCGGTCCTTCTCCACTTGCTGATCTACTGGTGGAAGGCATGACGGATTGGTGTGAGGCTGATGTCGGAATCATTCCATCCGGTGTCGTGCTTGAAGGGCTCGCTCCCGGCAAGGTGACACTAAACATGTTGCATCGAATCTGTCCGCATCCCATCAACCCATGTCTCTTAACACTTGACGGGAAGACGTTAGCACGTTTTCTAAACGATGCGAGTGAAGACACGTTTACGAACATGCATGTGAGAGGGCTTGGATTCAGAGGGACAGTGCTCGGCGAACCGAGTCTTTATCAAATTGAACAACGCGACGGTCACTACTACGTAATGGGGGAACCGTTGAACCCGAATCGCACGTACCGTGTCGCGACGGTCGATATGTTGACGTTCGGTCCGCTCCTCCCGTATTTGGCAGATCAACCGAAGCGATATTTCATGCCTGAACTGTTGCGGGATGTGCTACGAGAAACCATCGTTTCTCGCCATGAAGTGATTCGAAAAGGATAGAGCGGTTCGCATTTGACATGCTATGATAACAGAGTGGAGGTGGAAGCGATGATTCGAGTGAATCGCCACGGATATACCGTTTTAGAAGAGAAGCGTGACGGATTTGATGAAGAAGCGTTTATCGCAAGGTATAGTGACGTGCTTGATAAATACGACTATATTGTCGGCGACTGGGGACACGGACAGCTGCGTTTGAAGGGGTTCTATGAACCGCAATCAAAGTTAGCGACGTATGAGAACCGGATTGATCACGTGATGGACTATGTATACGAGTATTGCAACTTTGGATGTCCTTATTTCGTTTTGAAGAAAGAAACGGAAATCAACGAAGAAGAGAGTGGTCCCGTCTTTGGGGGGACGAAACAAAAACTGAAGTTGAAACGAAAGTTCAACAAGACCGATGAATCAAATGTGTGAAGTGCTGAGCCGTCAGCACTTTTTTTATTACATTTGATTTCCAAATATTTCGTTTAGGTAAAAAGTCGTAACTTCCGGTTTTGAGGTTGGAAAAATGTGATAAATTGTCATTAAGGATAGTTTCGTCGTTTTTGGTTTTAATCAGTGAGGTGATTTGGATGCAACATGTACAAACGACCGTCGGGGATCGGGATGACGTCCATAATCGAATTCATAATTTCGGACTCGGGATATTGGCCATGTTCTTTTTTGGCTTCCATATTATGATGACCTTTTATTTTACGGCGGCAGTCATTCTATTTGAACTCATTCATGTGTTGGTCGTCCGTCGCTTTGAATATGGCCATTCGTTCTTACGAAGCCGCGTCTTCAAAGTCACATCTCACCTTGTGTTATCACTCGGGGTGTTGTTATTGATCTTATCTATGTCTCAGTTCTTTTTAGGAAATGTGATGATTCGCTAAGCGGGAAGGGAAAATCCTTTCCCTTTTTTTATGAATTTTTGAAACGTATTTTAGTCTTTTCACGTACACTATAGAAAGACTATGAAAAAGGATGGATTACTATGAGATCTGAATGGAAACAACATGCACGACACGCCTTGAAAGGAAAATGGTGGCTGATGGCCGGGTTGGCACTCTTGTTCCTCATCATCAATGGAATTCCACAATGGTTCGCTCCTGAAATGGATCCGAACTCACCGGAAGCCTTCACATCGACAGACGCTACGTTAAGTTTCGTGTCGACCATTCTTCAAATCTTGATTGCTCCCCTTGCCATCGGTTGGTCATGGCTCGCGCTCGGCGTATCACGTGAAAAGGGTGCATCCCTCTCGACGATGTTTAAACCGTTCCAAACACGTTACGTGAAACATGTCATCACGTCATTTGTGATGAGCCTCTTTATCGTATTATGGACATTGTTATTAATTGTACCTGGAATCATCAAAGGGTTCTCGTACTCGCTGACGCCGTATATCTTACGCGATCAGCCTGAGCTATCCGCACTCGAGTCGATCACGGAATCACGCCGTCTCATGGACGGGCACAAGATGGAAGCGTTCATGCTCTTCTTGTCGTTCTTCGGGTGGTTCCTCGTCGGGATTTTGACACTCGGAATCGGGTTCTTTTTCATCGGACCTTACTTCTCGACGACGTATGCGACGTTCTACGATTCGATTCGCGACAACCAAGTTGGTTCGGACGAGCCGGTGCACGGAACGGAACAAGGCTTCTAATTAACAAAACGCCTCGCTCATTTTATTGAGCGAGGCGTTTTTGATTAAGCGTTGACTTCGGTTTTTTGTAAGTATGGCTTCAATGACAAGTGGTGTTCGGCCACTACTTTACGAATCGTACGAGTCTTCGAACGCATGACGAGTGATGTCGTTTCGACGATGTCATCTGTCAAGAACTTGACGCCATCGAGCAACTCGCCCGTTGTGACACCTGTTGCGGCGAAGATGCAGTCGTCACTCTTGACGAGGTCGTCGAGTGTGAGAAGTTGGAGGGGATCTTCTAATCCCATTGAAATGACGCGAGCCGATTCTTCTTCGTTCATCGGGTGTAGTCGAGCCTGCATATCTCCACCGAGCGCTTTGACAGCGGCGGCAGTGATGACACCTTCAGGGGCACCGCCTGTACTGATGAAAATATCGATTGGGTTCGTTTTGACGGCAGCTGCGATTCCAGCGGATACGTCTCCATCTTCGAATAGTTTGACGCGTGCGCCGACGTTCATGACGGCTTGGCGAAGATGTTCGTGACGGTCACGATCCTGCATGATCACCGTCACTTCTTCAATCCGTTTATTGTTATATTTCGCCGCTTTTTCGATGATCGACTCGAGTGGTTCATCGAGCGAGACTTTTCCTTTAAGGTTTGGACCGACGACGAGTTTATCCATGTACATATCTGGTGCGTGGAGGAGGGCACCTTGATCCGCTACGGCGATAACGACCATCGCATCTCCGAGGCCTTTTGCGACAATGGATGTTCCTTCGAGTGGGTCAACGGCGATGTCGACTTTTGGGCCGAACGTCGTGCCGAGTCGTTCACCGATGTAGAGCATCGGTGCCTCATCGAGTTCACCTTCTCCGATGACGACCGTTGCGTCCATGTTGACCGTTCCGAGGACTTCGCGCATCGCTGACGTCGCTGCGTCATCGGCCTCGTTCTTTTGCCCACGTCCAATCCATTTCGATGATGCAAGTGCTGCTGCTTCTGTTGCCCGTACGATTTCTAATGCTAATTCACGTTCCATTGTGTTGTACCCTCCGCTTTATCTCTGTTAAATGTGTTATACTTTTTACGGCTTAAATCCGTTGATTAGTGTATCACAATTTTATAAATGATGTAAATAGGACAGATTCTTTTCTCCAGAACGAAAAAGGATTAGTATTAACAACAGGGGGGATCATCATGTATTTTGTGAATAGAGAGAAGATTAATCAGACACTGGAACAAATGGAGAAGATGTTAGCACATACCGACCAATTGAGCGGCGATGCGTTCACGGTAGAACTCGCGAAACAACGAATGGCTGTCCTCCTGATGGAAGGGGTCATCGATGTAGGGAACTCGATGATTGACGGATTCATCATGCGAGACCCGGGTAGCTATGAAGATATTGTCGACATTTTACTCGATGAACGTGTGCTCGATGAAAAGACGGGTAATGCAACCAAAGCACTCGTTGGATTGCGTGCGTACTATGTCCGTGAGTTCGTCGATGCCGACGCGTCACGCTTTGATGAATGGGTGAAGACGTCAAAACAAGATTTTACAGCGTTCTCCACGCAAGTTCGTCACTATTTAGAGGTCGAACTTGGACCAGTGTCCGCATTCTTACCAGAAAGCGAGTGATTGGATGGAACCGATTAAAGGATATTTATTTGATTTAGATGGTACGATGTATGCCGGAACGGAGCCCGTTCAAGCGGCCGTTGATTTCGTCAACGAGTTAGAAGCGACGGGCGTGCCATACTTATTCGTCACGAATAACGCCTCAATGACGCAACAACAGATTGCGGATAAATTGATTTCAATGGGGGCAAATGTGAAGGCGGAGAACGTCTTGACGAGTGCGATGGCGACGGCTTTTTATATTGAGAAGATGTCTCCGGGGGCGAGCGTTTATGTGATTGGAGAAGATGGACTGCGACTCGCTCTTGAATCTCGTGGATTTCACGTCACGGATGAACCGAAAGCGGATTATGTGGTCATCGGTCTCGACCGTCACATCACGTATGAGAAGTTGGCGCGAGGGGCGATCGCCATTCGGTCAGGAGCCCGATTCATTTCGACGAATGGGGATATCGCCATCCCGACAGAACGTGGATTTTTACCAGGGAACGGTGCACTCACATCCGTATTGACGGTGACGACCGAGAAAGAACCGTTCTTCATCGGGAAGCCGGAACCGGTCATGATCGATATCGCGCTCGACATGATTGGGTTGACGAAAGAGGATGTCGTGATGGTCGGGGACAACTATCATACGGATATTCTATTTGGAATCAATGGTGGGATTCGTACCCTTCACGTCAACTCGGGTGTGCACGGTCCAGCATTTGTTCAGGAACAAGAAAAACTCCCAACCTACATGGTTGAGAGTCTAGATGAATGGAAGCACGAAAAAAAGGGATGACACATGTCTCCCTTTTTGCTTAGAATACTTGTTCTACTTCGACAATGCCTGGTACTTCTTCGATGAGCGCACGCTCAATACCGGCTTTAAGCGTGATTGTTGAAGACGGGCAGCTGCCGCAAGCACCCATCAAACGGAGCTTGACGATGCCTTCTTCCACATCAACGAGTTCGACGTCTCCGCCGTCACGAAGCAAGAACGGACGCAATTTATCGAGCACTTCTTGGACTTGATCAAACATTTCCATGGTATCTACCCCTTTCTCGTTCTACTTTATTCTAGCAAGTTTGAGAGTGTTTCTCAATCATTTACGCTGAGCGTTTCGTCATCGAGAGAAGGGGAGATTTTTGTATAATGGTTTCGAGGGGGAATGAAGATGAAAATTACAGTATATGGGGCAGAGGTTCAATGTGCCAGTTGCGTCGGCGCGCCGAGTTCGACCGAGACGTATGAATGGTTGCAAAGTGCGCTCGGACGCAAGTATCCGGAACAGTCCTTTTCGTTCGAGTACATCGATTTCGAACAGAGTGAAGATGAGTTTGCCCAGGCGCTTAAAGACGATGAGTGGTTTTATCCGCTCGTCTTGCTCGACGGGGAAGTGATTGACGAAGGGGTCGTTCAATTACGAAAAGTGTACGCGGCGATTGAAGCAAAACAAAATTAATTCAACCGTAGTATTTCAATCATGAAAGTGAATAGTTAATGACGGACCATGCGGTTGCAAGGTTCGTTTTTTGTTTACCTATTCTTTCGAAAACGATTTTACAACTTTTGACTAACGAGCTAAACTGAACATAACCTGTATAATTTTTATAATATTTTGAAAATTGATTCGAATCCATTACTGAAGGAGGACTGTTCAATGTTTGCCCGAAAACGAAATATGCCAATCCATTTAGACACCTCGTCCCAAATGGAGCACTTGTTGATCGATTTACCGGATGAGTTGGAACGACAACGTCAGTTGATTCGCCTCGAACGTGAAGATCTCGCCTATCTGCGTGCTTATCAACAGGAACTGCGTCAACTGACACCCCGGTTAGTTGATGTGTTTTATGAAGAGCTTGAAAAGATTGACGAGATGAAAGACTTGATTCGGCAACATTCGTCTTCGGACAAATTAAAATTGACCCTTTCCAATCATATTATGGAAATGTTTGAAGGGAAGTTGAATGAAGCATATATCGACCGACGACTTGCCATCGCCAAACGTCATTATCTGATCGGTCTGAAAGGGAAGTGGTATATGGCTGCCTTTCAAAAAATATTTGAGACGCTCGTCTTATCGATTCAACATGAGCAGCTCGATGCGGACTCGAAAATGAAACTTATGATGGCCGTCTCAAAAATCTTTAACTTCGAGCAACAAATCGTCCTCGAGATGTTTGATGATGAAGCGGACGTTGTCCGTGACCAGATGCAGCACGTGAAAGATGAAATCAGTCAGACGATCCAACAGGCGAGTGAAGATTTGGCAGCCCTCTCCCAAGAGGTCATGGCCAGTTTTCAGTCGATGAATGAACGGGCAGATGATATGAAGCATTCAAGTTCACTGACGCAGACAAAACTTAGGACGGTACTTCACTCTTCGGTGAGCGGGAAAGATACGATTTTATCAGAGACGGGACGACTTGACGAGATTGCACGGGACCTGTCCGATTCTGCTCAAGAGATCAAGGCACTTGAAAGATTGATGAATGAGATCATGACGATTGCAGATTCAGTCAAACAAATCGCCAATCAGACGAACCTACTCAGTTTGAATGCTGCGATTGAAGCGGCACGGGCAGGAGAGCAAGGAAAAGGATTCCAAGTCGTCGCATCAGAAGTACGAACGCTTGCGAGTCAGTCAAAACAAGCAGCGGAAGAAGTCGAAGATTTGGTGAAGCGGCTAACGAATCAGATGGAAGAGACATCAAGCCGAGTCCTCTCAACCGAGCAAGAGATGAAGCAGACGATGGGACGAATCAATCAAGTGACAGATGCCTTCCTCCAAATCTCGGGCGATTCGGAACACGCCGACGGACAGATGGGCAGTCTCGCTGGAGACATTGATGAAATCGTAGAGTCGATTGCCGAGCTCAAGCGGGCGACGACACAAATTGCAACGTCATCGACACAGTTAATGGATACCGCACAACGTTTATAAAAAGAGTGGCAGTCCGGCGACTGCCACTCTTTCCTGTTTATTTAATGACTTTATGTTTCCAAAGGATGCCGGACTTCAATAGTCGGGCGACTTTACCGGTGAGTGATTGTTTCCCCATGAACACCCCAAAGCCAGCCTTCTTCCCGAGGGAACCGAGCGTCCCTTTCAGTTTGATGTCTGGTAACTCCGGATAAGACAGTCCCTTCCACTTACAAAGAAGAACTTGGACGATTTGTTCGGCCTGAGCTTCTGCGAGTTGTCCGGATGGTGCATATGGCAAGCTTGCATTGTCACCAACGACAAATACGTCCGGGAGTCCCGGGACGAAATGATGTTCTGTCAACTTCACACGTCCGCCCCCATCAAGTTCCCAACCTTGATTACGTACAACGGCCACCGGTTGAATCCCGGCCGTCCAAACGGTCAAGTCAGACGGGAACAAGTCTTCATGGTTCCATAAACCATCGGCATCGACGCGTGTAATATTGGCGTTGTTGATGACTTCGACGCCGTGTTCCTCGAACCACGACTGAACGTACATCGAGACACGATTGGATAAGAACGAGAGCACCGAAGGTCCACGGTCGAACAAACGGACCGTCAAATCAGGACGGCTCTCACGCAATTCACTTGCGAGTTCGACACCGGATAGTCCGGCACCGACGACAGAAACGACCGAGCCTGGTCGTAGACCGTTGATGGCTTGTTGTGTCTTACGTGACTCTTCAAGTGTTTGAATACTGTACGTGAACTCCGCAGCCCCTTGAACGTTGTGGTATTTGTCTTCACAGCCTAGTCCGATGACGAGGTCATCATAAGGCACTTTTTCTCCACTCGCGAGCAGAACCATCTTGTCTTCGGTGTCGATGTCCGTGACTTGTCCGTATATGTAATCAATTTCTTCCGGAAAGTCGATGCGAATATCGCGGTCCGAGACCGTTCCTGCGGCCAGTGCGTAATACTCTGTTTTTAATCCATGATAAGGCAAGCGATCGACGAGCGTGACCGAGATGTCTTGTAACTGATGTCCAAGTACTCTCTCGATGACACGCATTCCCCCGTAACCGCCTCCCAAGACGACTAATTTGCGCATAATAATCCCCCTTTGTTACTCTTCAACTGTATCATGTTATAATCTGCCGTAGAAGAACCATTTTCCGATAATTCACATATAGAAAGACGGTGACATATATGATGAATCCAATCATCGAATTTTGTGCCTCGAATTTGGCGATGGGCTCACAGATTGCCCGGGCTAAATTAGAATCCGATCCAGACCTTGATGTGGTCGAATATGGCTGTACAGGCTACTGTGGTGTCTGTTCCCTTGATCTCTTTTGCCTTGTCGACGGGGAAGTCGTGACGGGTGAAACACCTGAAGAACTTGTGACGAAAGTGTATGAAAAAATTGAAGAGATGGCATGGTAAAAAGTTTGAGGGATGACCTCAAACTTTTTTATTTCACCCGTTGCATTTTAAAAAAAGGGATGTTATATTCTAAGAGGTTCGAATGTAGGTTGTCTGACGTTTAACAACGGAGAAAAAGAAAGCGTTTCAAACGGTAGGGCACATCTCTTTTCGGGTATGACACATATAATCGCTTTGTTTAATATGAAAGGAGCACAACATCAATGAAAATCATGAGTGTGGTTGGTATTTTGGCACTAATTGCAATCGCTTACATCTTCTCTACCAACCGTAAAGCCATTAAATGGCGCACGGTCTTGGCAGCATTTGCTGTTCAATTCGCATTTGCATTCCTCGTCTTGTATACGGCATGGGGACGTAAGGCACTTGAATGGATCTCGAGCGGGGTTCAAGCTATCTTGAACACAGCCGGTGACGGGATTGCCTTCGTATTCGGAACAGCAGTCGGTGGCGACAACTTCGTCTTCGCATTCCAAGTTCTTCCGATCATCATCTTCATGTCATCATTAATCGCATTGCTTTACTACCTTGGGGTTATGCAGTGGGTCATCCGTATCCTCGGTACTGCCCTCGCGAAAGCACTTGGTACGTCACGTAAAGAGTCACTTTCAGCAACAGCGAACATCTTCGTCGGTCAAACGGAAGCACCGCTTGTCATCAAGCCGTACCTTCCTACAATGACACAGTCTGAGCTCTTCGCAGTTATGGTCGGGGGTCTCGCATCAGTTGCCGGTTCTGTACTTGCTGGATACGCAGCACTCGGTGTACCACTCGAATACTTGCTCGCAGCGAGCTTCATGGCAGCACCAGCTGGTCTCTTGTTCGCGAAAATCATCGTGCCAGAAACAGAAGAGTATGATGATGACATCGAAATTGTAGAAGATGAAGAAGACAGAGCGGCGAACTTCGTCGATGCAGCGGCACGTGGTGCTTCTGACGGTCTCTTCCTTGCATTGAACGTCGGTGCGATGCTTCTCGCATTCGTTTCATTGATTGCGCTCGTTAACTTGATTCTCGGTTCGGTCGGTGGACTCTTTGGATTTGATAGCTTGTCACTCGAATTGATTCTCGGTTACGTCTTCGCACCACTCGCATTCGTAATCGGTGTACCATGGGCTGATGCTGTACAATTCGGTAGCTTCCTTGGTCAAAAACTAGTCTTGAACGAATTCGTTGCCTTCTCTGAGTTCGCGCCAATCATCGGTTCTGGTGATTTGTCAGCTCGTACAGAAGCGATGATTGCATTCGCACTTTGTGGTTTCGCAAACATCTCGTCACTCGCGATCCTTCTCGGTGGTCTTGGTGGTATGGCACCAAACCGTCGTGGCGACATCGCACGTATGGGTGTTCTCGCGATTCTCGCAGGTACGCTTGCTAACTTAATGTCAGCTACATTGGCTGGACTTCTTCTTTAATCGGTAAAAGAAAACGCGATCACTTCGGTGATCGCGTTTTTTAGTATGAGGAGGATGTATGTATAGTTATGTTTGGCCATTTGGCGGGCCAGTTCTTTTCCTTTAAACGCTTCTGGTAAATGGAGTGCTTTGAAGTGCTCGAATCGAAAAGTGGTGTCGGTTTTATGTTCATGGTGACTAAATCTTGAATTCCGTAAGGGGTGGCGAGGGTGAGTGAATCGTCCGCTTGGAGACGTACCCCAATCGCGGTCACGGTCTCGGGGAAGTGCGCTAACGCATCGACCGATGACGTATATGGTGGTAGGTGGTTCACATGATGCATCCTTGCTTGGTTTTTGACGGACCAAGGTACGTTTGGAGTGAAGCGAATTAATCGCTGTTCAAGTTCTTTCTCGACTGCTTCATCTGGTTGGTTCGGGTCGAAATAAATCACATCCACATCATCCGTCTCAGTCGATGTTTCGTATCCATGAAGGTGGTCCACACTTTTGCCCGAATGTATCCCGCACAAATCCACCAATCGGGTAAATCGAGGCGGGCGACGGTATGGAGATGCTGCATAAGCTCAGCGTCTTGTTTTAGAAAATGAATCAAGTTCTGTTCATCTACCATGATGAAATGACCTCCTTATGATGTGATTAAAAAAAGCACCTAGGCAAAGCCCAGATGCACGTATATCGGTTATGCTTGAAGTTGTACGCGCTGACGTTCGATCCACGGCTTCAATTTCAAGAAGAGTGGGACGAAGAGCGCACTGATCAAGATCGCTTTAATCAAGTTGAACGGTAAGATCCCGTAAAGGACAAGGTCCGTTTTCACGGCCGGGTCGGCCATGTCTGCCATTCCGAAGAAGAAGGCGTAAGCTGGCAAGATGACGAGATAGTTTAAGATAGCGAGGCTGAGTGCCATTGTGATTGTCCCAGCAAGTAATCCAGAAGCGAGTGCTTTGTTCGACTTGCGCTTATGGTAGAACCAAGCGACCGGGTACATGAATGCGACACCTGCGAAGAAGTTTGCGACTTCTCCGACTGGGACACCGCCACCGTTAAAGACGTAGTACAAGACGTTTTTCAATCCGACGACCACGACTCCTGCGAGTGGGGAGAAGACGATTCCGGCAATGAGTGCGGGAATGTCACTAAAGTCCACTTTGAGGAATGGCGGTAAAAATGGGAGCGGGAAGTTGAATAGCATGAGTACGAACGAGATCGTCCCGAGCATCGCCAAAGTCACCATTGTTGTCAGTCGTTTGTTACGCGTAGTTTTCATCAGAATCTCTCCTTTAGGTCGCTCCTCGATGAATGGCACCCGTCGCATATAAAAACCCGATTGCAATGAAGACAATCGGGAGAGTTTACGCGCATACGAAATAGATGTTTTCCGAGGTGGGAAAGTCCACGTCAAAGAAAACATCCGGATATCGGTCGGATGCCGCCATCTTCTCCCATCCAGACTATACTGTCGGCTTTCGAATCTCACGAAATCAGCAAGCAACGCCTTGCTCGCTCACGGGCTGAGAAGAATAAATTCTTCAATACCGCCGGTCGGGAATTTCACCCTGCCCCGAAGATGGAACGATTTAATTTTTTTTGTTACAGTTTAGTTATACAAGATAATCTACAAGATGACAAGTCAATTGACTTGAATTGAAGATAAAATAAGGAGGAGTTCAGATGATTCATTTAACAGAGTCAGCCGCACTTCAAGTGCAAGAGATGATGAAGCAGACCGAACGTCCGGATGCGCAATACTTGCGGGTTAAAGTTCAAGGTGGCGGATGTACAGGACTTTCATACGGAATGGGCTTTGATGAGGAAAAGACGGACAAAGACGTTCAATTCGACCATCATGGCGTCCGTGTCATCGTTGCAGAAGCAGATCATGGGGTCGTCGATGGGCTAGAGATTGACTACAAGCAGTCTATGCTCGGTGGAGGCTTCACGATTAAAAATCCGAATGCCATCGCCACATGTGGTTGTGGCTCGAGTTTCCGCACGGCAACGAACGCAGGTACACCAGGTGAATGCTAACCCTTTCGGACTATGGGAAACCATAGTCTTTTTTGTGCGATTCGACCAGTTACGGAACGTCGGGGAAAGGGAATGTAGGAAAGAGAATCGCATTGAAGGGGGTTAGGGTGATGAGGAAAGTATTGATTTTTGGAGGATCGCGTTATTTTGGGAAACGACTTGCCTTGCGACTCGCTGAGGCGGGGGATGATGTGACGATTGTGACGAGGGGGCAACTACAAGTACCGGAAGCCGAAGGGATTCGATCGGTCAAAGGAGACCGGCAATCGGTCGCGACGATGAAAGACTTGGCACGGGAACGGTACGATCTCGTCTATGACAATATTTGTTTTACGCCGTATCAGGCAAAAATCGCCTCGGATGCGTTCATGGACAAAGTCGGGAAATATGTGCTGACGTCGACGATGTCGGTTTATGCACCGGGACCTGATTTGAAAGAGAGCGACTTTAATCCGCTCCATTACGAATACCATCTCGAAGCCGAGCATGACTACGGGCAAGGGAAACGGGAGGCGGAGTCATTCTTCTTCCATCGCGCCTCGTTCCCAGTCGCGACCGTTCGCTTACCGATTGTACTCGGACCAGATGACTATACAGATCGACTCAAATTTTATGTGGATGCCATTCGGAATGAGGAACCGGTTGTCTTGCATCATCCGGAAGCGAAAATGGGCTTCATTTCGAGTACGGAAGCGGCTGCCTTCCTAGAATGGGTCGGACGTGCGAATGTGACAGGACCGTTCAATGCGGCGAGTGATGGTCTCATCTCCATGGGGGCTTTGATGGAACGGATCGGTCAACACGTCGGAAAACCTGTCCAGATCATAAAAGATGGGGAGTCGTCCCCATATGATTCGGATGTCGACTATTATATGTCAATCGCTGAGGCGAAGAAGGCGGGCTTTGTATTCACGCAACTCGATGACTGGATCGATCGGGTCATCGTTCAAACGATGAAAAGATAAAAAAACGCTTCTGTGGATGTGGTCCACAGAAGCGTCTTCAATTATTTCCCGGCAAATACAGATGTCGAGTGTTGTGGGTGACGAGCGGTCGGGTCCACAAGTTGCTTCACTTGGTTGATGGCGATTGGGGCTTCACCGAACCCAGTCGCAATCAATTTTACTTTCCCTTCGTATGTGGCGATATCACCGCAAGCGAAGATACCAGCGACTGTCGTTTCCATACGGGAGTCAACGCGGATCGTGTTTTTCTCGAATTCCATTCCCCAGTTCTTGATAGGACCGAGCGATGACACGAATCCGTAGTTACAAATCAAATCATCGATTTCAACGATTTTTGACTCGCCATCTTTATCCGTCAATTCGACAGATTCGATGTGTGTCTCGCCTGAAAGTGACTCGATGTTATAAGGCGTGAGGACGTTGATCGTCGATGCCTTCATCTGTTCGACCGTATGTTCGTGAGCGCGGAAACGGTCACGACGGTGAACGATGTGTACTTCTTTCGCGATGCCTTCTAGCATGAGTGCCCAGTCGACGGCTGAATCGCCACCACCGGCGATCATGACACGGCGATCACGGAATTTCTCCATATTGTCGACGAAGTAATGAAGGTTGGCGTAATCTTCGCAACCATCGAGCCCGAGAGGACGAGCCGAGAAGGCACCGTTTCCGGCAGTGATGATGACTGCTTTTGTGTGGTACTCTTCCTTGTTTGTCGTCAATACGAACGTGCCGTCCTCGAGACGTTCCACCGTTTCAACCGTTTCACCGAGACGGTAATCTTGTTCGAATTGATCTGCTTGTGCTTTTAACTGATCGATCAAGTCTTGTGCCTTCACTTTCGGGAAACCGGCAATATCATAAATATATTTTTCAGGATAGAGCGTCGACAATTGGCCACCGAGTTGCGGTAAGCTTTCAATCAACGTCGTATCGAGTTGGCGCATGCCTGCATAAAATGCGGTGAACAGTCCGACAGGGCCGCCACCGATGATGATTACATCTTTCGTCGTCTTCATCGAATTCCTCCTCAAAGCGTATACATCTATTATAGTAAGTTTATTGAATTAAATCCATTCAGTACAAACATGCAACACTTTCAAAAAAAATTCAAGAAGATAAGCTTTTCCATTGAGAATTCAATATAAAGAGCGTACAATGGAACAGAAGCAATTGTGAACAGACGTTGAACAAGAAAAGGCTTTATTGTGAACATCTATGTGAAGAAACACACAACATGGTTGTTCAAAAAAACAAAACTTTAAACAAGGTGGAAATGAACATGAAACGACCTAACATTGTTATTCTTGGCGCGGGCTTTGGTGGACTCATCACAGCTGTCAACCTTCAAAAGACACTCGCTGCAGGTGATGCGAACATCACGCTCATCAACAAACACGATTATCATTACCAAACAACTTGGCTTCACGAACCAGCTGCTGGAACGATGAACCCAGACCAAGCACGCATTTACATTAACGACATTG
Source organism: Exiguobacterium sp. s63 (assembly GCF_018617335.1). GTDB lineage: Bacteria > Bacillota > Bacilli > Exiguobacteriales > Exiguobacteriaceae > Exiguobacterium. Next base: position 579,783 of record NZ_JACSKB010000001.1, on the reverse strand, counting down.
TGAACCCATCACGTGTGAAACTTGTCAAAGGGATCGTCGATCGCGTCGATACTGCTGCAAATCAAGTGATGCTTGAAGATGGATCTGTCGTTGAATACGACTATGTCGTCATCGGTCTCGGCGGCGTACCTGAGACGTTCGGTATCCCGGGCTTGAAAGAAAACGCCATGACAATCAGTTCGTTGAACAGCGTTCGTAAAATTAAAGAACACATCGAATATTCATTCGCTCAATATAAAACAAACGGTTCTTCAGACAACTCGTACGTGACGATCGTTGTCGGTGGTGCTGGATTCACAGGAATCGAATTCCTCGGTGAAATCGTCAACCGGATCCCTGAACTTTGCAAACAATATGACGTTCCACGCGAAGCGGTTCGCATCGTCAACATTGAAGCAGCGCCAACAGTTCTTCCAGGATTCGATCCAGAACTCACAACATACGCACAGAAATGGTTGGAGCGTAACGGTGTCGAGATGAAACTTGGTAACGGCATCAAAGGTGTTGAGCCAGGTGTTGTCACATTTGGTCCACTTCAAGGTGACACGACTGAAACGATCCACGCCAACACAATCATTTGGACAGGTGGCGTGAGTGGTAGCCCAATCGTTGAAAAATCAGGATTCGAAGCCGTTCGTAACCGTGTGATGGTCGAAGCGGACAACCGTGCGCCAGGTCACGATAACGTCTTCATCATCGGTGATTGCTCAGCGGTCATGGACCCAGCATCAAACCGTCCGTACCCACCGACGGCACAAATCGCAACACAACAAGCGCACAACGTAGCGAAAAACATTGCGGCACTCATCAACGGTAAATCGACTTCGAAGTTCACTTACGAAAGCAAGGGAACAGTCGCTTCACTCGGACACAACGATGGAATCGGAATCGTGATGGGCAAAAAAATCTTCGGTCGCAACGCGTCATTCATGAAGAAAGTGATCGATAACAAACACTTCATCGAATTGAAAAAATATGGCCTTGTCCTTAAAAAAGGGAAGTTCTAATTTTCATTCTTGTACGGCTCGTTCTGATTCAGAACGGGCTGTTTTTCTTTAGAAATTGTCGTGCGAAGTTCTTTGACCTGATTGGTTGAAATTTTGTATAATGGAGAGCGGACAAGGGGGGCAACACATGCATATTATCCAAGCAGTCATTGGGGCCGTTTTATATATGACGATTTTCTTCAGCATCGGCTTCATTTTGAATATGTTACTTAAAAAGACATGGACACTCGTGTTCATTTATCCAATTTTTGTCATCATGATGATTGATAATGTCAAACTTTCGAGTTACGTGACCGAGACATCGACCGCACTTACGAGTGTCTATAAAGGACTCGTCGGATTGCAGGTTCTCGATCTATTCATGCTCGGCTTTGGATTGCTCGGTGCAATTCTAGCTGGTGTGACGATTCGTTTCTTACGAAAGAGCGGTTATTCAATGTTTTAATTGGCGACAGAAATGTTCGCCTTTTTTGTTTTGTCCCTACTTTTTTAGGGCATGAACCGATATACTAGATAGCGAAACGATTTTTAGTAAGGGATGCGATGCGAATGACATTACCGATGTATACGATCAAAAAAGTGTTGAATAATAGCGTTGTCATTTGTCAACATGATACGGATCCGGAAGTCATTCTACTCGGGAAGGGGATTGGCTTTGGCAAAAAACCAGGCGACCTCGTCGACCCGGCCAGCGTCCCGGAGAAAGTGTATCAACTGACAGATAAAGAAGAGCAATCTCAATATCAGGAACTCGTCAAACATGTCGACGAGGACTTCATTGCGTTCATGCAAGAGATTGTCGGCTTCATTGAGACGAGTACGGGCAAGAAAGTGGATGAGCACATCCATATCGGCTTGACCGACCACTTGTTCTTCACGATGAAACGAATCGAGCAAGGGATGGAAGTGACGAATCCGTTTTTACTCGAGACGGAATCACTCTATCCAAACGAGTTTGCGCTCGCGGAACGAATCGTCGATATGTTCCATGAACGATTGAATGTTTTGCTCCCGGATGCGGAGACTGGATTCATTGCCCTTCATATCCATTCGGCGACGACGTTTAAAAATGTTCTCGAGGTCAATCGCCATAACCAAATCATCGGGCAGATTGTCCAAACGATTGAAAGTCGTTTGAACGTAAAAATGGACCGAACTTCACTCGATTATAAGCGCTTACTTCGGCACTTAAGGTACGCCGTTGAGCGGGTTGCGACGGGTGAGACGGTCGAGGCACCACAAAAAATTGAAAAGGTGTTGCGCGACGAATATCCGCTATGCTATAGTACTGCTTGGGAGCTGATGGGTATCATGGAACGCGAATTAAAGCGTCCGGTCCCACGAGGTGAAGCGACATACTTGACGATGCATCTCCAGCGCCTAACAAGTAGATAAATGATACCACGTGTCTTACGTGTTACTGATTCGATCAGGCATGAGTAAGGAGTGGAACGTTATGTGATTTCTCTTTGGGAGAGGTCTACGTTCTATCCTTATTCATGCCTTTTCTGTTTTTATAAACGTGATTTATGAAAACGTTTAGATACGTCGGTTGTCTGACATCTACATCGCTATCATATTGTTTATACGTACTTAAAAAAAGGAGGAAATGTTGATGTTTAAGCAGATTTTTGGTGTTCTTCAAAAAGTCGGTAAAGCACTTATGCTTCCAGTTGCAATCTTGCCGGCAGCCGGTCTTCTTCTTGCATTCGGTAACGCAATGCAAAACCCACAACTTACATCACGCGCTGGTTGGTTAACAAACGAAGGCGTTGTGAAATTCGCTCAATTGATGGAGCAAGCAGGTGGAATCATCTTCTCGAACTTGGCGCTCTTGTTCGCAGTCGGTGTCGCCATCGGTTTAGCTGGTGACGGGGTTGCCGGACTTGCCGCAATCGTTGGATTCTTGATCATGAACAAAGTTATGGGTGTTTGGCTCGAACTCACACCTGATGTGTTGGCTCAAGGTGACCCAGCATACGCGAACGTACTCGGTATCCCAACACTCCAAACAGGGGTATTCGGAGGGATCATCATGGGTCTCATCGCCGCATGGGCCTATAACAAGTACTTCAATATTGAATTGCCACAGTTCCTTGGCTTCTTCGCTGGTAAACGTTTCGTTCCAATCGTAACAGCAGTAGCAGCTGTCGTTGCTGGTTTGGTTATGCTCTTGATCTGGCCACCAGTTCAACACGGATTGAACTCATTCTCTAACTTCATGTTGAATGAAAACCGTACGTTGGCAGCATTTGTCTTCGGATTAATCGAACGTTCATTGATTCCGTTCGGTCTTCACCACATCTTCTATTCACCATTCTGGTTTGAATTCGGTTCATACACAGATGCAGCGGGTAACGTCGTTCGTGGTGACCAAGCGATCTTCTTCGCACAAATTCGTGATGGCGCTGAATTGACAGCAGGTACGTTCATGACTGGTAAATTCCCATTCATGATGTTCGGTCTTCCTGCAGCAGCACTCGCAATGTACCATGAAGCACGTCCTGAGCGTAAAGCGGTTGTCGGTGGTCTCTTGGCTTCTGCTGCCCTTACATCGTTCTTGACTGGTATCACAGAACCAATCGAGTTCTCATTCTTGTTCGTCGCACCACTTCTCTTCGCAGTACACGCAGTATTCGCGGGTCTTTCGTTCATGACGATGCACCTCTTGAACGTTAAGATCGGGATGACGTTCTCTGGTGGTTTGATCGACTTCTTGCTCTTCGGTGTTCTTCCAGGTCGTACGGCTTGGTGGCTCGTCATTCCAGTCGGTCTCGTGTTCGCAGTTGTTTACTACTTCGGATTCCGTTTCGTTATCCGCAAATTCAACCTCAAAACACCAGGTCGTGAAGATGAGGTTGTTGAACAATCAACAGCTACTGGTTCAGAACTTGCACAAGATATCCTCGTCGGTCTTGGTGGCTCACAAAACATCAAGCACCTCGATGCATGTATCACACGTCTTCGTGTCGAAGTAAAAGATAAGAACCAAGTCAACAAAGATGAGTTGAAACGTCTTGGCGCATCTGGTGTCCTTGAAGTTGGTAACAACATTCAAGCCATCTTCGGACCACGTTCGGACGCATTGAAATCAGAAATTCAAGCGGTCATCGCTTCAGGTAACGAGAAGAAAGCAAACTAATTGATGACCTAGACCAATCCTTCGGGGTTGGTCTTTTCTTTTTATATGAAACGGTTTCATCCAAACGTTAGAGGGAAAAAGTAAGTATTCTGACAAAGGAGGGAACCATGATGTGGAAGAAAGTGTTTGGTGTTTTACAACGGGTCGGGAAAGCACTCATGCTTCCGGTTGCGATCTTACCGGCAGCCGGTCTTCTCTTGGCGTTTGGTACCGCATTTCAAAACCCGGACCTCGTTGATTTACTCCCGTTTCTGGCAAATGACTCACTTGTCCTGATTTGGCAAGTCATGACGGATGCCGGGGACATCGTCTTCGCAAACTTAGGTTTGCTGTTCGCTGTCGGGGTCGCAATCGGCCTAGCGAACGGGGATGGGGTTGCAGGTCTTGCAGCCATTGTCGGTTATTTGATCATGAACAAAGTCATCAGCACGTGGAATGGGATTACCGCGGAAATCGCTCAAGGTGACCCGCAGTATGCAACCGTTCTTGGTATTCCGACACTCCAAATGGGGGTATTCGGGGGTATTATCGCAGGTCTTGTTGCAGCGTATGCGTACAACAAGTATTTCAACATCAAGTTGCCAGATTTCTTAGGGTTCTTTGCAGGAAAACGGTTCGTCCCGATTGCGACGGCCGCGTTCAGTTTGATTCTCGGGATTGCACTCGCGTATATATGGCCACCGATTGGGAATGCCATCAATACATTCTCAAGTACGGTCATTGAGGCAAACGTTGCGTTATCAGCATTTATCTTTGGATTGGTAGAGCGTTCCTTGATTCCGTTCGGTCTTCACCATATTTGGTATTCTCCGTTTTGGTTCCAATTCGGGGAGTATACGAACAAAGCGGGAGATCTCGTGCAAGGGGACCAGCGGATCTTCTTCGCACAACTTCGTGACGGTGTCGAATTCACAGCCGGGACATATATGACCGGGAAATTCCCATTCATGATGTTCGGACTACCGGCTGCCTGTCTCGCCATGTTCCACACGGTTCCGAAAGAACGTCGGAAAGACGTCGAAGGTCTCTACTTCTCGGCAGCTCTTACGTCGTTCTTGACAGGGATTACCGAACCGGTTGAATTTTCATTCGTCTTCGTCGCACCACTTCTCTTCGGGATTCACGCCGTCTTTGCCGGCCTCTCCTTCATGACGATGCATTTACTCAACGTCAAGATTGGGATGACGTTCTCTGGTGGTCTCATTGACTATCTGTTATTCGGTGTCTTACCGAACCGAACGGCATGGTGGCTCGTCATCCCGGTCGGTCTCGTCTTTGCGGTCATCTATTACTTCGGGTTCCGTTTTGCCATTACGAAGTTTGACCTGAAAATTCCGGGTCGAGATGTTCAAACAGGGGCGAAAGCGGATCGAGACGGTATCGGAGACGACTTACCTTATGAGGTACTTGTCGGACTCGGTGGACCTGAAAACATCAAACACTTGGATGCATGTATTACGCGTCTTCGTGTCACAGTCAATGATGTGAAACAAGTCGACAAAGATCTTCTGAAAGATCTAGGTGCCGCCGGAGTCTTGGAAGTGGGCGATAACATTCAAGCCATCTTCGGACCAAAATCCGATACGCTCAAATCGCAAATCGCGACTATCATTGAAGGTGGCGAATATAAACCAAAAGAAAAAGTAGAGAAGGCCGTCATCACACCGGAGGCGGCTGAACAAGCCGACCATCGCTTCTTGGCCCCGATGTCAGGCGTGTTGCTCTCACTCGATGAAGTACCGGACCAAGTCTTCTCCGGTCGCATGATGGGTGAAGGATTTGCCATTGAACCGAGCTCCGGTCAGGTCGTTTCGCCGGTGACGGGTCAAATCACGACATTCTTCCCGACGAAACATGCAATCGGTATCTTAGCTGACGATGGACGAGAACTATTGATTCACGTCGGTCTCGATACGGTCAATTTAAAAGGGGAAGGATTTACGGCAAAAGTCGAAGAAGGCGCCCGGGTCGAAGCGGGAGACGTCCTTCTCGAAGTTGACCTCAGTGCGATTCGAGATAAAGTGCCGTCACTGATCACACCGATCATTTGGACGAACGGAGACGGAAAAGTCGTCGTCGTACCGTTCGGTGAGACGGTTGTGGCAGGGGAAGCGCTCGATTTTAGAGCCGATGACAGAGGACCAGAATAAACACCGTATTACGCCGCTCCTGACAAAGGAGCGGTTTTTTTGTGTAGTTACTTCAATGTGCCCTATTCCGGAAAGTGAGAATCCCGATTATAGTGAAGAAGAATTCTCACGAAAGAAGGGGTACAAATGAAACAATCTATAGAGTTGAATCACGGTCAGAAAGCCATTCCTACCATCGGACTTGGCGTCTTTAAAGTAGAGGACGGAGATACGGTCATCGATGCCGTCGTGGAAGCGATTCGTCAAGGATACCGCCACATCGATACGGCAGCTGTTTATGAGAACGAGGAAGGTGTCGGAATCGGAATTCGAAAAGGAATGGAGATGGCGAATATTTCCCGGGACGATCTATTCATCACATCGAAGCTATGGAACGCCGATCAAGGTTACGACGCCGCTATCGCCGCCTATGAGGCGTCGCTCGTTCGTCTTGGATTAGATCAATTGGATTTGTACTTGATACATTGGCCGGTAGAAGACAAAATTGTCGACTCTTGGCGTGCGCTTGAAACGTTGTATCGAGAGGGACGTGTCGGAGCGGTCGGAGTGAGTAACTTCCAGATTCATCACCTGGAGACATTGGCTGCAAACAGTGAACTCGTTCCAGCCGTGAACCAAGTCGAGCGGCATCCGTTGCTTCGTCAAACCGAATTAGCATCGTATATGACTGAGCACGGCATCGTACCGGTCGCTTGGGCACCGCTCATGCAAGGTGGGCTGTTCGAAGAGCAGACTTTAGTAGAGGTCTCGAAAGAAGTTAATCGTTCCGTCGCTCAAGTGATGTTACGGTGGCATCTTCAGACGGGGTGGGTCATCATTCCAAAATCGATCAAACCACATCGAATCGAAGAGAACTTCAGCGTATTCGATTTTGAGTTGAGTCTAGAACAAATGGAACGAATCGATGCATTCGACGAGCATAAACGTGTCGGACCGGATCCGGACGATTTTGATTTTTAATCAAGTACGCAAAAAATCCTTCTCTCGCTCGAGAGAAGGATTTTTGACGTTATTTTTTGATGTCGAACTTTTCGCTAAGGAAGTTCACGACATCTTCTGCTGTGTCCATGTTGAGGACTTCATTGACGATTGCTTCTGTTTCCGTCTTCGTCAAGCGCTTCACGAGGCTACGTGCACGAAGGACGCTTGAAGCGGACATCGAGAATTCATCGAGTCCAAGGCCGAGAAGGATTGGAATCGCGAGCTCTTCTCCAGCCATCTCTCCACACATGCCGACCCATTTGCCAGCTTTATGTGCTTCTGTGATGACGTTATGGAGCAGGTTCAAGATGGCAGGGTTGAACGGTTGATACAAGTAAGATACTTTTTCGTTCATCCGGTCAGCCGCCATCGTGTATTGAATCAAGTCGTTTGTACCGACTGAGAAGAAGTCGACTTCTTTTGCGAATTGTTTCGCCATGACAGCTGTAGATGGAATTTCAACCATCATCCCTGTTTCATATTGACCGACTTCGATTCCTTCTTCTTTCAACTTCGCTTCTTCTTCGAGAAGAAGGGCTTTCGCTGCGCGGAACTCTTCAAGTGTCGCAATCATTGGGAACATGATCGCGAGGTTTCCGTGAGCTGACGCACGGAGAAGGGCACGAAGTTGCGTGCGGAACAAATCTGTTTCCTCGAGGCAAAGACGAATCGCACGATAGCCGAGGAACGGGTTCATCTCTTTCGGGAGGTCGAGGTAAGACAATTCTTTGTCGCCACCGATATCGAGTGTACGGATGACGACTTGCTTGCCTTCCATACCTTCAAGAACCGTTTTGTATGCTGTGTACTGCTCTTCTTCAGTCGGGAATGTTTCAGAGTCCATGTACAAGAATTCTGTACGATAAAGACCGATTGCATCTGAACCGTTTTTCAAGACGCCATCTAAGTCGTTCGGTGTCCCGATGTTCGCTGCAAGCTTCACTTTGTGACCGTCAGCAGTGACAGACTCTTCGTTGACGAGTTGCTTCAACTCTTCTTTGTATGCCTCGAAATCAGCACGTTTCCCTTCGTATTCTTTGACGAGCTCTTCTGAAGGATTGACGAACACGTCACCTTCTGTCCCGTCGATGATGACGAGGTCGCCGTTTTTGATTTCTTCAAGGGCCACTTTCGTACCAACGACCGCTGGAATTTCGAGTGAGCGTGACATGATGGCGGAGTGTGATGTACGTCCACCGATGTTTGTCGCGAACCCTTTGACGTATTTACGGTTAAGTTGTGCCGTGTCAGATGGTGTCAAGTCTTCGGCGATGATGATGACTTCTTCTGAGATTGATGCAGGTGTCACGAATGTCACTCCGAGAATGTGTGCCATGACACGTTTTGTGACGTCACGAACGTCAGCTGCACGTTCACGCATGTACTCATTGTCCATCGATTCGAAAATCATGATCATCGTTTGGGCAACTTCGTCAAGCGCCTTCGCGGCGTTCATGTTTTCGCTTTCAATTTTATCGTTCACTTGCGATACGATTTCTGGGTCCTCAACGATTAAAAGGTGAGCTGAGAAAATCTCGGCCTTGTCTGGTCCGAGTTCACGAAGCGTGTGCTCGCGGATTTGTTCTAGCTCCGTTTTTGATTGTGCGATTGCATCTTGGAAGCGTGCTTTTTCTGCAGCGACATCTTCAATCTTGTGTGATGGGATATCGAATGAAGGTGTCTCCATGACGAATGCTTTTGCAACTGCAATCCCTGCAGATGCACCAATACCTTTAATGTGTGACATAAGCGTAGTCCCTCTTTTCAAAGAAATAGTGTACTTTCCTGCCTCGTTACTTCATACCCGAAAAGAAAAAAGAACTAACGAGAACGAAGAAAGTTAAAGTAGCAACGGTCTACGACTAGGGGAAGCCTCGACCAGTCAAATTGGCCTCACTTCACGATGAAGAGAAGCCCGATTGCGTACTTTCTTATCCTATCATAAAATAAAACAACGTCACAACGAGGAGATAGCCCATGAATTCGAAGATTTCTTGACTCTTACGCATACTATTTCATTATTTTGGAGAAGTTCGTTATGCTTACCATATATATAGAAGGGAAGTGGCAATATGTATCAAATTGCGCAATTAAATTGGACCGATTCTTACGAGACAATCGTCGTCGGGATCGGAGCGGCTGATGCTATCGATGAAGGACTCGACGCGTTGTTTAATGGACGCGTCAAAACGCTTATTCAATCAGGAGACATCTCCACGAAAACAGGAGAAGTGACGGTGCTCCCGACATTCGCAGGTGAGACGACTCGTATCTTATTTGTCGGTCTCGGACAACGAAATGACATCACGACCGAGAACGTCCGGAACTGGTTCGGGAAAGTCGCGAAACAAATGAAAACCCGTGGATTGAAGGACGTTGCTGTGGCGCTTCATACGTTTACGGATGGTGCGGCACGCATGTTTACAGAGGCGTATGAAATGGCGACGTATGAACATCCTACATATAAGTCTGCTCCAAAAGAGGCGGTCGAAGAACCGACGATCACATTGCTCGGTGACGTGGACCAGACGGATATCGATACGGGTGTCGCCTACGGGAAAGGGGTCAATGTCGCCCGTACGTTGACGATGATGCCGGCCAATATTTTGACAGCGGAAACGCTTGCGGATTATGCAGTCGAGTTAGCAAAACGTCATGATTTCAAATACCGCATTCTTGAAAAAGAAGAGATGGAAGGACTCGGTATGGGCGCATTGCTCGCCGTCAACCAAGGCTCGACGATTCCACCCAAATTGATTGTACTCGAGTATCGTGGAGCAGAGGAAGAAGCTCCGATTGCCGTTGTCGGAAAGGGTGTCACGTTCGACACGGGCGGCTATTCAATCAAGCCGAAAGATGGCATCGTCGGGATGAAAGGGGACATGGGTGGCGCGGCTACCGTCCTTGGATTGTTCGAGACTCTCGGATTGACGCGACCAAAACGGAACGTGATCGGAGTCATTGGAGCGACGGACAACATGATTTCTGGGGACGCGTTCAAACCGGATGATGTCATCACGGCCATGAACGGAAAAACGATTGAAGTGTTAAATACGGACGCGGAAGGACGCCTCGTCCTAGCGGATGCGGTCACGTTTGCGAAAACGTATGAGCCAACAGCAATCATCGATGTAGCTACGCTTACAGGCGGTGTACTTGTCGCACTTGGTACAGACGTGACAGGATGTCTGACGAACGATGATACGCTCTATCGTTCACTTGAAACGGCGAGTCGCGAAACGAATGAGCTTGTGTGGCAGATGCCATACTTTGATGTCTTTATCGACAAGGTGAGAAAATCGGAAGTTGCCGACTTGAACAACTCACCAGGTCGTTTCGGACATATGATTTTCGGCGGCGCGTTCGTCGGCGAATTTGTCGGCGATACACCGTGGCTTCACCTCGATATCGCAGGAACGAGCGAACGTGCGGCAGCAAATGACCTCGGTCCGAAGGGGCCGACTGGTGTCATGGTTCGGACACTCGCACGGATGATTGAATCGTGGGAGCGATAAGAGCAGGTATATTAATCGGTTTGGCGATTCTGTGTGGCTTTTGCTACACGGTTTGGCCGAACCGGATTTGGTTAGGGAGTACAGTATTTCTCGCCGTATTTGGCGTGTTGATGATGTTACAGGAGGTACGACATGGTAGGAGTAGGAATTGATGGCGCACGTGGAGGCTGGGTACGAATCACTTATGATAGTATCTCTCTCTGCTTGACGATTTCGGAGTCATTAGAGGAATTGCTGATTGAGGATGCCATGCATTTTGTGGATATGCCGAAAGATTTAGGGACAGTCGACCATCCGAGTCGAGCGTGTGATGCGTGGATGCGGAGTCAACTCAGTCAACGAAAGTCGTCCGTCTTCACTCCACCGATTCAAGAGGTGTTGCATGAAGCGACATATGAGGAAGCGAACGAAAGAAGTCAGGCATTGGTTGGCAAAGGGATCAGTAAACAAGCGTGGAATCTCGTTCCTCGTATCCGTGAGTTTCAGCAGGTGAAAGCATCCGACGTTTACGAATCACATCCGGAAGTTTGTTTTTCCGTCATGATGGGTCAAGAAGCGGAACATCGAAAAAAAACGACTGAGGGTCAGGATGAGCGCATCGCGTTACTTCGAAAGTACTCAAAGAGTTCCCCTTGGAAATGGAAGATGTCCAACGTGCAAGTGGATGATATCATCGATGCCTGTATTTTAGCCGTCGCAGCGTATGAGGCCGGGACGAGTGGACTTTCAATCCATCCAAAGGAAACGACAGAACCGCATGTAGCCGTACCTCAAATGAAAAAAGAGCGATGAAATGTTGATTTCATCGCTCTTTTGCTGTCGTGGCTGTCGGTCCGACGATGAAGCGCCACATATAATGAAAGACCTTTGCATTGTATAAAGCCTTCAGTAGTACGGCGAGTACAGGACCTACGATGAAACCGAACACTCCAAATAGCTTCAGTCCCACAAAGATCGAGATGAGCGCGGCTAACGGGTTCAATCCGATATGCGACCCGACGATTTTTGGTTCGGCGAGGTTTCGTTGGACGATGACAATGACATACAGCACGATCAAACCGATTGCGACAAACCAATCGCCAGATACTGCGGCATAGGCGGCCCATGGAATGAGTAACGTCCCTACCCCTAAATAAGGCAATAAATCAAAGAAACCGGCCAGCAAAGCAATCGACAGCGGATTTTCGACACGGAGAATGAACATACCGACGAGTACGATTCCAAATGTGATGGAAATGAGCGTAAACTGTGCCCGGACATATCCGAATAAAGCGGACTTTAAGTTGATCATCACGTCCTCAAATTCCTTGAAGCCTTTCCGTTTATTCAAGCGATTTAGAGATTGGACGTATGCGGGCCAATCTTTCGTGATAAAGAACCAGGCAAGAACGATGACAACGACTAGTAATAGGACGAGCGGGAGTGCGCCTAACATACTTTGGAGAATACTCGCTACACCTCGGGACAGTACACCGATTGCAGCAGCAAGCTGTGCCCCCAGTTCAGTAATGCCCCCATCTAATGAAGTTGTTTGCCCAGGATTCAATTGTTGATAGCTCTCGTATGCGTCATTGATGAGAGGAGCGATTTTTTCATTGAATACGCGTTGGATAAATGCCGTGAACGTCTCAATTTGATCAGGCAATCGTTCGGCTGCGACTGTCGCATAATGGATTAATTGGATGATGACGATCGTGATGATACCTAATACGATACTGAGCACAATGACTAAAGAAATGAGTGTACCGAGGGCGCGTGGCATATTCGTTTTTCGCTCGAAAAAGTTGACGAACGGCACGGTGATCAAGGATAAAAGAAGGGCAAACACGAATGGATACGTATATTCGAATAGTATGTTCAGTAACCAGGTGACCAAACATAAGCCAATCACAACGAGTACAAATCGGAGCAATTGCCAAAGTCTTGTCGTTGACATGTAAAACCCATCCTTTCCGGACATCTAGGTTGAGCATAGTATATCATGTAGGCGGTAAATAAAGCAGAAAGACAGGTGAATGAATATGAGAGAAGTTCAACAAAAAATCGATACGATGATTCTTCATTTAGGAGGCTACTGGAGACCTTTATCCGGACTAGCGAGATTGTTAGAGGAAGTAGGGGAAGTAGGAGGCGCGTTAAGAAAGGATGCGCAGGATGAGTTAAAAGAGGAGTTGCTCGATGTCTTAGTAATCTCCACATGTCTCGCAAACCAGTATGCGATTGCATTACAACAACCAGAGGCAGAGGTAGGGGAAACGAAAGAGAGGCTATACTTTCAAATCGTTGAAGAAGCAGGGGAAGTGGCGCGGATTTTGAATGCTTATGAAGGCGACAAGAAGTTAAAACGGAATCGTCAAGGACAGTCGTTACAGCATCATATCGAGCAATTGCAACGTGCCGTCCTGTCGCTAGGCGCAATCCATCATCTCAATCTGTTCGATTCATTATTTGCACTGATTGAAGAAAAGTCAGCGCGTGATTTTGGACGGTTTGACCATACACCGGACCCGATTACGGAGTCTTCGGTTCGTGCGTATCAAATGCATCAATCAGGTCGCTATTGGGGTGGGGTCCCAGTTAAATCTTTCGAACGATTCGACCGATATATAGAGCGAGAACAACATATTGAGAGGTTCTATCGAATTGCAGGGATTGAAGGGTTGGATGGTTTTGTGATTCAACAGAAACGGGACGGGCTGATTTTGCCTTCAACGTTACCTGTTCAGGAAGGGTTTATCACGGCGTATGAACAGTATGGTTCGGAAACCTTTTTAGTCATCCGACCAGACAAATAAAAACATTTACCTTTTTATCAAAAACATTCATCTTTTTTTCAAATATTTACTTTTTTTAAAAAAGCATTATGCTAATATGTAATTGTTGTTAGTAGGAAATGCCGCATTGAGAAAGGAATATTTTGGATGAAAATGAAACTATTGAAAGTTGCCCTCATCTTAACGGTCCTCTTGTTTGGAATGCAACTTCCGTCTGCTGAAGCTGCTACTTACGATGGAGAAACGACTGTCAATTTGAACATTCGTACAAAACCTAGTCTAAGTGGAACGGTAGTAAAAACATTACCACGAGGTACGAAAGTAGAATATGGAACGTATAATAAGTCCTGGCATAAAGTGTATGTAAACAATCGTACATATTATGCTTCGGCCCAGTACATTCGTAAACTTTCATCCACTTCAAGTTCATTGACGACACAATCGGCAACGTCTACTGGTGTGACGACAGCGAACTTAAATGTCCGCGTCACGTCCTATCGATCGGCGAAGATTGTGACAACGTTGAAGAAAGGGACGGAAGTGAAGTATGCCGTTCATAATTCTTCTTGGGCAAAAGTCTACTTGAACGGGAAGACGTACTATGCCGCAAAAGCCTACATCGCACCAAAAGTTACCGAATCGAATGTAGAGAAGGTGAACGGCTATGCAAATCGTGATTTGAAGTTGTTTGCGGAGCGAAACCAACGTTCGAAAGTACAGAAAGTTCTTCCGAAAAATACGGTGATCCTCTCAAGTAAATATAACTCGAGTTGGTCGATGGTTTATATCGGGAACGAGACATACTTTACACCGACTGTTGGAATCACAACAGGTTCGGTTGATACCGGTGTAGAGAAAAAAGACGGGTATGCAAACCGGGAGTTGAAACTCTTCGCGGAGCGGAATCAACGTTCAGCGGTGAAGAAAGTCCTCCCTGTGAATACAGCTGTCGTCTCAAGCAAATACAACTCGAGCTGGTCAATTGTTTATATTGGAAGTGAAACGTATTACACACCGACGGCTTGGATCTCTACGTCAAAAACGCCGACAGAGCCTCCGACGACAACGGAGCCGAACGATGGATTGACACAAGGTTACGCGAACCGTACCGTCAATTTATTTGGTAAAACGCATCAGAGTTCGGAAGTCCTCATGGTTCTTCCAAAATACACGGCTGTTTCGTACAAAGCGTACAATTCGAGTTGGTCGACTGTTCAGATCGGTTCGAAAGTCTACTACACAGCGAGTTCGTGGTTGACGAAAGGAAAAGCGCCGGCAGAACCGGAAGCTGCACCAAAAGGTACGGTATACATCAACACGCCTGGAGATGTATTAAACGTTCGTTCGAAAGCGAGTCTTGATTCGAACGTAGTCGGTCAACTGAAACACGCATCTGCTGTATTACATTATGGTACTGTAAATGGCTTCCATAAAATTAAGTTCAACGGACAAGATGCCTATATTTCTTCTGCATTCGTCATGACATCGAAACCAAGCACTTCGACTGGAACGGTCATCGTTCTTGATCCTGGGCATGGTGGGAAAGATCCTGGAGCGACAAACGGTTCCTTGTATGAGAAAACAATCGTTCTTGATGTGACAAAACGTGTCGAAGCGTATCTTCGTTCAAAATATAACTATACGGTGCGACTCACACGTTCGACAGATGTATATTTGACGCTTGATGAGCGAGTAGCTGCTGCTAAATCGCTACGTGGCGATTTATTTGTCAGCGTCCACGTCAATGCGGCAGGTTCTTCAGCTGCTAAAGGTTTAGAAACTTATTACTCTTCGCAGTCCGCACATAGTGCCCGTAGTCGTGTGCTTGCTTCGAATATCCAAAGTAATCTAACTGGTAAGATGAGTGGAATGTCGAATCGAGGAGTGAAAACGGCGAATTATTATGTCATCACATATAATACGATGCCATCTGCACTCGTCGAATTAGGGTTTATCTCATCACCGACAGACTTGACTTATCTTCGCAGTAACACGTCTCGTCAGCAGATGGCGGAAGGTGTGGCTGAAGGAATTGCCAAGTACGTTCAAACCTATTATTGATCAAATCGACCCAGACAATGATGTCTGGGTTTTTTGATGCATTAAAAAACCGAACCGATTCAATCGGTTCGGTACTATTTTATAAATCATCAAACCCGTTCGCGTCTGTCACTTTCGCATAAGAGCGTGACTTCTGTTCGAAGAAATCAGATTTTGTTGCATTGAGCGAGTCATCTGAGTATGCACGGATCCAAGGCATGACATCTTCGTCAAATCCTTCATACAAGTCGTTCAGACCGATGACACGTAAACGTTTGTTTGCTAAGTACTTGACGTAGTCACGCATTTCACTGACGTCGAGTCCATCGAGGTCGCGAAGTACGTATTCACACCACTCAATCTCAAGGTCGACGGCCTCTGCCATCGTATCGTATACGAATTGGCTGAACTGTCCGTCCGCATCAATCTTTGGATTTTCAGTCAGTACGGCACGTAAGAGCTGGCTGATGAAATAAGAATGTTGCATCTCGTCGCGCTGGATATAACTGATCATCGTTGATGTCCCGACCATTTTTTGGTGACGGGCCAGGTTATAGAAATAGGCGAAGCCAGAATAGAAGTTGATGCCTTCCAAAATAACTGAAGCAACAAGTGATTTTGCAAAATTCTCTGCATTTGGCGTGTCCCGGAACTCTTCATATAAGTCCAGAATGAATTGGTTACGTTTCATGACCATCTCGTCGTCTTTTGCAATATCAAAGATGCGATTTTGTTCTGCGAGTGGGACAAGGCTTGATAAAACGTAACTATACGATTGATTGTGTACGACTTCCTGTTGTGCGATGACGGCAAGTACGGCATGAACAGACGAGTCAGATGAGAACATAGAGGACTCGAGGATGTATCGTGTCTGGACAGAGTCGAGAATCGAGAGCAGTCCGATAATCCGTTTGAATGCATCTTGTTCGCGTTCCGTTAACTGCGGCCATTGTTGCATGTCCTTAGACATCGAAATCTCATCTGGGATCCAAAAGTTTGAAAGCAACTGCTTGTAAATCGTATAGAACTGAGGATACGCGATATCGTTCCAGTTTACGATTGAACTGGTTTCGCCACCGATGATGGCGGTTGCCCGGTTAGGATGTTTGGGCGACAATAATTTGATTTTCTGAATCGACATGATGCATAACTCCTTCTTCTACATGTTGAGCCATCCGCTCTGCCCAATGCTGGACGTTGAACGGTTGGTTACGTGGGGACTGCTCGATTTTAAGCAATTCCCCGGCAAGCGGGATTCCGTATTTTGAAAGGTGATACGCCATCTCATCGACCGCGCGACAGAAATGAACAAACATTTTGTCACCCGTTCCGAATACGGCTGCCTGACGAATTGGTACATTCAATTCTTTTAGCACGAGACGGAACGTGTCCTTCATTTCATCCGGCAAGATGCCATCCGCCCACGTGTATGATCCGAAGTAGACGAGGTCACACGATGCGAGAGACTTTGCTTCCCGATAGCCGACCCGATCGGCATCGTAGCGAACGACGTGGTCACCACGATGATGGTGGGTCGACTCGATGAGCGTTGCCACTTCTTCCGTGTTTCCGCTCATCGAATGACAAATGATTGCAATGTTCATGTCGTTAACCACCTTTCATAAAACGGACTAATTATGAGGCACAAGATTCGCATTCATCCACTTCAACGGTCGTTGAACGTGTGTAATAAATCGATTTCATACCGAGAGACCAAGCTTCTAAGTGCATCGCGAGAAGCTCTGTCGCTTTCACATCGTTCTTCACATATAAGTTGAAGCTGATGGCTTGGTCGATGTGCCGTTGGCGAGCCGCGTTTTGACGGATGCTCCATAATTGATCGATTTCAAATGCTGATTTATAGAACCAGTTCGTGTCCGGTGTCAAGTCCGGCACCGTGACTGGAATCTTATAGTTTTTCTTCTCTTCTGAGTAGACTTTTTTGTAGACCGGATCGATCGATGCAGTGCTACCAGCGATAATCGCTGTTGATGAGTTTGGTGCGACAGCCATCATATAGGCGTTACGGACACCGTTTTGATGCACCGCTTCAGCGAGACCGTCCCAATCGAGGTCATCATGTGAACGATAGTTTCGGCGCTCGAAGTATTCGCCTGTATGCCATTCTGAACCTTCGAAGACACCGAACGCGCCTTTTTCCTTGGCGAGTTCCATTGAAGCTTGAATCGTGAGGTAAGCAATCTTCTCATAAAGTTTTTCTGCGTATTGGACGGCATCGACCGATTCCCAGCGGATTCCTTCGAGTGCGAGCAAATGGTGCCAACCGAATGTTCCGAGACCGACGGCACGATATTTCTGGTTCGT
Source organism: Exiguobacterium sp. s63 (assembly GCF_018617335.1). Taxonomy (GTDB): domain Bacteria; phylum Bacillota; class Bacilli; order Exiguobacteriales; family Exiguobacteriaceae; genus Exiguobacterium. The sequence goes on along the minus strand of NZ_JACSKB010000001.1, from coordinate 561,849 downwards.
GATCATCGCTTGTGGCACTTCAATGGTGTTCAAGTCGATGACGTTGTCGAGCATACGCATTTGAATTGGGACGAGTCGTTCGAGAACATCGGCTTTCACTGCACGAGCGAGTGCGATTGAGCTCAAGTTACAAACAACGAAATCGCCTGGCGTTTTCGTGATGACAATTTTCCCATCTTGCGTGTACTCTTCTTCGATCGTCGTGGCCGACATGTTTTGCGCGATTTCTGAACAGAGATTTGAACTGTAAATCATCCCTGCATGTTTATTTGGGTTCGCCCGGTTCACGGCGTCACGGAAGAACATATATGGTGTACCTGTTTCAAGTTGTGAGCGCATGTAACGCTTCACGAGGTCGATGGCAGGAACCGTCACGCGTGATAGCTCAGGCGTATTGACACACTCCATATATTTTTCAGTGAAGCTGCCGCCGTTCTCCGTCTCATCGAAATAGTCTTCGAGGCTATACCCCATGACCGTGCGAATTTCGTGTGGGTCGAACAAGTGCCAGTCGCCGCGTTCCTCGACCGTGCGCATGAAGAGGTCCGGTAAGCAGACACCGGTGAACAAGTCATGTGTCCGGAGGCGCTCATCCCCATTGTTCAATTTCGCATCGAGGAACTCGAAGATGTCCTTATGCCAAATGTCTAAATAGACAGCAATCGAGCCTTGGCGCATACCGAGTTGGTCGACCGAGACGGCCGTATTGTTCAATTGCTTCATCCAAGGAAGGGCCCCACTTGAGACGCCTTTGAATCCTTTGATGTCACTTCCACGTGAACGAATCTTCCCAAGGTAGACACCGATTCCGCCGCCGCCTTTGGAGAGAGTCGCTACATCTGTATTGGAATCATAGATGCCACGAAGCGAATCATCGACTGTATCAATGAAACAAGAGCTGAGCTGTCCATATGATTTTCCGGCGTTCGACAACGTTGGTGTCGCGACCGTCATGTAGAGGTTTGATAAGGCCCAATAGGCTTCTTCGACGAGTTTTAAACGAGTTTCTTCTTTCTCTTTTTGCATGAGCGTCATGGCGATGACCATGAAGCGTTCCTGTGGAAGCTCATATAGGTTCTTCACATGATCGCGCCCGAGATAGCGGTCCGACAACGTGCGGAGTCCGATATATGTGAAGAGACGGTCACGGGACGGGTCGAGCAATGTTTCGAGATGGTCCATATCTTCTTTTGAATACGTATCGAGGAGCGCTGACGTGAAGATGCGTTTTGATGTCAACGTCTCGACAAGTTGGTAGAAGTTACCGTAACGCATCGATGCCTCATAGCCGCGGTTACGTGCTGCCTCGAGGTAGAGACGATTCAAATACATCTCCGTAGCCACGAACGTCCAGTCGGGTTCTTCGGCTTTTAACATGTCAAGGGCGTGCATCGTCAATAAGTCATACACTACATCTTGTGTTAGCGTCTTCGTTTCGAGCGCCCGAATCGCCCGCTCTTCATAGCGCTCAACACTTAAGTGAGGATAACGTGTTTGGATAGATTGAATAAGAGAAGAGACATCAGCAAGCGTTGGAGCTGCTGGTAGCATCGTCTCGTGATGGATTGGGGATGTCAAAATCGATCACTCCTTTAATAGATGTAGATGTTATGAAAGTATACTAAGAACTTCCTAACCTGTCACAATAATGTGTCAAGGATCAAAATAGCTGTTAACTATATATTGACACATTTTTATCTTTTTAATCATAAAACACCTATATTTAGTTTTTCAATCCTTGACATTCTGGAATATGCCCATCGCCTTTTTGCTTTTGCTCAAAAAGGGCTTCATGACCCAATTTGAGACAGAGAAATGAGATGAAAAAAATTCTGGATTCCAATTGCGTGATTCTTCACAAAGAAATGAATTCGATTTCATCATCAAAGGGTGGGTGTTTGAACCTCTATGTAAGTGCAAATGTATTGTATTTGACGTCGCTCATCCAAATACCTGCATGAATCGATCGATACTAGATATAGTGTTTCAAAGAATCGCGAAAGGCGAATCGATTTGTCAAGGCTGGTATCCGATTAAAAAGTAAGGTAGATTGGTGAAGTAGGACATGGAATTTTAGCGAAAAGAAGGGTTTAACAAGTGCGTACAGAAGACTTACTATTAAGATGGGACCCACTCGGTTATGGGGCAGGTTCATACGGACCAGAGTTCGATGAGGTGATGATGGCATTGACCTATGTCGAATCCACAGAACAATTGACCGAGGTGATTCGCCGCACGCTTCTTGAGGCGTTCGATGCGTGTCCACCAGAAACAGAGATTATCGAGATGGCGCAGCGACTCCTCGCCTCGTCATCTTGCCAACTATAAGGAGGAACCAATTATGTTACGAATCGATCCAACACCGAACCCGAACGCGATGAAAGTCACACTCCCAGAAAACGTATTCGGCGCAAAAAGCCAAAGTGTGAAAGCAGGAGAAGCGACAGATCAACCACTCCTCGCGAAACTAGTTGAGATTGAAGGCGTCGAGAGCGTCTTCGCCTACGGAGACTTCGTGACCGTATCAAAAGAAAATGGCGTGAGTTGGGAAGCCATTCTTCCGCAGGTCGAAACGGCATATCGCGGATGAAACCGATTGTTTCAATTGTCATTCCAGCGTATAAACGCGAAACGGAACTGACGGAACTGCTTGAAAGCTTAACGGTCCAAACGTTTCAAGCGTTCGAAGTCTTGGTCATGAATAATGAAGGGCCGCCAAAACAACATCTTTTGGCGCCTTTTTTGAATCGTTTAAATGCTCGTGTGATTGAGGTTGGAGAGAATCATCATGTCAAGGCGCGTAATCGTGGCGTTCTCGAAGCGAGAGGCGACATCATCCTATTGCTAGACGATGACGATTTGCTTATGCCGACGCACCTGGAGGCGGGTCTACGAGACCTTCAACAAGCAGACCTCGTTTATTCGGACGCCGAACTGTTCCGCTTCGAATGGAGAGAAGGGCGTCGTGTCGTGACAGACTGGGAACCGTTCGCTTACGCGTTTGATCGTGAACGAATGCGTCAAGATTCCACGTTCATCCCGTCGGGTACCATGTATCGCAAATCGATTCATGACACGATTGGTCTATTTGACGAAGAGGTCTACAATTACTGGGATTGGGATTTCTTGTTGAGGGTGATGGAATCGTTTACCGTGTCACACCCGGCGCGTGCAACGGTACTTTATGCATTTAATGGTACTGACAACCTGTCGGCGAAGCAGGATGAAACGAGACGTCGTTATTTTGATCATTTTTGTCAAAAGCATGGTCTGACAGACATGGAGATGAAGAATTTCCATATCGTTCAGGAAGAACGACGTTCCTATATAAGACAGACAGAGAGAACGTTCACAGGCGAGCTACCTGGTCGAACGGAAGGAGAATAAGTATGTATTCATCAAAAGAGCTTGAATTATTAGAGTTGTTAGAAGAAAAGGGATACCTGGATACGAAGATGTTGGCGGACTTATTGGCACTCGATGAAGAGACGATTGAGTCGATGCTTGAGAAGTTCAAAAAAGACGGTATTCTGCTCGGCTTCCGGGCGATGGTGAATTGGCAAAAAATTAACCGACATGACGTTACCGCGTTTATTGACGTCAAAGTCACGCCAAAACGTGGACGTGGGTTTGATGATGTGGCCGAACGTATTTATCGCTTCCCTGAAGTGACGGCTCTCTATTTGATGTCTGGCGCCTATGACCTTCAAGTCGTCATTCGGGCAAACTCATTACAAGACGTCGCGTCATTCGTGTCGGATAAATTGTCGCCACTTGACTCGGTCTTGTCGACGACGACACACTTCAAATTAAAGACGTACAAGCATGACGGAATCTTGTTCACCCCACAAACTGAAGACAAGCGGTTGAACATCACACCATGAAGTCTTTGTCGAATCAAGTCGTCTCGATGAAGCCATCGGGCATCCGCCGTTTCTTCGATTTGGCACAGACGATGGAAAATGTGGTCTCTCTCGGGGTGGGAGAACCGGATTTCATCACACCGTGGAACGTGCGAGAAGCTAGCTATGCCGCACTTGAAGAAGGGTACACGGCGTATAGTGCCAACGCCGGTCTGATTGAGTTACGAGAAGAAATTGCTAATTATATGAAAGAACGCTTTTTAGTCGAGTACGATCCGACATCTGAATTGATCGTCACGACAGGGGCATCGCAAGCGCTCGATATCGCATTCCGCGCCCTTCTCAATCCAGGAGATGAGGTCATCGTGGTCGAACCGGCATTCGTTTCATACGGTCCACTTATCGAGTTGGCAGGTGGAACTGTCGTGCCGGTCGCATGTCGTCCGGAAAAAGGATTCCGACTCAATCGGGAAGACGTCGAAAAAGCCATTACAGAGCGGACGAAAGCCATCTTGCTCTGCTTCCCGTCCAATCCGACGGGTGCCACGATGAACGGCGACGAACTCGCGCAAATCGCGGAACTTGCGACAAAGTATGACCTTTGGGTCGTCAGCGATGAGATTTATGCGGAACTTTGCTATGACGACCCATTCGTCAGCTTCGCAACGCTCCATGACATGCGAGACCGGACGATTGTCGTCAACGGATTCTCAAAAGCGTTCGCAATGACAGGGTGGCGCCTTGGCTTCACATGTGCGCCCGAAGTTGTGACGAGAGAGATGTTGAAGGTCCACCAATACGGTATGATGTGTGCACCCACGCTCGTTCAGTTCGGTGGACTCGAGGCACTTCGCACTCGTGAGCAGCATGTGCCGGGCATGGTGAAAAGTTATCGCCAACGTCGAAACTACTTCATTCAAGCGTTGAATGAGGCGGGACTCCCAACCCATGTTCCGGGTGGCGCATTCTATGCCTTCCCTTCGATTCGTCATACGGGATTAACGAGCGAAGAATTCGCAGAACGACTTTTGCTTGAAGAACGAGTCGCCGTCGTTCCCGGGAACGCCTTCGGTGAGAGTGGGGAAGGGTTCGTCCGGGCGAGCTACGCGACATCGCTCGAACAATTACAGGAAGCCATTCGGCGGATTCAACGTTTCATGCAACAATTTGAAGTGACAGCAATAAAGGACTCTCATTCGTGAGAGTTCTTTGGCGTTTTAGCGAAATAACGAAAGGGAAAAGACGGGCGAGGTGAAGAACATGAATCAATTTGATTTTGTTGCAGTCGGGTGTGGTCCGTATAATCTTGGTCTCATGGCTCTTGCGGAGAAGACTGAACTGCATGGGATTTGCTTTGAACAACGTGCGGAGATGATATGGCATGAGGGCATGTTGATCGAAGGGATGACGATGCAAACGCATTATTTACAAGATCTCGTAACGCCAGCGGACCCGACCAGTGCGCTTAGTTTTTTGAACTATTTACGTGATGTGGGACGTCTCCAAACATTTATCACGCAAGAACAGGATAAGATTCCTCGAACGGAATACAATCGTTATTTGCGGTGGGTTGTTAACCAACTGTCAACGATTCGTTTCGGTCATTATGTATCTGACGTACAAGCGGAAGAAGAGGGCTTCCTCGTCACCGTCGAATCGGATGGTCAATCGACACAAGTTCATACAAAGCATCTCGTTTTAGGAACTGGGGCGGCACCGTTCGTGCCGGACGGGTTTGAACAAGTCATTCATACGAGCGATTATTTGACGTACCGGGACGTCCTCAAAGACCGATATCGTGTCGCGGTCGTCGGGAGCGGACAAAGTGCGGCAGAAGTCTTCCTAGATTTATTGCGTGACGCGACGGATGAACAACGTGTCGACTGGCTTACACGCTCCGAAAACTTTGAGTCACTCGAAGCAGGCAAGCTCGGGGATGAAATTTTTAGTGTGGATTATGTCGATTATTTTCACAAGCTATCGTATGACGCTCGGCAAGAGCTGCTCGGGTCATTCGAGCGTTTCCGTCACGGCGTCAATCCAGAGACGATGACATCCATTTATGAGGCACTCTATCACCGGACGTCAGAAGGTGAGCCCAAACGAGCGGAAATGATGACTCAGGTCGAAGTAGAATCGATCTCCTATGATTGGTTGACGCATCGGTTAAAGGGGACGCAACGATATACGGGAGAAGTCATTGAGAAGGCGTATGACCTCGTCGTCGTCGCGACAGGGTATCGTCCGGTCGTTCCGTCGTGGATTGAGAAGCTCCCGATTGTATGGGAAGCCGAGGGAGAATGGATGGTTCGAGAAACGTATGAGGTGGTCATGAGTGAACCGCTAGCCGGAAAAATGTTCACGCATACGAATATAGAACATTCGCATGGACCGGCTGCGACGAATCTAGGGATGGCGGTCTATCGAAACGCCTTGATTCTGAATGAAATGGTAGGGGAGACAGTCTATCCGATTCGCCATCAAAAGCCGTTTACAACATTTTAGGCAAAAAAAGGGCTAGGCGAGTCGCCTAGCGGAATCAGGGGGGAATACTTGAAGTCTTGCTTGATTTGTATTTACCCCGCGCTTCGACTTTGAAACATACCAACACGTCAAAAATAATCTTTTTTACTAAATTCTACACTTTATCGAAAAAAGTATGTTATAGTAAGTTGATGAATTTAGCATAGGAGTTGTTTGTAATGGCAAAATACGAAAAAGATCAAGTATTAACAGGTAAAGTAACAGGAATTCAACCCTTCGGTGCTTTCGTAGCACTCGATGACGAGACTCAAGGTCTTGTACACATTTCAGAAATCTCACATGACTACGTAAAAGACGTAAACGATTACGTTCAAGTTGGTCAAGAAGTTGAAGTGAAAATCCTTGAAGTGGATGAAGCTTCTAAAAAAATCAAGCTTTCAATGAAAGCGACTCAAGAAGCTCCAAAACGCGAGAAGTCTGCGAAGCCAGCTCGTCGTGCGCCACGCCGCAACGAAGCATCTTCAAACTTCAAGCAAGAAGAAGCTCCAGGATTCACAGTCCTCAAAGACAAACTTGAAGACTGGATCAAAAACACAAACTTCAAGAAGTAAGTGTTCCAAGGTGACCCGTTCCAAACGGGTCACCTTTTTTTGTTTTACAGGAATCGATGCGACGTGTGACGAAATTGTAACCCGAATAGGAGGAGATGAGATGAAGATTGGCATCATCGGAACGGGCGGGATTGCAACGAGTGCCCACATCCCGAATTATGTCAAAGCAGGGATGGATGTGGTAGCGGTCATGAACCGGACACGGGCGAACGGAGAACGTGTCGCCAGGCAGTTTAACATCCCGAACGTCTATGACACGGTCGAGGAGATGCTTTCGCGCGAACAGATCGATGCCGTCAGTATCTGTACACCGAACGCCTTACATAAAGAGCAAGTGCTTCTTGCGCTAGAAGCAGGGTGTCACGTTCTCTGCGAAAAACCGCCGGGCATATCAGAAGATGAAGCAATTGAAATGTTAGAAGCGGCAAAACGAGCCGGAAAAACATTGCATTACGGATTCCATTACCGACATCGTGTGGATACGATTCTGTTGAAGCGAATGATTGATGCGGGTGAACTCGGAGACATCTATGCGGCGACGGCACTTGCCCTTCGTCGACGTGGCATTCCGGGATGGGGCGTGTTCACGAATAAAGAACTGCAAGGCGGAGGAGCGCTACTCGATATCGGTGTCCATATGTTAGATCTCGCGCTACACTTGATGGATTATCCTGAGCCAAAAGAGATTGTCGGTCATGTTGGTCAATATTTAGGGAATCGACCAGGTGTCGGCTTGATGGGTGAATGGGACTATGAATCCTTATCGGTCGAAGATACAGCGAGGGCGATGATCACGTTCGAGACAGGCGCGTCTTTGTTACTCGATGTCAGTTATATGGCCAACATTGAAACAAAGGATACGATGCGTGTGGAATGTCGCGGTACGAAAGCTGGAGCCAGTCTGTTTCCGCTCACGCTTCACACGGAGAAATATGGGGCGCTTTTTGACGAACGTCCTGCTTATTTGACGGAACACGATCCGTACGAACGCCAAATCCAACTCTTCCTTGAGGCCTGTCGAGAGGCGCCAGACTATCGGCAAGCAGAGGAGGCGGTCATACTTCATCGCATCATCGACCGCATCTATCAGTAAGCACGATACTTTTCATTCCGTGAAAACAGGGTATATAGTGTAGGTGTTACATATTTCTACGAGGAGGATGAATCATGCACAACTTTGAATACAAAAACCCGACAAAACTAATTTTTGGGACACATCAGATCGAAAAATTAGCAGGTGAACTGGAAGCGCTCGACGCGAAGAAAGTGATGCTCGTCTATGGTGGCGGAAGCATCAAAAAGAACGGGACGTACGATGAAGTCGTGGCTGAGCTTGAAAAAGCCGGTATCTCATACGTAGACTTCTCAGGGGTTGAGCCGAACCCACGTATCGAGACGGTACGTCGCGCGGTGAAATTTGCACGTGAAGAAAATGTCGATGCGTTGCTTGCTGTCGGTGGCGGCTCAGTGATTGACTGCACGAAACTGATTTCAGCAGCGATTCCTTATGAAGGGGATGCGTGGGACATCGTGCTACGTGAACATATCCCGACAGAGGCGGTGCCATTTGGTACGGTCCTTACACTCGCGGCGACAGGATCAGAAATGAACTCAGGTTCGGTCATCACGAACTGGGAAACACAAGAGAAGTTCGGTTGGGGTCACCCACTCGTCTTCCCGACATTCTCGATTCTTGATCCACGCTATACGGTCTCGGTTCCAAAAGACCAGACCATCTACGGAATCGTCGACATGATGAGCCACTGTTTCGAACAATACTTCCACCCGAACCATGCACCGGTACAGGAACGTATGACAGAAGGTGTCTTGAAAGCGGTCGTTGAATCGGCACCGAAACTCGTCAACGATTTGGAAAACGTCGATCTTCGTGCCATCATCTTGTTCTCGGGTACGATGGCATTGAACGGCGTCCTTCAAATGGGTGCAGCGGGAGACTGGGCATCGCACAACATCGAACACGCCGTATCCGCTGTCCATGATATCCCGCATGCTGGAGGTCTCGCAATCCTCTTCCCGCGTTGGATGGAGCATGTATTAGATGAAGACAACGCGGCTCGCTTCGCACGACTCGGTACAGAAGTATTTGATGTCGAGCCTGGCGAGAACGATTTGGAGACAGGGAAACGTACGATTCAAGCTGTACGTGCATTCTTCGACCAACTTGGCGCACCGAACTCGCTTCGTGACTATGAGATCGATGAGTCGACATTCGATGCGATCCTCGATTCTGCGATGAAACGTGGCGCATTCGGTCGTTTCCGTACGCTCGAACGCGAAGATGTTGCGCATATCCTCGAACTCAGCAAATAAGGCAAATTCTTGCCTATTTTGCAATAATGATTGAACGAATCCGACGTTTCCGTTTATGATGGGTCATGTATGGCTCTTTCAGGAGCGATTTAAAGGAGGAAATGACATGTCAACTGTACGTTTCGATTATTCAAACGCGCTCTCATTCGTAGGGAAGCATGAAGTCGACCAAATGCAAGAAACGGTAAAAACCCTTCACTCGGTGATTCACGAGCGGAGCGGTGCCGGAAGTGATTTTCTTGGGTGGGTCGACCTTCCGACCGAATACGATCAAGATGAGTTCGCACGAATCAAAGCTGCGGCAGAACGAATCCGTGAGAATTCAGATGTTCTCGTCGTCGTCGGAATCGGAGGATCTTACCTCGGAGCCCGTGCAGCAATCGAAATGCTTCAACATTCGTTCTTCAACGTATTGTCAAAAGAAGAGCGCAAGGCCCCGCAAGTATTCTATGCAGGCCATAATATCTCTTCCACGTATATGAGAGAATTGCTTCAAGTGCTCGAAGGGAAAGACGTCTCAATCAACGTCATCTCGAAATCAGGAACGACGACAGAACCTGCGATTGCATTCCGTGTCCTCAAGCAGTTCATGGAAGACAAGTATGGTCAAGATGGAGCGCGTGAACGAATCTATGCGACGACAGACCGTGCCCGTGGCGCCCTCAAGACGCTCGCGGACGCAGAAGGATACGAAACGTTCGTGATTCCAGATGATGTCGGTGGACGCTTCTCTGTCCTCACACCAGTCGGACTTCTTCCGATTGCCGCTGCAGGAATCGATATCGATGCTTTGATGGAAGGCGCACGTGATGCACAAAACGCCTACAGCTCACCAGAATTGGCTGAAAACGAAGCGTATCAGTATGCAGTCGTACGTAACGCCCTTTACTCCAAAGGCAAATCGATTGAGATGCTCGTCAACTACGAGCCAGCCCTTCACTACGTGTCGGAGTGGTGGAAACAGCTTTACGGAGAATCTGAAGGAAAAGACAACAAAGGAATCTTCCCTGCGGCTGTCGACTTCTCGACGGACCTCCACTCGATGGGGCAATACATCCAAGAAGGTCGTCGCGACTTGTTCGAGACAGTCATCCGTGTGAAAGAAGTCCGTCACTCGATGAACGTCCCAGAAGACGCGCAAGACTTGGATGGCTTGAACTTCCTTGCAGGTGAAACGATTCAATTCGTGAACGATAAGGCGACAGAAGGAACGCTTCTTGCGCACACGGACGGAAACGTACCGAACTTAGTTGTCGAATTGCCAGAGATGACACCGTATCACCTCGGCTACTTGTTCTACTTCTTCGAAAAAGCATGTGCGATGAGCGGATACATCCTCGGGGTGAACCCGTTCAACCAGCCAGGCGTCGAAGCATACAAAGCGAACATGTTCGCATTACTCGGTAAACCGGGCTATGAAGAACAAAAAGCAGAACTCGAAAAACGCTTGAATCAATAAGAAAACGAATCGGTCCGCCAGTCGGACCGATTTTTTTGTTTGAAACTGGGTGAAGACAAGGTAAAGTGAGAGTAGACAGGGGAAAGAAAGGGATGGACTATGAAGACATTCAAGGATTACTATCATAATCAAGTCGAGTTAAGCTTCACCCATTATCCGTTCTCAGACACACCGCTCCACGTCTGGGTGGTCGCCCGTTACAAGGACAAGTGGGTATTGACGAAGCATAAACAACGCGGGCTTGAGTTCCCAGGTGGGAAAGTCGAGCCAGGAGAACATGAGGATGCCGCTGCCATCCGGGAAGTATATGAAGAGACCGGAGGCGTCGTCAAGACGTTACGATACATGGGTCAATATCGTGTGCTCGGTCGCGGCGACACCGTCATCAAAAATATCTATTTTGCGGAGATTGAACGATTCGAAGATCATCCCGCGGTCGACGAGACGGATGGGGCCGTCCTGATCGATGTCTTGCCGGACAATCTACTACGGAATCCGCGTTATAGCTTTATGATGAAAGATCGCGTCTTACCAGAGACGATGAGGGTACTCCATGAGCAACAGTTGGTTTGACCGAATCGACGTGTTGCCACCATACGCCGGTTACCGAGTGACGCGTGGGTGGTACACGACGAATGATGGGGAAGAGGTCGTCGCCTATTCGATTGAACCGAAACGGTCGAACGGACAGGTGTTGATGTACTTACGAGGAGGAACGGCACGAATCGGGGACGTTCGGTTACCACGCCTCATGCAATTTGCGGCCCGAGGTTTTCACGTGGTGGCTCCGGTCTACCGGGGCAATCACGGCGGCACAGGGAAAGAGGACTTCGGTGGTGCAGACTTGGAAGATGTGCTCTCCCTTTACGATCGTATCGAAACGAGCGGACGACCGATTCATGCACTCGGTTTTTCACGTGGTGGGATGATGGCCCTTTCCCTCGCTTCTGAACGACCGGTCACGACCGTCACCTCGTGGGCCGGTGTGACGAATCTTGAGTGGACGTATGAAGAACAACGATCGATGCGGAAAATGTTACGTCGCATGACAGGTGGGGATCCTGAATCGGCAGAAGCGGCATATACGGAACGCTCACCGCTCTACAAGGATTGGGTGGCCCCGACGCTAATCATTCATGGGACGGATGACGAGCAGGTTCGTTTACGCCATGCGACAGCTGTCGCAGAGAAGTTAGGGGAGCAAGCTGAATTTTGGGTACTCCCGTTCGGCCATCAACTCCCGTTTTGGGACAAATGGGAAACGACCGAACAAGCAATGGATTGGATGCTCCGAAATACAAAAGCACCGACTCGATGAGTCGGTGCTTTTTATTAGATGACGAGTGGACCGGCCGCGATGACCGATTCGTTTGCTTTTGTGAAACGCTTAAAGTTTTCTTTGAACTTCATGGCGAGAGCTTTGGCCTCGACATCGTAGCGAGCTGGGTCGCTCCACGTATCGCGTGGGTTGAGCACATCGCTTGGTACGCCTTCAATAGCTACAGGCATCTCGACATTGAAAATATCATGTTTCGTCGTCTCGACGTCACGAAGCTGGCCGTTGACTGCGGCATTGACCATCGCACGCGTGTAAGCGAGTTTCATACGTGATCCTTCACCATAGGCACCGCCTGTCCAACCTGTGTTGACAAGATAGACATCGACATCATGTTCTTCAATCAATTTACCGAGCATGTCCGCATAACGCTCTGGAGCGAGCGGAAGGAACGGTGAGCCGAAACAAGTCGAGAACGTCGCTTGAGGTTCTGTGACCCCGCGCTCCGTGCCAGCGAGTTTCGAGGTATACCCAGACAAGAAGTGGTACATTGCCTGTTCCTTCGTCAATTTGCTGATCGGAGGCAAGACACCGTATGCGTCTGCTGTCAAGAAGACGATCGTATTTGGATGACCTGCACGAGATGGGAGCATCGCGTTGTCGATGAACTCAATCGGATATGCCGCACGGGTATTCTCCGTTAAGGAAATATTTTTATAGTCCGGTGTACGGTCATCGTTCAAAACGACGTTCTCAATTAGAGAACCGAATCGGATTGCATCATAAATTTCAGGTTCGTTCTCACGCGACAAGTTGATCGTCTTCGCGTAGCAACCACCTTCGATGTTAAAGACCCCGTCTGGTGACCATCCGTGCTCATCATCTCCAATCAAGTGACGCTCAGGGTCGGCAGAGAGTGTCGTCTTCCCGGTTCCCGATAAACCAAAGAAGAGGGCTGTCTCGTTTGCATCGTTGACGTTTGCCGAACAGTGCATGGATAAAACGTTTTGTTCCGGCAATAGGAAGTTCATGACAGAGAAAATGGATTTCTTAATTTCGCCACCGTACTCTGTTCCCCCGATTAGAATCGTGCGCTTGGCGAATGAAACGAGAATGAACGTCTCAGAGTTCGTACCATCGACCGCTGGATCTGCTTTATAACTCGGTGCATAAATGACTGTGAACGGGTCGAACGCACTGTTCGTAGACCAATCACGTAAGAAGAGCTGTTTCGCAAATAGACTATGCCATGCATACTCTGTGATGGCACGAACCGGTAAATTGTAGTGCTCGTCAGCACCGGCAGAAGCTTCCAAGTAGTAAAGTTTATCTTTCTTTTCTAAATGGTCGACTACTTTGTCAAGAAGTGCTGTGAACTTCTCTTCTGCAATTGGTTGGTTGACTTTCCCCCAATCGACGAGGTTGTTGCTGACTTCATCTTGTACGACGAATTTGTCTTTCGGTGACCGTCCGGTAAAAGCACCTGTGCTGACAGATAATGCCCCGTCTTTCGTCAGTACCCCTTCACCGTTTTGAATGGCTTCTTCCACCAATTCTGGAACCGTCAAGTTCCGTAACATGTCGGCACCATTAATTAATTCTTCGATTTTCAGGAGCGTTGTCGCCATCCTGAATCCCACCTTTCCCCTAAATAGATGTGGATGAAATCCGCATACTTCCGCGATTACGTTTAATCAGTATGACATTTTTAATTATATGTGACACACTAATTAAACACAAGCGTTTCTTCTCTCTAAGTAAGCGCTTTCTTACACAGACAGTTTATCACATTCTCTTATCACAAGGTGTTAAAAAATAGAAACGAAATAAAAAAATGTTTGACGATTCACAAACAGAAATGTTTTGCAAGTCTGTGAAAACTTTTACGAATTTGTTCGATTCCCTTGACATAACCGAGTGTCATTTATATGATGGTTTTCGTAACGGATACTCTTATTCTGAGCGGTGGAGGGAACAAGGCCCTACGAAGCCCAGCAACCGTCCGACATGAAGTCCTGTGCGGAAAAGGTGCTATCCTGAAGCGAAGCCATTAGCTTCGAACGATAAGAGGGTAAGGAAGAACGATTCAACCTTTCCCAATGTATGTCATCGGGGGAGGTTTTTTTCATTACCGTCCCAAAGCAACGCGTAAGGGGAACGAGTACCGTCCACATATTACCCTTATTATAGGAGGTTTTTTGAATGTCAAAATTGAACCGTCGACTTTTTACTTCAGAGTCGGTTACTGAAGGACATCCAGACAAAATTTGTGATCAGATTTCTGACTCGATTTTGGATGCCATTTTAGCGGAAGACCCGAATGCCCGTGTTGCGGCAGAAACGTCTGTCACAACAGGTCTTGTACTCGTAGCTGGTGAAATCACAACGTCAACTTACGTGGATATCCCGAAAGTTGTCCGTGAAACGATTCGTGAAATCGGATATACGCGCGCGAAATACGGTTTCGACGCAGAAACATGTGCCGTCTTGACATCGATTGACGAGCAGTCAGTAGACATCGCGCAAGGTGTTGACCAAGCGCTTGAAGCACGTGAAGGTCAGATGACTGAAGAGGAACTTGATGCAATCGGTGCAGGAGACCAAGGTCTCATGTTCGGATATGCAACAAACGAGACACCTGAACTCATGCCACTTCCGATTTCGTTGGCACATAAGTTGTCACGTCGTCTTGCTGAAGTACGTAAGAACGGTACGCTCGAGTACCTACGTCCGGACGGGAAGACGCAAGTAACGGTCGAGTATGATGAGGACAACAACCCTGTTCGCATCGATACGATCGTTATTTCGACACAACACGCTGAAGAGATCACGCTTGAGCAAATTCAAGAAGACTTGAAAAAACATGTCATCGAGGCAGTCATTCCGGCTGAACTCATCGATGCTGAAACAAAATACTTCATCAACCCGACTGGTCGCTTCGTAATCGGTGGACCACAAGGGGATGCAGGTTTGACAGGACGTAAGATTATCGTTGATACGTACGGTGGATACGCTCGTCACGGTGGCGGTGCATTCTCTGGTAAAGATCCTACAAAAGTTGACCGTTCAGCGGCATACGCAGCTCGCTATGTAGCGAAAAACATCGTTGCAGCAGGACTTGCGGATAAAGCGGAAGTTCAACTTGCGTACGCAATCGGTGTTGCACACCCAGTATCGATCGCTGTCGATACGTTCGGCACAGGTAAATTGAGCGAAACGGAACTCGTTGAACTCGTTCGTGAGAACTTCGACCTCCGTCCGGCAGGCATCATCAAGATGCTCGACCTTCGTCGCCCAATCTACAAACAAACGGCAGCATACGGTCACTTCGGTCGTACAGACATCGAACTCCCATGGGAGCAAACAGATAAAGCAGCCATTCTTGAAGAAGGCGCGAAGCGTTTCGCGTAATCAAAAAAAACGACCTTTCCGCGGAAAGGTCGTTTTTTTACGTTGTAGGAGGGGACTGTGTCTTTTCATGATTCGCCGACGAATCATTTGAAGGAGTTTCTTGTCCAAGTGCCGTGTCTTTCGCTTCAACAACTTTTTCACCGATGTCTTGTAAATCAGACTTGGCTTCTTGGGCCGTCTCGACGATTTGATTGACATCCTGTTTGACGGTATCAACCTCACCGACGACTTTCTCGTAGACGTTTTGAACATCTGTAGATACTTCTTGTATTTTAGACGAAGCACTTTTCACTTGTTCAATTACCTGGGAAGCTTTTCCGGCAGGATCTTGTTTCACTTCATTGACGATGCCTCCGACCGACGATTTAGCATTCGAAAGGGATTGCTTCGTCTGCTCACGATTGGATGAGCTCAGTAAGGCAAGAAGTCCACCGACGAGGGCACCGAGTAACATTCCGGTCACGACATTGATCTTTGGACTTCCCCCGTCCAATTGATCAAATTGGCGGTTCGGGTTTGCTGTCTGTTCTACTTTCGGGTCATGCTCTAGTTTTGGTTCCATCTTGAACACTCCTTCATATGATTGGCATTGGTTGTGATATACCCTTGACGAATCTCGATATAACCTTTTCTTATGTTTCGTCATGAAAAAGAAATGAAGGGCAGGATAAAAACGCTAGGATAGGGAATGATACAAATAGATTGGCCAAAAGGGGGAAGCTGTCATGAAGATGAGGGAAGCAGTGCCAGAGGATGCGGCGTTGATTCGGACGATTGCACTCGCGACGATTTCAAAGGATGATTCCAATCGAACGAGAGCAATGGAGCGCGCCTATCGCCAAGAAGAGATTGTGCGAGCAATCAGTTCAAGTGAAGAAGCACGAGAACAGTACTTTATCGTCGGCGAGTATGATGAAGAGGTCATCGGATTTTGTCATGCCATCGATCGCGGTGACATGTGGGAGATGCTTCGTCTCTATCTGCATCCCGACTATCATCGGAATGGGTATGGCGCAGCCTTTTTGGAACACCTCCAATCCACAAAAGAACAACCGATGGAAGTGTACGTTGAGAATTCGAATGATCAAGCGATTGCGTTTCTCTTACATCAATCGTTTGAAGAAGTGAACCGCATCCAAGAAGAGGTGTATGATCGACCGATGGAACTCATTCATTTACGATATGACCCGAGCTAAGCCTCCAGACGGATTTTCCTCAAACATCAGTTGCGACTGATGTTTTTTTGATACAATATACATAGTCTATAAATGAGGTGACGACAGCATGACATATGAAGAAACACGAAAAGGGGTCATCGTCATCGTGTATCCGTTACAGTTCACATCACGGATCAGCGAGAATTTTATTCGACGGCTACAGGACGACTACGAAGTCATCGTCGTTCGGGACCAATCGGTCGGATTGACGGCAGATGACCATAAACAACTCATCAAACGAGCATTACGTGAGGCAGGAGAGTACAAATTGCCGATTCACATCGTGGCATTCAGCCTGGGCGCACTCTTTACGAATCGACTCTTACAGGAGTACGATGTGCCACTCGGGAGCCTCACATACATCTCCCCGTTGTTTGACTGGCATGCAACGCGTCAAATCGGTGGGTTGAAACAAGTCGTCGCGAGTGCTGTCGACCGCTTCCGCCCAGACTTGCCACTCGGAATGATGACTTTCACTGGTGGGGGAGACGAATCGTCCCGATTCGGTGAAATCACGTATGCACAATATCGTGAAATTGAAGAAGAAATTGTCGAGCATCAAGAAGAGAAGAAACATTTGCCACGTCTTCCGCTCGCTTGTTTCTACGCACCGGACGACCAATTCGCAGATGTGAAGCTGACACTGAATGTCTGTCGAAAGATTGGTGGAGATCAAGTGTATATCCGCCGATTGGAAGGTTTCCCGCATTTTGGATACGAGCGGTTAAACACGAAATTTGCGGAAACGCTCATGACATTTTATGAATTGATTCAAGAATGACGAAAGGCGACTCAACTGAGCCGCCTTTTTCTTATCCTCGTTTTTCAATCGCCACGATGAACGGGGGATGATTGATTTGGTTGATGAAGCCGTACCGTAGGACGCCTGCCTGTTTTTGGTCGAGTGACTCTACATAACGGAGTACCTCGTCACGTTCGACTTTTCCACTTTCATGTCCGTGGTAAATTACGATGACGATGACACCACCGACAGCCATGACCTCTAATAGTTGAGACAAGGCAGCGATGGTCGTATTCCCGTGTGTCGTGATGGATTTGTCGCTTCCCGGTAAATATCCTAAGTTGAAGACGGCCGCGGTAATCGGACGCAATTCCTTTTCAACGACCGCTTGGACCGTATCGTGACTATCATGAATGACGGTCACCCGGTCACTGACACCCGCCTCTTCAATCCGTGCGTTTGTGGCCGCTACGGCCTCTGACTGGATATCAAATGCGTACACATGTCCCGTGTCGCCAACGGCTTTCGCGAGGAATAACGTATCGTGTCCGTTTCCGGCTGTCATATCGATGGCGACATGTCCTTCTTCGAGATGATCATGTAGTAATTGTTTTGCAAAAGGTAGTACTCTCATTAATCCCATAGATCTCATCCTTCTTTTTTCCTTGGAAAGAATCTCGTCGTTCCAATTCCGCACGAATCTTGTTTAGCACCTGCATCTTGTGACGGCTCCATAGCGGACCAATCAATAGCTCGGGCGGACCGTCTCCTGTCAAACGATGGACGATGACCTCAGGAGGTATACATTCGAGCTGATCGCAGACGAGGGAGACGTATGTGTCTTCCTCCATCAATTCGAGTAGACCTTTTTCGTATTGACGAGCGAGCGGTGTGTGTTTCAAGACGTGAAGTAAATGGATCTTGATTCCTTGTATGTCCATTTTAGCAACTTCTCGTGTTGTGTCGAGCATCATCTCTGGTGTCTCACCTGGGAGGCCATTGATGATATGAACGCAGACACGAATGTTGTGACGACGAAGTTTCGCAAGACCTGTCAAAAACGATTGATAGTCGTGTCCACGATTAATCTTTTTAGCGGTCGTGTCGTGTACGGTCTGAAGACCGAGCTCCACCCAAAGGGACGTCCGTTCATTCAGTTCTGCTAAATAGGCGACGACGTCGTCCGGTAGGCAGTCTGGACGTGTCGCAATTGAGAGACCGACGACCCCATCTTCTTTTAGTGCCGGTTCATACAATTCACGTAACCGCTCGACCGGCGCATACGTATTACTAAACGCTTGAAAATAAGCGATGTACTTGGCATTTTTCCACTTCCGGTGGAGCCGGACCTTCACTTCTGCAAATTGAACGGGAATTGGGTCACAGGCATTTCCCGCGAAATCACCACGTCCATCGTCTGAGCAGAAGGTGCATCCGCCTTTTGAGACGCGACCGTCACGGTTCGGACAGGTGAATCCGCCATCGAGCGGTACCTTGAATACCTTCCCTCCATATTCTCGGCGATATGCCTCATTCAGCGTATGATATCGGTTTTGACCAAATGGATTCATGATCATCTCTCCTTCCTTGCTCATGCTATCACAAACGGGAAATGGCAAAACTTCATAATAAGTAATTTTTCTTGACACTTCCTTGGCGTTCGTTTAGGTTTGATAAGGAAATCTTGTCGATTCGGCCATTATGTGCCGATTTTTTTGATGTGAAAGAGGAATGAAAGGAGGACTTGGTGTGAACAATAAAATGCCAATCTCGGTATGGATTCTAGTCATTGCGATGGCGCTCAATACAACGGCGGCGTCTTTTTTATGGCCGTTTAACACACTGTATATTCATGATTTTTTAGGTGAGTCGATGACGCTTGCCGGGGTGGCACTTCTTGTGAACTCGGCACTCGCGATTGTCGGAAACTACATCGGGGGGACGTTGTTCGACCGTATCGGTGGAAAAACGACGCTCATGATCTCTGTCGGTCTTTTGCTTGCGAGCTCACTTGGATTTTTACTGTTCCACGCCACGTTCTTCGGCTATTTAGTGTGGCTCGGTTTGATTGGCTTCTCAGGTGGACTCGTCTTTCCGACCGTTTACGCATTTGCGGGTCTTATCTGGCCAGAAGGAGGACGTCGTTCGTTCAATGCGATTTATGTTGCGCAAAATGTGGGGGTCGCTCTCGGTACGGCGATGAGTGGACAAATCGCTCGATTTAACATTGAGTGGATTTTCTATGCGAACTTCTCCTTGTCCGTCTTATTTGTCGTGGTGCTCTTATTTGGGCTTCGTTATTTGAAGAACCCGGCACGTCCTGTCGTGCAATCACAACTTGAGGCTGCCGCCACGACTCTCTCGAGCGCAACGATGAAGTCGATGTGGTACGTCGCCATCGGATATGCGGTCCTTTGGTTCGTCTATGTGCAGTGGCAAGGAACGATTGCCGTTCATTCGAAAGATCTCGGTGTCACAATCAGTCAGTACTCACTACTATGGACAGTGAACGGAGCGATGATCGTCTTCGCACAGCCATTACTCAACCGTGTGCTTCGACAGTTTGAGGACGATTTGAAACGTCAGTTAATCATCGGAGCTTCCATTTTCCTTGGTGCCTTCTTGATTGTCCCGTTTGCTGGTGGATTCGGGATGTTCATGGTCGGGATGGTCGTCATGACGATTGGGGAAATGTTCGTTTGGCCAGCAGTCCCAACGATTGCAGCGAAACTTGCCCCTCCAGGTAAAGCTGGCCAATATCAAGGACTCGTCAATATCGCAGCATCTGTCGGTCGTATGATTGGGCCAACAATGTCCGGATTTGTCTACGATATGTTTGGCATCACGGCGGTCTTTGGCATGCTTCTCCTACTCGTCACGTTTGCCCTTACACTGTTTGTCGTCATGAAAGACATTCGCGTCACAGAAAAATCAAGTTGACGTTGAATTTCAGAATGGGCTAAAATAGACTACGATGAATAGCAAGCGATGAAGAGGATTAGTAGCGAACGTTCCGTTTCAAAGAGAGTCGATGGTTGGTGTGAATCGATAAATGGAGGTCGTGAACTCACCTTGGAGCTGTTTTCCTGAAACGAGTAGGGAAAACCGGGGTTACGCCTCGTTACCGGCGTCTCAAGTGGCAGCAATGCAACATGGGTGGTACCGCGGAGAGCTTTCAAGCCTTTCGTCCCATTTTCGGGGACGAAAGGCTTTTTATTATGCAGAGGAGGAAGAATGTTGAGCTATTTTAAACATCAAGAAATCGAGCCGAAATGGCAAAAGCGTTGGGAAGAGAAAGAAGCATTCAAAACGACAGAGGACCCGGAGAAGGATTGTTTTTATGTGCTTGATATGTTCCCGTACCCATCAGGAGCAGGTCTTCACGTCGGTCACCCGGAAGGTTATACGGCAACTGACATCATCGCACGTATGAAACGGATGCAAGGATATAACGTCCTTCACCCGATCGGCTGGGATGCATTTGGTCTACCTGCCGAACAATATGCACTCGACACAGGGAACGACCCGCGTGAGTTCACAGCGCGCAATATCGAAACGTTCCGCCGCCAATTGAAAGAACTCGGATTCTCATACGATTGGGATCGTGAAATTAGCACGACGGACCCGAAATATTATAAATGGACACAATGGATCTTCACGCAGCTCTTCGAACGTGGACTTGCATACGTCGATGAAGTCGCTGTCAACTGGTGCCCGGCACTCGGTACAGTCCTTGCGAACGAGGAAGTCATCGATGGCTTGTCAGAGCGTGGGAATCACCCGGTTTACCGCGTCCCAATGAAACAGTGGGTGCTTCGCATCACAGAATACGCGGAGCGTTTGCTTGAAGACTTGGAAGGTCTCGATTGGCCGGAGAGCGTGAAAGAGATGCAACGCAACTGGATCGGCAAATCAGTCGGTGCCGAGGTCGATTTCAAGGTCGACGGTCACGATAAGATCGTCACGGTGTTCACGACACGTCCAGATACGCTTCACGGGGCGACATATGTGACGCTCGCACCGGAGCATCCATTCACGAAAGTGATCACGACGCCTGAACAATCGACGGCAGTCGAAGCCTACATCGAGGAAGTCTCGAAGAAGACCGACCTCGAGCGTACAGACCTTGCCAAAGAGAAGACAGGTGTCTTCACGGGCGCATATGCGATCAACCCGGTGAACGGCGAGAAACTTCCGATTTGGACAGCGGACTACGTTCTCTCGACATATGGGACAGGTGCAGTCATGGCTGTTCCTGGACACGATGAGCGCGATTATGAGTTTGCGAAAACGTTCGACCTCCCGATCCGTGAAGTCGTCAAAGGTGGAAACGTGGAAGAGGCGGCTTACGTCGAAGACGGAGAGCACGTCAACTCTGGTAGCTTGAACGGACTTAATAAAGCCGATGCCATCAAGACAATCATTGAAGAGCTCGAAGCGAGTGGTACAGGGCGTGCGAAGACGACATACCGCCTTCGTGACTGGTTGTTCAGCCGTCAACGTTACTGGGGCGAGCCGATCCCGGTCGTCCACATGGAAGATGGAACGATGAAGACGGTACCGGTCGAAGAACTTCCGCTCGAACTTCCGATCATCGATGAAATCAAACCATCTGGTACGGGCGAGTCGCCACTCGCGAACGCAGAAGAGTGGTTGACGTATACAGATCCTGTCACAGGGGAAAAAGGTCGTCGCGAGACGAACACGATGCCACAATGGGCAGGTAGCTGCTGGTACTACATCCGTTACATCGATCCAGATAACGAAGAGATGATCGCGGATCCTGAGAAACTTAAGCGTTGGCTTCCGGTCGACTTGTATATCGGGGGTACGGAGCATGCCGTTCTTCACTTGCTCTACGCACGTTTCTGGCATAAGGTCCTTTACGATATCGGTGTCGTCCCAACGAACGAGCCGTTCCAAAAACTCTATAACCAAGGGATGATCCTCGGTGAGAACAACGAGAAGATGTCAAAATCTCGTGGGAACGTCGTCAACCCAGATGATATCGTGAAGTCACACGGAGCTGATACACTCCGTCTTTACGAAATGTTCATGGGACCACTTGACGCGGCCATCGCATGGTCGACGAATGGACTTGACGGGGCACGTCGCTTCCTCGACCGCGTCTGGCGTTTGTTCGATCAGACGAACTTCGCAGACGTGGCACCGACTGCCGACTTTGAACGCACGTATCATCAGACGGTGAAAAAAGTGACGGAAGATTATGAAGCCCTTCGCTTCAACACGGCGATTTCGCAGTTGATGGTCTTCGTCAATGAAGCAAACAAACAAGAGACGTTGCCGAAATCGCAAATGGTCGACTTCATCAAGATGCTTTCACCAGTCGCGCCACACTTGTCTGAAGAGTTGTGGGAGAAGATGGGCATGACGGAAGAGTTGACGTATGCGGCTTGGCCGACATACGATGAGTCAAAACTTGTGAGCGACACGATTGAAGTCGTCATCCAGGTGAACGGGAAACTTCGTGCGAAAATGCACGTCTCGCGTGACGCATCAAAAGAAGCACTTGAAGCGGAAGCACTCGGGAACGAGCGTGTCCAAGAGTTCACAGAAGGCAAGACGGTTCGTAAAGTCATTGTCGTTCCTGGAAAACTCGTCAATATTGTAGTGGGGTAATCAAAAGAATGTGTGACATTGTCGCACATTCTTTTCTTTTTGGTGAGGTCATTTTCTTTTACGGTCGGTTTTGATACACTAAAGGGCGATACTGAAGGAGAAGGGGACGACATGTCCATGAAACGTTCTTATGTGCTATACACGACACTATGTGCCGTCGTGGTCGGTGTGATTCTTTGCTATATCTTTGTCTTCTCTGATGAAGAGATTCAGCGACAGGTCGCCTCGACATTTGAAAAAATTGATATTCAAACAAGCCATCAAACGGCATCCCTCCCACCTGTGGAAGCGGCGCAAGATGATGAAGATATTGATACGACCGATGCGCTCGAACAGATTAATCAGATTGATGAAGTGTACTATAGCGACACGATTGGAGCCTATCTTGTACTTACCGAACAGGCTGAATTTTTCGAAGTGAGCGGGAATGGGACGCGCGTCAACTCAGTGCTCCAACTTGAGAATTCAGGGAAACAGCGCCTCGATGACTTTATCGGAATGCGCATGATCGAAGAAGATCTTGTCTACGCGGTGACTGCGAACGGGACTCTCGTCACAATCGAACGAGAAGAAGGACGCTGGGTCGAGAGACCACGTAAACAAATTAAAGGACTTCTGTCAGAAGATCGAATCTTTGGTCTCGGTTATGACCGGGAATCGAAGCGTCTGTTCATGATGAATCGCTTGGCGGATACACCGGACCTTGAGCTCCTTTATATCGAAGAGCGCGAGATTGAACCGGAAAATCCTACAGATGAAAAATCATCAGAAGCGTCAACTGATGCTGACACGACTACTAAAGAAACAGAAGAATCATCGGAAGATTCAACGACAGAAAACGTCTCGACGAATGACGATGCCTCGAGCGAAACGGCTGCAACTGAAGACGCACCTGAAAATGAGCGAAACGTTCAAGAAGAGGATGAGGAAAAAGAACTCGAAACCGAATGGATGCTTGATTCACGCCAAGCGTTGTCTGCTGACGGGATGAGTGCCTCGATCCAACAAAAATTTGAGCGATTCGAAGGAGTCGGCCTTGTCGAGAGACAAGGACGCATCTACGTGCTCGACTCAGAAGAGCTCGTCCTCTACACAGTCAACCCAGAAGAAGGGACCATCAACGGTCAGATGGTGACGCCTCGCGTGTATGACTCGACCGGTATGTTTTTACAAGACAATGAAATCTTTGCAATCGTCCACCCGGAAGTATTCGATTTGGATGCCTTCGTATCCGTGGACTGATCATGGGGGAATGACAAATGAGCAAACGATATTTTTTTGAAGAAGTGAAACAATTTCATGAAACTTTTGGACATCCAGGGGCAAAATCGCCGCAACCGTTGACGCTTGATCGCGCGACGAAGCGGTCGGTGTGGACGGCAGAGGAAGCGGTCGTCGAGTTTTTGCATCAATCCTCGCAATCGGAAGAAGAGTTTTTACAAGCCATCGAGCAATTCCAATTAGGATTTCAAAAAGCGGTCCAAAAATCGTTGCAAGACACACCACCATCGGATGATGTGGAACGTCTCGTCGGACAAGGGGATGCGTTAACGGACGCGTTATATTTTGTGATGGGCAGTTTCGTTGAACTCGGACTCGACCCCGTTCCGTTGTTTGAAATCGTCCAGCGCGCCAATATGGCGAAGCTTGGACCGGATGGGAAGCCGATTTTACGCGAGTCGGACAATAAAGTTATGAAACCTGAAGGATGGATGCCACCGGAGCCGGAGCTCGAAAAAGAAGTGCGTCGTCAAATCGCAGGGAAAGAATAATCACAAACGGCTTGAGCCCTCACTAGAATGGGTTCAAGCCGTTTTTTGTTGTGATGGTCGTGACGATATCCTGATATTAGATGGGATCGGAAAGGTCATAAGAGTAATTTATGGTATAATTTAACATAAGTAAGTAATCGAGGAATATTGATCATTGAGATGGAGGTCGTTCAACTGAAAAAAGTACTCGGTATTCTATGTGTAAGTTCAGCACTTCTATTAACGGCATGTAGTGAATATGAAAAAACGTTAAAAACACAGCCTGACGTTTCAATCGAAACGATAAAAATCAATGAAGAGAATGAATTGACAATCGTCCCACTTTACACCCAATACCAGCAATATTTGAACGCATCCCTTGAATCAACCGATTCGGAGGAGAGCAAACAAAACTTCAAAAAATACGTACTCGATTACATAGGGGAAGTCGGAGAGGAAGAAAAGATTGATACATCTAGATTAAAAACTGATTTTAATCTAAAGCCGACCCCTCATAAGCAACAATTGCTGAAGCAGTTAGACAAATTAATCGAGCAGCTTGACGAGATTAAAGAGATTATTGCATCGACATATGCAGATTCAAATCAAATCTTACCCAAAAAGAAGAGCACAGTGTTTATTGCACCGTATAATCCTGAATTCTTTTACGATAGTGAACCGTTGAAAGGAGTAGGCGCAGCAGCATACAAAGACGTATTCATCTTGTTTCTCGATACAGATTTTGACAAAGATGTTCTAGCCTATTCGACTGCTCACGAGTATCATCATCTGATTCTTCGTGATCAAAACGAATACAATCTTAGTTCGACTCTGGAGTCTATTATTATCGAAGGGAAAGCGGACGCATTTGCTGATCGGATTGTCAAAGGGGTTTCTCCCCCATGGCATGTGCCATTAGATGATGCGACCATGGAACACATCGCGAGTCGAGTGAATGATTACGAAACATCCTTTACTGATTTTGTAGTCGGTAATTATCAAAAGGATATGCCACGTTGGAGTAACTATATTCTAGGGAGGGATGTGCTCCATGACTATTTGACGGCGCATCCAGAGCTGTCGATTCCCGAATGGACATTTAAGGAAGATCACGAGATTTTAAAAGCATATAAGTATCGAGATGTGATGAAATTAGAAAATTAAGCTGAAAAGAATGTGAAAAGGCTTGATCCTGAATGAGACAGGATCAAGCCTTTTGATTGATAGTGATCACAATAGTACGCAGACGATACGTTGGACCGAACCCTTTACCGCTCTGTGGCCAGTTCAGCTGCATGCGATCCGGCGCAATGTCCTGTCGTGAAGGCGGCCGTGATGTTGTAGCCACCCGTGTATCCATGGATGTCGAGTACTTCGCCGGCAAAGAAGAGACCGGGTGCCTTCTTTGACATCATCGTCTGTGGCGCAACTTCTTTAACCGATACGCCGCCACCTGTGACGAACGCCTTATCAAAGTCGAGTGTCCCGACGGCGTGCATCTCGAACATTTTCAAACGTGTTGCGAAGTCGATAACGGATTGTTTCTTCAGTTGACTCGCATCTTCTTCACCAAATGTGAGCTCTTCTAACAACAAGTCAAGAAGTCGCTCGGGGATATAGCCTTTCCATACGTTTTTAACGGCACGTTTCGGTTGGCCATGAACTTGGTTCCACAGTTCCTGGACGAGCTCATCCCGTGACGTGTCCGGGAAGAAGTCGAGTGACAAGAGGACGACTTGTTCTTTACTACGCTTCCGTTCTTTGATCGTGTACTGACTGCAGCGGAGCGCGATTGGACCTGAGATTCCAAAGTGCGTAAAAATCATATCGCCCTGGTGTGTCTTGATTGCCTTCCCTTTTTTGCCGTGCACGGTCAACGCGACGTCTCGTAACGATAGTCCTTGAAGCTGTTTCGTTCCGATGAACGAATCGTTCAATTTGATTGGCACTTCTGTCGGGAAGAGTTCCGTGATGGTATGTCCGGCTTTTTCTGCCCACGGATAACCGTCACCTGTCGAACCGGTGTGCGGGACGGATTGTCCGCCGACCGCGACGACGCAAGCTTTGGCTTCAATCATTTCACCGTCCATCAATTCGACCGCATGAAACTCGTTTTCTTCATTAAAATGTAGCGTTTTGACTTCAGCCTTTTTTCGAATCTCGACGCCGAGGTCTTCAATCGCCCGAAGCAACGTGTTGACCACATCCTGTGCCTTATCCGTCACGGGGAACATGCGACCATTGTCCTCTTCTTTCAGAGGGATGCCGAATCCAGTGAACAGGTCGATGATCGATTGATTGTCGAACTGGGCAAGGGCGCTGTATAAGAAACGACCGTTCCCGGGAATGAACTGAATCAATTCATCGATTGGCTTTCGATTCGTGACGTTACAACGTCCTCCACCTGAAATGGCCAATTTTCGACCGAGTTTCGATCCTTTGTCGATCAATAAGGTCGAAGCGCCACTTTTCGCCGCTGCATACGTTGCCATGAGTCCGCTCGGTCCTCCGCCGATGACGATGACATCTTTCATAGGTATCTCCTCATTTCTTCATCTATATGATTAGTAAAATTATCGTAACTTTATTATCCGTAACAGTAAGAGTATAATGAGAAGCGGTTGTTTTGTAAAACCGAATTCATTGAAATAGTTGATTTATAGATGGAGGTGCCTCATGTCATCAAGCGCCAAACAAGATTCTGGAAGAGCCTCCTTCGTCAAAGGGACGCTTCTTTTATCGGCGGGAAACTTGATTTCCCGAATGTTAGGACTATTGTACACATTCCCGTTCCAAGCGATGGTCGGAATTGCCGGAGTGACATTGTATCAAGCCGCATATACGTATTATGCGATCATGATCTCCATTTCGACGGCAGGGATTCCTGTTGCTGTTTCGAAATTTATCGCAAAATATAACGCGCTAGGAGAATACGGGACAAGTCAACGACTGTTCCGACAAGGAATGAAGCTGATGCTTGCGACCGGTGTCGTCGCTTTTTTATTACTCTTTTTTGCGGCACCATGGTTATCGGAGCTAATGGTGCGAAACTCAGAGAACAATCAGCAATACATTGACTCGCTCACACTCGTGACACGAAGCGTCAGTTTTGCGTTACTGCTCATCCCGGCGATGAGTATGGTGCGCGGTTATTTCCAGGGACATCAAGATATGGCTCCCACGGCAATCTCGCAAGTCGTCGAACAGATTGTACGCATCCTGTTCCTTCTCAGTGGAACGATGCTCGTCTTGTTCGTCTTTGCGGACTCGGACTTCATCCAACCGATTGCGAATGCCCTTGGAGGGACGCAATCTGTTGAAACGACTGAATTGAATGGACTGAAAGTCATCGCCGTCACGATTGCGACGTTCAGTGCGTTCATCGGGGCAATCGGTAGTTTCGCCGTGCTCATCATGTATTGGAAGCGTCGGAAGGACATTCATCGTCAGACAGAGAACCCAGCAGGAACTCCCGTCCGCTCGATGAAATCGTTGTTGCTCGAGTTGCTTAGCTACTCAATCCCAATCGTGATGGTCGGGGTATCGACCCCTCTCTATCAATTGATTGATCAATTGACGATGGTCAATACATTGCTCAGTACGGGTGCGACCGTTTCTGAAGCAACGTCGGCGTATGGTTTCTTAACGGGTAACGCTCATAAAATTGTCTTAATCCCTGTATCGATTGCGGCGAGTGTTTCGATGGCGACCATCCCACTCGTCACTCGTTCCTTTACGACGGGCGATATGCAAAAAGTACGAAACCAAGTCAATCATATTTTCCAAGTATCGTTCTTTGTGACGATTCCTGCGGTGATCGGTCTCGTTGCTCTTGCAGAACCATTGTTCGGAACATTGTTCCCGGGGGACCGTGAGGGATGGGTGTATTTGTTCCACTATGCACCAAGTGCCTTTTTCTTAGCATACTATTCGGTCGCGGCTGCCATCCTTCAAGGAATCAACCGTCAATACTTCACCATCTTTGCCACATCGATGGGGCTCTTGGCGAAACTTGCTCTGAACGTGCCGTTCGTCTATTGGCTCGGTGGAATCGGTGCCGGTTATGCGACGATTGCTGGATATATTGTAGCGATCATTCTCATGGTATGGATGATTCAACGGTCACTTCATTTCCCGTATAAGCAACTGCTTCGTCGGACCATCTTGATGTTTTTGATGGGTGCGGCGATGTACGCGACCGTTTACCTTTCCCTCCTCGTCACGTTGAGTGCTGAGGCAAGTTGGGGGAACGATGTATTTGCGACAATCGTCGGAGTGACAATTGGCGTTCTCGTATATGGTTATCTCGGTTGGCGTAGCCATCTCGCAGGGAAACTATTAGGGAAACGCTTTGAATATCGGAGGAACGTATAATGCGAATTGATAAATTGTTATCAAACATGGGATATGGTTCACGGAAAGACGTGAAAATCCTATTGAAACAAGGGGCGGTGCGAGTCGATGAGGCACCTGTAAAAGATGCAAAACGACATGTTAACCCAGAATCAGAACGGGTCACGGTGTTCGGGGAAGTGGTCGAGTATCGTCCGTACATTTATTTCATGATGAATAAGCCGGAGGGTGTGATCAGCGCGACGGAAGATCAAGTCGAGACGACGGTCATCGAGTTGATTGATCCCGAGTATGCCCATTATGACCTTTTCCCGGTCGGACGCCTCGATAAAGATACGACGGGGCTTCTCCTCATTACAAACGACGGTGCGTTCAACCACGCGCTCATGTCACCACGTAAACATGTCGACAAGGTGTATGTCGCCGAAGTCGATGGGGAGATGACAGTAGACGACATTAAGACGTTTGCGAATGGGGTTGAGTTAGAGGATGGCTATACGACGAAGCCGGCCCGTCTCGAGATACTGAGCCGGAGCGGACGTCGTTCGGTCATCCGTCTCACACTTTCTGAAGGGAAGTATCACCAAGTGAAACGAATGGTCGCGGCGGTAGGCAAACATGTCGAACGATTGGAGCGTGTTCAAATCGGGGAGCTAGAACTCGATGAGATGCTTGAGCTCGGGGCATATCGTGAGTTGACGGAAGAAGAAGTTCAACTGTTTCTTCAATCATAAGAAGATGAGAGAATCTGTCTGATGGGACGGATTCTCTTTTTGTATAAAAAGCTCTGATTTTCGATTATATCTTTTTGAAAATGGCATCAAAATCATCACGCCAAGAGTCAACCAACCAGTCGTTATATCTGTGATACAAAGGAACAAGTGGTTCAACTTCATTTGAACTTATGATACAACCTCGATCATCGTACATATGAAACACGATGTTCTTTTCGGTGCTAATAAAGTAAACAGCTTGTCCAATTGAAGGTTCTCTTCCTTGCTCGTAATTTCCTATACCTCTAAGGATTTTCTCGTAAGAGATTGACTTGATCTGCGAGGATACAAATTTTGCTTTATATTCATGTTTGATTTCTATAATTTCCCCTGTTATTTCGTCAATATCTTCATTTAATTCAAATAACGTTTCTTCTTCAATCTGTTGTTTCATGAATAAACCATACAAATATTCGGGAGTGGTATTCCCGAACATGATGTCCTCTGTTTCGTTCCAATCCTTGATAAAGATATGGATGTAATTATCAGATTGAAACACTTCCTCGAACAATGTAGTCACTCTGTTTACAACTTGCTCTATTCTCTCATCCGTTCCGTTTTTATACGGTTCGCCAAGTTCGAATCTTAGATGGACTTCTCCAGATAGGTTTGGGAAATTGTCCTCTATGTACTTCATTATTTCTTCTTTCACATCATCACCTCATCTTAAGCAATTGATACAATCTAAAACCACAAAACCTTCATTCATAAAAAAGAGACCTGAACGCCAGGTCTCTTGAATATACATATACAATTCAATTTGCCGTCTTGAGTGAACGTTTTGATGAAGTCCACGTGCCACGGCTAGGGCTCTCCACAAGGTTATTGTACTCAAGTACGTTCAAATCACGTTGCACAGTGCGTGACGTGATGCCGAACTCTTCTACTAGTTCTGAAGTGGTAACGGATTCCCTTTCATTGATGAACAAATAAATGGACTTGATGCGCGTTAACATCCGATCTGTTGAGCCTTTCATTGGATAACCTCCCAATGTGTAGAATAATGACAAACCATACCTACAGACGACAAAATGAAATATAAAATTGTTATTTTCTAAAATTACACCTTTAGTATACCGCTCTTGAGCAAAAATGCAAGTGGAAAGCACGAACAATCTGTTTGTAAAGATTTGATTATGAACGTAAATATCGAATGAAGATTATTTTTTTACATCGAAAAGAAGCTTAAACACGAACGAAAAAAACTTTTCTAAATGAATGTTCGTCTTTCATACATTTGGATATACTAGTAAGGGAGAGAACATTCGCAAAAGGGGAGATGAACATGAATTGGAGACAGGAAGTCGACAATCGTAAAGATGCATTTTTAGAGGACTTAAAAGGATTACTAGAGATCCCTAGCGTACTCGATGAGTCACAAAGCGCACCGAACATGCCGTTCGGTCCCGAGGTTCGAAAAGCGCTCGACTACATGTTTGAGATCGGTGAGCGTGACGGATTTAAAACAAAAGATGTTGGCGGGTACGCTGGACATTTGGAATATGGGGATGGCGAGGAAATCGTCGGGATCTTATGTCACCTTGACGTCGTACCAGCAGGGGAAGGATGGACGTATGGTGCGTTCACCCCGACCATCACAGATGGCAAAATCATTGCGCGTGGAAGTAACGATGATAAAGGACCATCGATGGCTGCATACTATGGTCTACGCATCGTCAAAGAGCTCGGCTTACCACTTTCAAAACGCGTCCGTTTGATTGCAGGTTGCGATGAGGAGAGCGAATGGCGCTGTGTCCGTGAATATTTCAAACAAGAACAGATGCCGACATACGGCTTCGCACCCGACGCGGACTTCCCCATTATCAATGCAGAAAAAGGATTGTACGATGGTGTGTTGACCCAGCTACCGATTCAACATGTACCCGCATCTGCATACCATCTTCTATCATTCACGAGCGGAGAACGTCCGAATATGGTACCAGACTTCGCGAAAGCCGAATTGAAGACGGATGAGGTACTCGAGGAAAAGTTCGAGGCCTATCTTGAAAAATATGAAGCGGACGGAACGTGCGAATACGATCGTGGCACATATACGTTCACGATGAAAGGTAAAGCGGCGCACGCGATGGAACCGGATAACGGAATCAACGCGGCCTATGTCCTCGCAGGGTTCTTGTTGCATCTTCCACTCGACATTCAGGGAGAACGCTATATCGAACTTGTTCGTCACGTGTTTGCAGACTCACGTGGAATTTCGCTCGGGATTGAAGCGAGTGATGAGACAGGTGATTTGACGATCAACGGTGGGGTGTTCCGTTATAGTGAAGGCGAGCGTACAGCAACAGTGAATATTCGCTATCCTTATACGGCGAAGTTTGAAGAACGGTTGCAAAACCTTCGCGAAATCGCCTTGTCGCTTGGATTTGAATTGAAGACGCGTCAACATATGCCACCACATCACGTGGCAGAAGATCACCCGCTTGTGAAGACGCTAGCAGGCGTATACGAACGTCAAACGGGTGAACATGCGAACTTGATGGCCATCGGGGGCGGCACGTATGCCCGTTCGCTCGAAGCAGGCGTTGCGTTCGGCGCATTGTTCCCAGGTGCTAAAGATGTGGCGCATCAGGTCGATGAATATATGGAGATAGAAGATTTATTACGTGCCGCAGCCATCTACGCTGAGGCGATTTACGAGCTCGCTAAATAAGAAACAAAGAGAGCTGGCTGGTATAGTCGGCTCTCTGTCCTTTAGGAAGGAAGTTATCATTGGATTCGCAAAAGAGATTGTTTCAGTCTGTATACGTCGCGATATTCTTCGCGCAGGGGGCATTGATCCCATATATGACCTTATATTTTTCACAAACGAAATTTGGATTGACACCGACCCAGGTCGGAATCATCGTTGCGGTGTTACCCATCCTCTCCATTGGCATCCAACCGTTATGGGGAATGTTGACCGACCGGACAGGACGAGTTCGGGCTTGGTTGATGTTGGCGATGCTGAGCGCCGCGCTTATTTCGCTTAGCTTTTTAGTAGCGACCTCATACGTCTGGATTGTCGTGCTCATGGTGATTTGGTCCGTATTCCAATGTGCTCATATTCCGCTTGTGGACATGATGACGCTCGACTATACGGCTCGGTCAAAAGTGGACTACGGCGCGATTCGTTTGTATGGATCGGCAGGGTTCGCCATCGCCGTATTTGCGATGGGACGAATCTCCGATACGACGTGGGGACTTGCGAGCACGTTCGTAATAAGTGCCGTCCTACTTATCCTCGGAAGTGTGTTCGTCCGAATGATTCCTGAGAAAAGTTCGATTCGCGACGTCACGTTGGCACCCCTTTCTTGGAAAGCAGTATGGAACAAGCAGTTTATGTTCTTCCTGCTCGGTGGCATGCTCGTGTTCGGACCGATTTATGCGAATAACTACTATTTCGGGCTATACGTGACGAATAGCGGGGGTTCGACGACACTCGTCGGAACATTATTCCTCGTCGCTGTATTATTCGAGATTCCGTTTATGAAAGTGGCGTCTCAACTTATGGAACGATACGGAAGCGTCGGCGTACTTGTCGGTGCGGCCATTATTTCTGCTTTACGGAATGGAATACTTGCGCTTGAACCACCGATTTGGGTCATATGGCTTCTTGCAATCGCACAAGGACTTGTTGTTGGACTCCTCATTCCCGTTGCGCTTCAATTCGTTCGGACACTCGTTGACCGGCAAGTCTCCTCGACGGCCATCGGAGTTTACATGGCACTCACGTCAGGACTTGCGACAGCAGGATTTAATATGCTGAGTGGGAAAATCATTGAACTCGATGATATTTTAGGCGTATTTTGGATGTATACCATTGTGACGGCACTTGGAGCATTGATTTGGATCGGAATGTCACGTCGCATCATGAAAGGATGAACGACATGAGCACGCATTATTTTATTGCGATTCCCATTGAGGCGACCGAACTGGTTGCAGTGCAGCAAGCTGTAATGCCTTTTTACTCGTATCGTCGAATTTATCGACCGGACGAATTTCATCTGACCCTTCAATTTTTAGGCGAATTAGACGGAGAGGAATTAGATGACGTAAAAGAGATTACACGAAAAATCAGTCAAGACACACAACCCTTCACATTGACGTTCGGCTCGATTGACCATTTCGGTAGACCTGATCGTCCACGTGTGCTGACAGTCGTACCTGACGCATCAGAACCACTACACCGATTTGCACGTGCACTCCGCCAAGAACTTGTCGACGTGATCCCGAGATTGGACAGGAAGGCGTTCGTCCCTCACGTCACACTCGCTAAAAAATGGGATGAAGGAGAACGGGTTGCTTACGTTCCGCCTGAATTTCATGTGACTGAATCTGTAGAAGAACTGATTCTGTACGAAGTACAACCGAATCATAAACCAGCCTATAGAGCCGTAGAAGTTTTTCCGTTAAGTCGGCCAGAGGAGGACATATGGCAATCCCGGTTAAAATTTTTGACGTAATTTCAAAATATGAACGTAATGTTTTAGATCAATACAATCGCTATTTAGAATATGTGGAATCCGACACGGCACGTCTACAACGTCTTCACGAAAACAATCGCTTGAATCCGGTAGAGGTAATCGAGCTTGAGCGCCCGTGGTGGAAAATTTGGGCGAAGTCGGAGCGGATTGAGTTAGAGCCCAAGCCGCTTTCTGAATCACAATATCAAAAGATGTTACGGGAACGCCGACACATTCAAAAACTTCAGTTTGCCTGTGAAGGAGTGCTCGAAGCAGATTTACCACATTTGGCATTCGTCCGGGACTATGCGTATCGGGTCATGCGTTCAGACTGGAATGAGCGACACTTTTTCTTATTTCATCCGGTCATCGAATGGAACGGTGCGACAGTAGAACTAAGTCATCTCATCATCGGACCGACACATCTGTATGTTGTCGAATGGCTGGAAGGCGACCGCAGCATCTATCACATATCGAAAGAAAAGACTTGGGTTCATCAACCGCTGAAAGGGGAAAATACCCGTGTGGTGAACCCGCTGATCGCATTGACACGAACAGAGGAACTCATCCGACAAATCTTACCTGACTATGCGGGAGTACTTCAGAAAGTAGTCATTGCCACTGATGGGTATTTTGATAATGTGCCGAACGTCCGATCAACGCATTATATCGGGCGTAATGAGTATACCGACTGGATGAAACAAGTGAACGGACGCGCACCGATCGTCAAAGCACAACAACTTCGTGATGTGGCGACCTTATTAGACGTAACTGCTAAGATGCCGTTTCGACAATTTATGGATCAGTGATTGAGAGGAAGGGACGCATATGCATCACACACCCGATCAAAAGACCGCCTCACATGTGACCATTGAGAGCGCGTCTTTCGTATCATTTGAGACAATACAACTTGAGATTGTGCGCGAATATGAATCCGTTCCAGTACAAATCGAACAAAACGGACGACCGATTGACTATCTTGTGGAACAACAAGTTGTGACGGAATCTGGGATGGTCGAACAAATACTTCGTTTGAATGAACCGATCTCTTTGGAAACGATGTACACGGTGTTTCATCCTGGAGAAAAAACGACAGTGATCGTTCCGCGCGAAGTCGTCCGCTCAGAAGAATTCGAACGCCGGTTTTCATATGATGGACCACTCGGTGTATCGTTCACACCTCATGGGATGGAAGTCGCTGTATGGTCCCCTGTGGCGCTTTCCGTGTGGATCACCGTCCATGATGAGACAAACCATCGCGAGATCGAACGATTTCGGATGAATCGTGGTTCTCGTGGAGAATGGCATGGAAATGTGCCCAAAGCATTCGAAGGGATGCTATATCGCTTAGAAGTCAAAACACCAGTTGATACGAGGCAAGTCGTCGACCCGTATGCGAGAGCGGTCAGTTTGAACGGAGAGTATGGCGTGTTAGTAGATGTTGCTGAATTTGTGAAGAAACAAGTCGAGCAAACTGCACGTCCCCCTCTGTGGAAGCCGACAGACGCGGTCATCTATGAACTACACATTCGTGACTTCACAAGTCATCCCTCTTCAACGAGTCAATTAAAAGGGCTGTACGGAGGAGTGGCAGAGAGTGGGGTTCGGACAAAAGAAGGAAATCGTGCAGGACTTGATTATTTAACCGAGCTCGGGGTGACCCATATTCAATTGTTACCGGTCCACGATTTTGGGAGTGTCGATGAAGCGACACGTTTGCCATACAATTGGGGATACGACCCGATTCATTGGTTTAGTCTAGAGGGGAGCTATGCTTCGAGACCGGATGTGCCACTTAGTCGGGTATTTGAATATGCGACACTCGTCTCTGATTTGCATCAAGCGGGACTTCGCGTCGTCACAGATGTCGTGATGAATCATCTTTATATTCGAGAACAATCCCCACTCGAAGCGCTCGTTCCTTATTATTATTTCCGGTATGAACATGACGGGACGGTTGCGAACGGAACCGGTGTCGGAAATGACACCGCATCAGAACGCTATATGATGCGTCGGATGATTGTGGACTTCGTGACGTTTTTCGCGACGACCTATCAAGTCGACGGATTTCGTTTCGACTTAATGGGCATCCACGATGTCGAAACGATGAATCAAGTTCGGGCAGCGCTCGATAAAATAGACCCGTCTATTCTCGTATATGGGGAAGGTTGGGATTTGGCGACCCCGCTCGGTCAGTCGTTCAAAGCGACTTCGCAAAATGCAGCCAGAATGCCTCGAGTCGGACATTTTAACGATATGATCCGAGATGCCTTAAAAGGATCGACGTTCAATGATCGGGAGCGTGGCTTCATTTCAGGGAATGAATGGCGAGAGTGGGAACTGCGAGAATGTCTCACTGGAGCGATCCATATCCCGAACGTGACGGTCGGGCGTTTTCCAAGCCCGAACTATTCCATTAACTACGCTGAGGCGCATGACAATTATACGATTTATGATAAATTGGCATTATCCTGTGAAGGAATCGATGAGACGACACGTCTCGCGATGCAACGTCTGGCCAATGCGGTCGTCATCACTTCTCAAGGGATTCCATTCATCCATGCGGGTCAAGAATTTGGACGCACGAAGCACGGTGTCGAGAATAGCTATAATTCCCCAGATCATATTAATCATTTCGACTGGGATTTACGTGACACACGAATTCGAGAAATCGAATATGTGAAAACACTCCTAAAGCTTCGTCGACTCCATACTTGTTTCCGTTATGATTCAAGGCAAGAAGTCATCGAACATTTTACATTTCTTCCGTCACCGCCTGGCGTCATCATTTATGAATTGACGGCGAGTCATTCATATGATGCATGGCAACGAGTGCGCGTCTATATCAATGGAACGTTTGATCCGCTTTCATTCGAAAATGATGCAAAATGGAACGTCTACGTCGAAGGGGACACAGCAAGCCTTGTTCCAATCGCGCGAAACCCGGAACACATTCAAGTCGAGTCGTTGTCAATGACGATTCTCGCATGTTAAGATGTTGATTGTATCTCTTTAATTTTAAGTAAGATTTGAGCGTGATGAATATGTATTCAGATATAGTCGGTGCGCTCGGTAAAGAGTGGACAGTCGCTTCA
The DNA here is from genome assembly GCF_018617335.1 of Exiguobacterium sp. s63. GTDB lineage: Bacteria > Bacillota > Bacilli > Exiguobacteriales > Exiguobacteriaceae > Exiguobacterium. The sequence continues at coordinate 524,380 of NZ_JACSKB010000001.1, read as the reverse complement.
GCCGGAGGAATTACGGGAGAAGCGTATGTAGCGACGACGCGCCAACAGAAGATTTTTGTTAAACGGAACTCTTCACCGTTCCTGGCGATTCTATCGGCAGAAGGAATTGTTCCGAAACTTCTTTGGACAAAACGAATGTATAACGGGGACGTATTAAGCGCCCAGCAATTTATTGAAGGCCGCGAACTTTCACCTGAAGATATGAAACGACCAGATGTTGCGGCACAACTTGGTAAAATTCATAACTCTAAAGAATTATTGTTTATGCTACAACAATTGAACCATACACCGGTGACACCACACTTATTGCTTCGTCAATGTGAAGCATATGAACAAGATGAGACGGATCCTACAATCGGGGAAGCCGTTCAGTGGTTAAAACACCATTTGCCGAAAGTCGATGAGCAAGAATTCGTCGTCTGTCATTCTGATTTAAATCATAACAATTGGATTGAAGATGAGAACGGTCTACTCTATTTGACCGATTGGGACGATGCCATCATTGCAGACCGCGCCTTTGATTTGGCGATGGTTGTCTACAGCTATGTCGAAGAGACGGAGTGGGAGCGCTGGTTCGCGCATTATGGAGTAGGGATGTCGAGTGAACTTCATAATCGGATGCATTGGTATGCCATCGCACAAACGATTTTAACAATCTATGGGGAAATGAACGATGCAGCGCGTACAGAAGGTTTTCATGTTTTGCGCGAATTGATTGATGAGGCATATGAACGAATCAACTAAAAAGGGATGGCTGAGCGCCATCCTTTTTTGAATGCGTTAAATGTCATCCGGATTCATGAAGTATGCCCAAACGAACGTTGCGATGACGCCCGCGAAAAACGTTAGTGGCGCTGCATAAAAAATAAGAAATTGATCTAATGTACTCATCATATATAACCTCCTTGTGAAGGATGATTCATGTTCATTAAACTATGATTTCGTGTATAATCGCAAGAGGACTGCTCGTTCGAAACGTGCATATTCCCATTAAACTTGAACATTTGATGAACGAAAGGTAGGATTTTCATGCGTTTACGACATAAGCCTTGGGCAAGAGAGTATATGGAGGCCCAGGAACATGTATTTATTCAACATCCTGATCAGTTGAAAGGGAAGTGGCGTACCGAGTTTGGTAACGACCACCCGCTTTTCATTGAAGTCGGTTCAGGAAAAGGACAATTTATCTTAGGGATGGCGAAACAACATCCCGATGTGAATTTTATCGCAATCGAATTATTTGAGAGTGTCGCGGTATCCATCGTCCAAAAACTAGTCGAGACACCGATGCCGAACGTGAGAGTATTGACAGTAGATGCAAAACAACTCGTTGATTATTTCGAAGCGGGTGAAGTTGATCGTGTGTACTTGAACTTCTCGGATCCATGGCCAAAAACACGTCATGCGAAACGACGGTTGACGTATAAGACGTTCTTAGCGACGTACGAGGCGATTCTCCCGAAAGCGGGTGAGATTCATTTCAAGACGGACAATCGAGGTTTATTCGAATATTCGCTTCAAAGTATGAGCCAATACGGAATGTTCTTCACAGAAATTTCACTCGATTTACATGTAAATGAACCAGAAGATAATGTTCGAACTGAGTATGAAGAACGCTTCAGTGCGCTTGGTCAACCGATTTATCGAATGGAAGCTGTCTTCCGTCCGAAAAATTGACACGCTTTTTTCTTATTTTAATAGTATTTTCTTCACACTTTTTTCTTTCTTCTTGGTACAATAGGAATGACGCTAAACTGGAATAAGAGAAGGGGGAACATGGGGATGTTGAAAAAAGCATGGGCAAGCCTGCTTGCAGTAATCTTCATTCTAACAATCGCACCAATGAATACCTCAGCGAACGAAGCGTTCTTGGACGCACTCGAAGAGGATTTGAAAGCGACGCATTACGACTATAAAGAAGGAACAGCTGAAATCGTGAAAGAAGAAACACTTCGCCATTCAAATGGAAACGAAGTCATCGCAGCGGTCGTCAAACTCGACACAATCCGTGATGGAATCTTTATTACACGTAAAACCGAGTTGCATTATTATGATGCAACAGATAACAAAATCCTCTCGACAGCAGATCTTGCTGAAGTCGAAGGAGCAGGCGATTTCGCGGATGCGAACATTGACATGCTTGGACAAAAAGTTGTCTACTGGTTACCAGTTCTGATCTTGCTTCTATTAATTGCAATCCCTGCAATTATTTTGTATGTTGTCGTACCACGATTCTATTCAACTAGCTCATATATGAATCCTGTATATGAAAAGAATGACAACCCACGTTAATACGTAAAAGCACCCCGTTCTTCTGAACGGGGTGCTTTTTTATTGTTGCTTTAGCTGTCCAACGATGTCAGCGAGTGACATCCCATTCCCAGAAGAAACCGATGCGATGAAGGCACTCTCGACGATCGGACCGTCGAAGAAAGCAAGTTGTTTGTCGCCTTCGTACATGTCGATGGCGAGTTCGGCGTTCATCGTAGCTGATCCGATGTCACTGAGAAGAAGGGCTTCGCCTTCGACTTGACCAAGTGCTTCTAAAATCCGGTTCACGTCTGTTCCGATTGCCCCATCATCAAGGCCACCAGCTAGATGAATCGGAACAGCAGGTGCCATTTCTTTCATGAGATCTTGAATCCCTTCCGCAATTTTTGCGCTATGCGAGACGATAATCAATTCGACGATGTTAATCGACCTCCTTCATAATGGCAGCCAATAGAATGGAGCTAGAAAGAGAGCCAGGGTCGACCGTGCCTCGTGAGTTTTCTCCGAAATAGGAGGCTCTACCTTTTGTCGCCACCATATCCTCCGTTTTTTGGACGAGTTCATCTAGTTGTTTCTGATAATCGTCGCCTTGTTGAACGTGATCGAGGAACGGGTCCCATACGTCAACCATCGTTTTTTGACCGACCTCGGATTTTCCACGGGCTTTGATGGAATTAGATCCCTCTTGGAGCGCTTCCTTGAGTAAGGTGAAATCAGCTTCTTTCGCTTCACCGAACGTGGTTGCCATCTTGACGAAGGCGGAACCATATAACGGTCCGGCCGCACCGCCTACCTTCGACATGAGGGTCATCCCGACTTTTTTACTGAGTGCTCCTAACGAGTCATATTCTTCATCCAAAATGGATGAGACCGCATCGAACCCACGAGACATGTTAATTCCGTGGTCACCATCCCCGATTGCCCGATCTAGGTCCGTAAGTGTGTCTTTTTGTTCTTCGATGCCAACTTGTGCATCACGCAACGCTTGCTTCATCCCATCAATCGTCAACATAAACAAAACACCTCATTCATTAATTTTTAAAGCCGAGTGCTGCCGATGGAGCGTCTAAATAAGAAGTCATCTCCTCATCAAGAGGAAGGAGGGTGATGGAGAATCCATGCATCTCGAGCGATGTCATATAGTTGCCGACGTATTTCCGTTTGAGCGTATAACCGGCAGCCTCCAGTTTTTCTGCGACAAAGTGATAGGTCACATACAACTCAGACAACGGCGTTCCACCCATACCGTTCACCATAACGGCAACTTCACCAGGATCGACTTCTTTTTTCAAATGACTGAGGAGGTCGTCGACGATTTGGTCGACATCACTCGTTGGTTTCCGCTCGACACCACGTTCCCCGTGAATCCCGATGCCGATTTCCATCTCTTCTTCATTCAAGTCGAAACCAGGTTTACCACTGACCGGCATGTAACAAGGTTCAACTGCCATCCCCATAGAGCGCACGTGTGAAGCTACTTTTTCGGCAATCGCTTTAACCTCTTCGAGTGATTTGCCACTAGCGGCAGCGGCACCGGCAATCTTGTGGACAAAGACCGTTCCGGCAACCCCGCGTCGATCTTCTTTGTTCGAAATGGCGACATCGTCGGCGACGACGACATGGTCGACTTTAATCCCATCCCCTTCCGCAAGTTCTGCGGCCAGTTCAAAGTTCATGACATCCCCTGAGTAGTTTTTGACAATGAGTAAGACTCCGTTGCCACCGTCAGCTGCCTTGATTCCTTCAAGTACCATGTCCGGAGTAGGAGAGGTGAACACTTCCCCACAAACTGCCGCATCTAGCATGCCATCTCCGACATAACCTGCGTGTGCCGGTTCGTGACCGCTCCCACCACCCGAGACGAGTCCAACTTTCCCAGACTTCGCTCCGTCGGCACGGCAGATGACATTCACGCCATCAACGCGACCATACACTTCAGGATGGGCGTGGACCATTCCTTCTACCATTTGCGATACGAGTTCACTTGGTTCACCGATTAGCTTCTTCACACGAGATCACTCCTTTTTTGAATTGAAAACTACCAATTTCAATTTTCCACTCTTTCGTTCGAACTAAACAAAAAAACCGACGAATCATTCGTCGGTTTCGTGTCATGCATATTCGAGTAAAGCGCCAGTCTCAGAGTCGACTGTGAACTCATATGTTTTTTCTTCATCGTTCTCAAGAACCGAGATGCCACCTTTGTAGACGTCGTATTCACGACCATCATACGTGTAAATCTCCGGTGATGCTGAAATCCATGCCCCTTGGACATGACCTTTTGCTGAGAAAGCACGTTTTGTGTACTCCAACGCGTTTTCTGCAGATAAGCTACGTTCATCTAAAGCTTTTTTCGTCATAAGTGCGGCAATGACGGCAACCCCGATTCCAATAAACCAATACCTTTTTTTCATATGACTACCTCCCCTTGAACTATGGCTATCATGTACATCGTACCAAAACCTGTACCCGAATGGAATGAAAAGCATTCGCATCCTATCAAATCTTTTGTATATAATGAGACAAGAACGACTAGGGAAGGATGATGAAAGATGGATCAGAAGACAAGAGATTTATTCAAGACGTTAACAGAACTACCGGGTGCTCCGGGGTTTGAGTCAGAGGTGCGTCAGTTCGTACGCGAACGCATCGAACCCCATTCAGACGAGATTGTCACAGATGGAATTGGATCAATTTTCGGGAAACGTGTGGGGGATGAGTCGGGACCGAAAGTGATGGTAGCCGGACATATGGATGAGGTTGCCTTTATGGTGACACGGATCACCGAGAACGGCATGCTTTACATACAACCACTCGGTGGCTGGTGGAGCCAGGTGCTTATGGCGCAACGCTTCGACATCATCACGTCGAACGGTAAAATTCCGGGTGTCGTCGCTTCGACACCGCCTCACTTGCTAGGACCTGATGCGATGAGTAAACCGATGGACATCAAACAGATGTTCATCGATATCGGCGCCGATTCAAAAGAAGAGGCAGAGTCATGGGGGGTACGTCCAGGTGTACCAGCTGTCCCGTCGAGCGCATTCACTCCGCTTCACCATCCGAAAAAGATTATGGCCAAAGCATGGGATAACCGTTATGGCGTCGGTCTTGCTGTCGAATTGTTGGAGGAAACGACAAAAGCAGATCACCCGAACATTCTCTTCTCGGGTGCCACGGTACAAGAAGAAGTCGGATTGCGCGGCGCACAGACGGCATCTGAATTGATTCAACCGGATGTGGCGCTCGTACTTGATGCTTCACCGGCGAACGATGCCTCTGGAAGTAAAACAGAGTTCGGACAGCTCGGTGAGGGTGCCTTGATTCGCATTTTGGACCGTGTCATGGTCATGTCACCAGAAATGCGTGATTTCTTGCTCGACACGGCTTCAGACGAAAACATTAAAACCCAGTATTTCGTCTCACCAGGCGGTACCGATGCGGGGCGCGTTCACATGAGCGGAGAAGGGGTCCCGACAGCCGTGATTGGTGTCGCATCAAGATACATTCATACGCATGCATCCATTCTTCACACCGATGACTACGATGCAGCAAAAGCGTTACTCAAAGCGTTGGTCAAACGACTGGATCGTTCGACACTTGAAACACTTCGTCCGTCACGTTGATTTACTTCGTCCGTCCACTCATTTCATGGGTGGACGGTTTTTTATGGTTTTTCTTGCTATTTCGAAAAAACACCTTATACTGATAGAAGTGTTTATACAATTTGTTTACTTGTGACAAGACACTTGTTTGAGTGTAAGGAGGATATACGGTGTTCAAGAAAAAAGGAATCTCACTTAGTCCGTCAATCTATTTTGTGACGGCACTAAGTTATATGGCACTTGGTTTGTTTAGTACATTAATTATTGGTCTGATCATGAAGACGATTGGTGGGCAACTCGATCATACAGTTCTTTCAGGAATGAGTGGAACATTGATTCAAATCGGAGAAGTAGCGATGAGTTTGACGGGTCCTGCCATCGGGATTGCCATCGCCTATGCGTTAGAGGCGCCACCGCTCATTTTATTTTCGGCGCTCGTTGTCGGGGCGTTCGGTTATGAATTCGGACCGGCAGGAAGCTATGTCGCGACGATTCTTGCCGTCGAAGTGTCAAAGCTTGTCTCTAAATCGACAAAACTTGATATTTTAGTGACGCCGTTCACAACGATTGCAGTCGGTTATTTCACCGCGACATATATCGGTAAATATGTCGGATTGTTCATGACGCAACTTGGTAGTTGGATTGAATGGGGCACGGAACAACAACCTTTATTCATGGGTGTGGTCGTTGCGACGTTGATGGGACTCGCATTAACTGCACCGATTTCAAGTGCTGCCATTGCACTCATGCTCGGTTTGGACGGGATTGCAGCAGGAGCCGCAACTGTCGGATGTGCCGCGCAGATGATTGGTTTTGCCATTACGAGTTATCGGGATAATGGGGTCGGTGGAGCGATTGCTCAAGGAATTGGAACATCGATGCTTCAGGTTGGAAACATCGTGAAAAACCCTTGGATTCTCTTACCTCCAACATTAGCAGGAGCGGTTCTAGCGCCGATAGCAACATTACTTTTTGAATTGGAAAGTGTCGCTGCAGGTGCCGGCATGGGAACGAGCGGACTTGTCGGTCCAATCGTCATGCTTGAGACGATGGGCTTTAGCTGGTATACGCTTATGATTGTCCTCGGTTTCTTAATCATCGGGCCAGCCTTACTCAGTTATGCGGTCTATGAAGTGTTGAGAAGGACTGGACGGATTCAACCGAATGATTTGAAAATTGACTACTAAAAAAGGCGACGTTCCTCGAAACGTCGCTTTTTTTCATCCAATTCCAAACCACATTTTAACGGACTCAACCGTCTCACGCGGAACGCGGAAACTGACGAGAAAGAGCATCAAAACAAGCACATAGATGGGAAGTAAAAAACGTTTTCGCACGATTGGTAAATAACGTGCCAGTTTCTTGAACCATTTTTCAAGAACATAAATGACAGCGAATCCGACAACGAGCCAAATCAAGATTTCTAATCTGGATTTGTCGGTATCAATAAATAAATAGCCGTATCGAATAATGGCGAGCATACCGAAAACGCCGACCATTTGTTCGAACGGGTGCTTCATATCGGGATTTAAAGTTTCACGCGTTAATTTCATTTAATCTCACCTGTTTCAACTAGTTTCGGTTTTGATTATAACAAACAGCAGAACAGAATGTGTGACTAGACTTATGCTATTATAAGTGAGGAAAAAACGAACAGGAGTGGTAATCATGAAACAACTATCAACAATGGAAGAATATACAGTAGCGAAAGATGCGAAAAGTGTCTTCATGTTTTCAGCGGCATGGTGTGGGGATTGCCGATTCCTTGACCCGTTCATGCCAGAAATCGAAGAGAAATTTAAAGAATGGACGTTTTATCATGTCGACCGTGATGAGTTCATGGATCTTGCACAAGAACTTGATATTTTCGGGATTCCAAGTTTTGTGGCGTTTCATGATGGCAAAGAAGTCGATCGTTATGTTGGTCGGGAACGCAAAACGCCGGAGCAGGTCGAAGCATTTTTGAATGGACTCGGGTGACCCTTTATGGAACGGAATGAGTTAAGACGTTATCTAGAATCGAGCTTCAATGAGGATTATCGCACGTCCTATGACCGCGAAAATGAAGTCATGCGCATCGAACGTAAGTCTGACCGTTTTGGGGTGAACATTCGACTTGCACCGATTGTCGCAAAAGCGAAAACTCGTGGGAAAGTGGCTGTTGATGAAGTGATTGAGTATATTGAATCTGCCATGAAGGCGGATGATCAAATCTCCCTTGAAGGAAATAGTGCGTCCATCTATCCTGTCATACGCTCGAATTCGTTTTCGAAGACGACAAAAAATGGGGAATCGCTCGTATTTACACCTCATACAGCTGAAACGGCAATATTCTATGCGCTAGATCGCGGGAACGGTTATCGATTGATTGAAGAACGACATTTGTCTGAAGAGTTCAGTCTTGAACGTGTCGACCACATCTCTCGTGAGAATGTAAAAAAACTTCCGACGGAAATGAAACAAGATGAGGTGGCAGGGAATCCGTTCTACTTTTTATCTGCCCGAGATGGATATGAAGCATCGCGTATTTTAAATGATGAATTTCTGCGGATGATGGAGCGGCGCGTCGAAGGAGATATGCTCGTCGGAGTCCCGCATCAAGACGTGATGATTATTGCGGATGTACGAAACGATCAAGGGTATGATGCGATGCAACAATTGATGTTTGATTTCTTTACGAATGGTCGTGTCCCTGTGACTGCACTCGCCTTTCACTATGAGGCAGGGCATCTTGAACCGATTTTTATTGTCGGAAAAAAGACCCCGCCATCGAACACATAATCTGATAAAATAAGTGAGATGAGTTTGAAAGAAGGGACGTAGGAACGTATGCAAATGAATGTGTTTTATAACCGAGAAGGAATCGGTGATGTGCTCATGGTGTTATTGAAAGAGGGAGAACGTCACCATCAGACTGTAGAACGGACAGGTGATATCGCCGTCGTCAAATCTGCAGATGGAGAAGTGAACGGGTATAACTTGTTCCAGGCGAGTCAATATGTGGACGTTACGGGTTGGAACGGTCCTGTTGACTTGACGGTCGAATTGGTTGAACAGCTGCGAATCATCTTGAAGGACAATGGCATTGAAGAGGATTTCTCTTGGGTTGATGTGTCACCGAAATTTGTTGTCGGCTATGTTGAACAGGCTGTGAAGCATCCAGACGCTGACAAATTATCCGTTTGCCAAGTCCAAATTGACCAAGGCACTGTACAGATTGTTTGTGGTGCACCAAACGTTGCGACAGGTCAAAAGGTTGTTGTTGCGAAGCCTGGTGCGGTCATGCCGACAGGGTTAATCATTCGCCCATCTGCACTTCGTGGTGAACCTTCACACGGAATGATCTGTTCTGCCCGTGAATTAAACCTTCCAAATGCCCCACAAGAAAAAGGGATTTTAGTTTTAGATGACGAATATGAAGTAGGTACAGCATTTGAAATCGGTCGCTAATTTCGACCGATTTTTTGTTAAATAAGGATTGAGTGAAAAAGCGAGGAATCAAGTATGGATGCATATGAACGTTCACTGAAACAACAAGCAGAGCGAATCAAACGGGAATTATCGAGAGAAGGGCAGACGGTATCCCCTCCACCGAAAGCAGATGTCCCCAATGAATTTATACCGTCAGATGTCCCGTCACCGATCTATGGATATGCTCGTCCGAAACCAAAGATTGTGCTTCCTGTCGAACACTCTCCGGAGACGAGAGAAGCATATGATTCAGAGCAGAAGGCAGAGAACGAAACCGTTGAGGAATTGATGCAAGAAGAACCAACGATTGAACACTCGTCTCTCCATGAACAAAACGAAGCGCCTCTTGAAAAGATTTCCACGGAAATGACATTCGAAAAGAAATCATTATTAGGCGAGGTCTCAATTTTAGATGACGGTTTCTCATCCGTCTTTATGCAGTCGACGGACTTGTCCCATTCAAAAAAAGAATCGGTCGTGGATGTGGATGATGCAGCTGCACCAGAAGAAACGTTAGATGTAAACGCATCCCCGGAGCAAATCGGACCATCGGTTGAGCAGATTGCAGAAAGATTACAAACACCATCTGAGCAACAGACGTTACCGCCGGACACAGAGTTGACACCGGCAGTACAAGTCTCTTACAAAGCGGATCAACCGCCTGTAAACGTGATGATGACGCCGAAAGATCGAATGGCGATGTACCGTAGCCGACGACTTGCACAAAAAAACAATAATCTGTAATAGCACGACTCCATGAGTTTTGCTATAATGACAAAGGTTTGTCGCATTTTGACGAGCCGCAATGAATTAGGGGGGCTATTTACAGATGAACCGTTATCACTTCGTCGGAATTAAAGGAACGGGCATGAGTCCTTTAGCTCAAATTTTATTTGATATGAACAATGAGGTCCGTGGGTCGGACGTTGAAAAAGCATTTTTTACTGAAGAAGCATTAAACCGAAAAGGGATTGAAATTTTGCCGTTTGATCCTGACAATATTTCTGAAGACCAAATCGTCGTACAAGGAAACGCGTTCAGCGACGACCATCCAGAAATCGTGCGCGCACGTGAACTCGGCTTGACGATTTATAAGTATTACGAGTTTTTAGGTGAGCTCGCAAACCATTATACGAGTGTCGCCATTACGGGGTCACATGGGAAAACATCAACAACAGGCTTGCTTGCCCACGTCATGCGTGGAATCGAGCCGACATCATTCTTGATTGGTGATGGAACGGGTGAGGGAGTTGCCGATTCGAAGAACTTCGTCTTTGAGGCCTGTGAATATAAGCGTCACTTCTTATATTATCGTCCTGATTATGCCATCATGACGAACATCGACTTCGATCATTCGGATTACTTCTCTGGTTTAGATGATGTCATCGATGCATTCCAAGAAATGGCCAAGCAAGTGAAAAAAGGGATCATTGCTTGTGGCGATGACGAGAATCTTCAACAAATCCAAGCCAATGTGCCGCTCGTTTATTACGGGTTTGGAACACATAATGATTTCCGTGCTGAAAACGTCACATCAACAGAAAATGGAACAACATTTGATGTCTTTTTACGTGATGATTTCTACGGAACATTCCGCATTCCTGGATATGGAGACCACAGTGTATTAAACGCACTCGCTGTGATCGCGACATGTGACTATGAAAACTTGCCAAAAGAATTGGTTAAAGAACGATTGGAAACATTTGATGGTGTGAAACGTCGCTTTAGTGAATCGACACTAAACAATCAAGTACTCGTTGACGATTACGCACACCATCCGCGTGAAATTAGTGCGACAGTTGAGGCGGCTCGTAAAAAGTATGGGGAGCGGGAAGTCGTGGCGATTTTCCAACCGCATACGTACACACGTTTGAAATCATTCATGGACGACTTTGCGACAGCATTGGCCGAAGCAGATACAGTCTATTTATGTGACATTTTCGGTTCGGCACGTGAACAAGAAGGGACGGTCACGATTGAGGACCTTCAGTCACGAATCGAAGGCGCGCATATTTTGAAACGTGGTGGCACGAGCGTCTTACGCAATCATGACAAGGCGGTACTCTTGTTCATGGGTGCAGGTGACATCCAAACGTATCAACGCGAATATGAAGAAATCGTAAAACTTGAAGCATAAGATGGAGGAGGGACGAATGTCTCTCCTTTTTTATGTTTAGCCAACGAAAATCTCGGTAATAGTAGTATCGATGAATAAGACAAAGGAGATGTTAGGAATGGCTAGTCAAGGTGCACTCAATACGTTAAACAAGGAAGTCGCGAACTATGGACTGTTATTTGTGAAGCTCCATAATTACCATTGGTATATCAATGGTCCTCACTTCTTTACGTATCACGAGAAACTCGAAGAGCTTTATAACTTAGTGGCAGAACTCTACGATGACGTTGCAGAAAGACTTCTCATGAACGATGGAGAACCGTTTGCGACGATGAAAGAGTATTTAGAACACTCAACACTAAAAGAAGGCAATCGTCACGAAGAAACCGAACAGATGATCAAAGATATCATCAGTGACTTCAAACAAATCCGTCAAGAGATGCAGGATGCGATGGAAAAATTTGAAGATGGAGACGAAGCGATTGAAGATACGTTCGTATCTCACATCGAACGACTCGAAAAAGAGATTTGGATGATGTCTGCTGCACTCGGCAAAAAACCTAAACTTTAACATAAAAATGGTGCGTCTCGCGTAGACGCACCATTTTACTTATTTCAAATTTTCTGGGTTGAGCGGGAGTAAGGAATCGATGACGAATCGTCCGTCTTTTCGAATCAATACATCGTCGAACCAGATTTCACCACCGCCGTAATCCGGACGCTGAATGTTGACGAGGTCCCAGTGAACTGACGAATTATTGCCGTTATACGCATCATCATACGCTTGACCAGGCGTGAAATGGAAGCTTCCATCAATTTTTTCATCGAAGAGAATGTCTTTCATCGGATGTTGAATGTACGGGTTGACACCGATAGCGAATTCACCGACGTAACGAGCTCCTTCATCTGTGTTGAACACTTCATTGATCCGTTCTGTATCATTGGCCGTCGCATCCACGATTTTGCCGTCTTTGAATGTCAACTTCACGTTCTCGAACGTGAAGCCTTGGTATGGAGATGGCGTGTTATATGTGATGACGCCATTGACCGAATCTTTGACCGGCGCCGTGAACACTTCACCGTCTGGAATGTTCATTTGACCAGAGCATTTGATTGCCGGGATATCTTTTATGGAGAACGAGAGGTCCGTTCCTGGTCCTTTTAACGTGACACGGTCCGTCTTGTTCATCAATTCGACCAATCCGTCCATCGCACGGTCCATTTTTCCGTAATCGAGTGTACATACGTTGAAGTAGAAGTCTTCGAACGCTTCTGTTGATTTTCCTGCGAGTTGTGCCATCGATGGGGATGGGTAGCGGAGGACGACCCACTTCGTCCCTTTCACGCGGTCTTCCGTGTGCATTTTACCGAGCGTAGCACCGACGAGTTTTTGTTGCTCACTCGGCACGTCAGAGAGTTCATTGATGTTATCGCCGGCACGTAAACCGATGTATGCATCCATGGCTTGCATCTGTTTCCGTTCGATGTCAGCCATGAGTTCAAGTTGTTCGCGACTGGCACCCGTATATAATTTACGTAAGATACGGCTCTCTTTCAACAAGACGAATGGGTGTCCGCCCGCCTCATATGCTTTTTCGACGAGTGCCTCGACAAGCGATTCCTCTACGCCAAAATTCTCAATCAGTACTTTTTCCCCCGGTTGTAACTTGACGGAATAATTGATTAAACCGTCTGCTAATTGTGTAATTCTTGGATCTCTCACACGATCACCCCTAATTATTTTTATGAATTTCTATTTTAGTGTAATCGAAAACATAAAAACGGGTAAAGGAATAATCAGACCGAATGGCGAAAACGGTTGTAGCAAATCTTTTCAGTCATAATGGTGCTATAATGAAACGAGAAACGATTGAATAGGAGGAATGGATTGAATGGAGATCACACTAGGAGGCATCGCGGGCCTGATTGCGGCCCTCGCGTTTGTCGTACTCGTCATCTTCTTGGCACGTGTCTTATCGAATGTAAACCGTACACTCGGTAGCGTCGCCAATACGACCGAAAATTTAGAACGCCAGCTCGACGGAATCACGATGGAAGTGACGGCGCTCTTACATAAGACGAACCGTCTCGTCGACAACGTGGAAGAAAAAACAGAATTGCTCGCACCTGTTGCGCATGCGCTCGATGAACTAGGTACATCACTGAACGAGGTAACCGAATCAGTCCGTACCGTCTCAACTTCTGTCCACTCGGCAGCGGATGAAAACAAAGAGCAGATTGCACAAGCCGTGCGTTGGGGGTCTGTGGCAGTCGAATTGTTCAAGAAGAACAAACCAGAGTCTTCTACAACAAAAGAACGTCCACGTCGTCGCACACGACGCGAAAAGAAAGAGGAAACACCTGTATCACCTGACTTGATTCAAACGGACGATACGATTAAATAAGGAAACTACGGGGAGGAACTCACACATGACAGACCAAAAGCAACCAACAGAACAGAATCAATCAAGTAGCGGATTTTTGACGGGGGTCATCCTCGGAGGGATTGTCGGAGCAGCGGTTGCTCTCTTAACATCACCGAAAAGCGGACGAGAAGTGCGGACGTACCTTGACGAAAAGACATCTACATCGCGTGAGCGCTTGACTGTCAAATCGAAAGAGATGCGTGAGAAAGCAGAGCCGGTCGTTGGGGAATGGATTAAAGTAGCGAGCGATAAGGCGGCACCTGTCCTCAATATCGTGAAAGATAAGGCGCGTGAGGCAGCCGAGTTAAAGCAACAAATCGATGAGGACGACCTTTCGATTGAAGAGGCGATGGAGAAAGCAGATCAACTCGTCGCGGAAGCGGAATCTGAAGTGAAAGAACAGATGGACCGCGCGGCCGAAAAAGAGACGCCGGACTCATCACTTGAATCTGAGTCGGACGATTCACTCGAAGCACCTATCAATGAGATGCTCGATGATGAGTCAAAAGAAGAACTCAATGATTTGAAGAAAGACCTTAAAAAGGAAGAATAATGTAAAAGGACCGTGAACTGAACCCTGAATGATCGTCACTTGATAAAAAGTGCTCATTCAGGGTTTTTGAATGTGATCGAATCGATATAATGAATCTATTTATTCAGACGAGAGTTTCGAAACGTAAATCACTCCACTATGAAACACGAAATTAAAGACTAATCAGTATTGGCGAAATTGAGAAAGATAGAAAATGAATCGTGAGAAAAGTGTATAAAGACGGTTATAATATTTTTTTGTTTGCAGGAGGATAGATGATTATTGAAATAGACGGTTATTATAAGCAATCTTTCCTAAGGGGAAATGAATGTACTTTAAGTGAACTCAAAGAAATCTATGAAGCAATTTTAGGAGTTACAGATTCTGCTTCTGAAGTAAGTTCAATATTATGTAATAATTATAATTTTAAAGCAATCTCTATAAATGAAGTTGTGAATGTACGATACGTAATTGATACAGACACACAAATTGTCTATGAACCATCAAAATAAAATTTCATATTTGTAGTTTGATGGTAGATAAAATTATTAGATGTCTAGATAGCTATCACAACACACACGCTATTCGAGGCATTCGTTATTAAATTTCCCTAAATTAGGTTTCAGTTCAGAACGCGTTCGGTCCTTTTTTGGTGATTTTGTGACGTAGAAGGTTTCCTTATGACAAAGCGCACAAAGTTCGATATAATTAGGTTTCTGGAAAGAACGGCTTAAGAATGTGAGGGAAACGAATGAGTCCACAAGATCAATTGAATCGATTACGTCGAGAAATGGATGAATTGAACCATGAAATGCTCGACTTGCTAAGTCGGCGTGGTGCACTTGCCGTCGAAATTGGAAAAATCAAACGTCTTCAAGGCGTCGAACGATACGACCCGGTCCGAGAACGAGAGATGCTCGATTTCATCGCAGCTTCGAATCAAGGACCGTTCGAAACGTCACGTCTTCAACATATTTTTAAAGAAGTATTTAAAGCGTCTGCTGAACTACAAGGCGAAGACCGGGATAAGACGTTACTCGTTTCGCGTAAACGTCAACCGGAAGATACGTTGGTCCATGTGAAGGACGTGACGATTGGGAATGGACGTCCGCAGCTGATTGCGGGGCCATGTGCCGTCGAATCGTTCGAACAAGTGAACGCGGTCGCAGAGAAGCTCGCGTTGTCTGGAGTGAAAGTGATGCGAGGCGGGGCATACAAACCACGTACATCGCCGTATGACTTCCAAGGCTTAGGTTTTGAAGGGTTGAAAATGCTGAAGGCAGCAGCGGACCGTCATGATTTACGAGTCATCACGGAAATCATGACACCAGGAGCAGTCGAGTCGGCCTTGCCATATGTCGATATCATTCAAGTTGGTGCCCGGAATATGCAAAACTTTGATTTGTTGAAAGAAGTCGGTAAGACAGACAAACCGGTCTTGTTGAAGCGTGGATTATCCGCTACAATCGAAGAGTTCATTTATGCGGCAGAGTACATTATGGCGAGTGGGAACAGCCAAGTCATCTTGTGCGAGCGAGGGATTCGGACGTATGAGCGTGCGACACGCAATACGTTAGACATCACGGCAGTGCCGATTTTGAAACAAGAGACGCATTTACCGGTTATGGTAGACGTCACCCATTCGACAGGTCGTCGTGACTTGTTGTTACCGGCTGCAAAAGCAGCGCTTGCCATCGGGGCAGACGGTGTCATGGTCGAAGTACACCCGAATCCTGCCATTGCATTATCGGATGCGCAACAACAATTGGATTTCGATCAATTCGATCAATTTGTGGAAGGACTGACGGTCCAGTTTCCCCAACTTGATTTGGTGAAAAAGTAAGCTTTCCAAATGGAAACGTTTTATATCGCATGAAGACAGGGTAAATGGATGACAGATACCTGTCTTCCTTTTTTAAGACGTTTTATGAAAACTTTTTGAAAATCAGGACTTGTAGGAGGAGTAGTTTATGAATAGTAACAACGTAACGATTTACGATGTCGCACGAGAAGCCGGGGTGTCCATGGCAACCGTCTCTCGTGTCGTCAACGGAAACCCGAACGTCAAACCGACAACACGCAAGAAAGTACAAGATGCGATTGACCGTCTCGGTTATCGTCCGAACGCCGTCGCGCGTGGGCTAGCAAGTAAGAAAACGACGACGGTCGGTGTCATCGTACCGGACATCTCAAATATTTTCTTCGCCGATTTGGCACGAGGCATTGAAGATGTGGCGACGATGTACAAATACAACATCATCCTTGGAAACTCGGATTCAAGTCGTGACAAGGAAGTCCATTTACTAAACACACTTTTAGGGAAACAAGTGGATGGCATCATCTTCATGGGTGGACGTTTGCATGAAGATCTCGTCGAAGAGTTCAAAAAATCACCGGTTCCAATCGTTCTCGCAGCGACATTGAACCAAGGATATGACCTCCCGGCCGTCAACATCGATTATGAGCAAGCGGCATATGACGCGACTCAGATGTTGATCAACCACGGACATGACCGTGTTGGATTCATCACTGGTCCACTCGAGCAACAGATCAATGGCGAGAAGAAATTCGCAGGATACCGCCGCGCGCTTGAAGATGCAGGTCTTCCATTCCATGATAACGATATGATTCTTGGGAATTACACATACGCATCAGGCCTTGAAGCCATGCAAAAAATGTTGCAGCGAGATGATTGCCCGAAAGCAATCTTTGCGGGGACGGATGAGATGGCACTCGGTGTCATCCACGCGATCCAAGATGCAGGTTACTCGGTTCCAAACGACTTTGAAGTCGTCGGTCACGATAACACGCGTCTCGCGACGATGATTCGTCCGAAGTTGACGACGGTCGTTCAACCGATGTACGATATCGGAGCCGTCGCGATGCGACTCTTGACAAAAATCTTGAACGCAGAAGAAATCGAAGAGAAAAACGTCGTGCTTCCTCACCGAATCGAGCGTCGTGATTCGCTTCGCCAAGACTAAGCAAAAGCCTCCACATTCATCAAATCATTTGATGGATGCGGAGGCTTCTTTTTATAGATAAATCGATTTTCGGTCATTTGAGATGAATGGCCAAAACGCTCGTTTGGTGACTTCCCAATTCTTTTCTTCAATTTGTTGCCGTCTCGGGATGTGGTCGAACGTATAAAGGGAATCGTCCCACCGTGTGGGTAACGGTTGACCAGCGATACCGGACCATTGTTCAATCCACTCGATTGGGATCTCTCCTGTATACGGTTCCTCACGCGTCAATCCGGCCCACACTTGAGCCCAAGCGCGTGGCACGGCACGATACCAGTCATACCCGCCACCACCAAGGGCGACGAGACGGCCGTCTGTATATTCATCGGCCAGGCGTGAGGCAATCTGCGGGATTTGTTCGAACGTCCGTATCGTTGATGCCAAATGGGTAAGTGGGTCAAACACATGGGCATCCGCACCGTTCTGAGTCAAAATGATATCGGGTTTGAACCATTCGCATGCCTCACGTAAGACGGTCTCGTAGCACGTCAAGAATGAATCGTCTTGGGTGAACGCATCGACCGGGACGTTCCAACTATAGCCGTATCCTTTCCCATTGCCACGCTCCGTCACTGTTCCAGTACCAGGAAAGAGATAACGACCGGTCTCATGAATGGATAATGTCATGACGTCATCATCGTCATAGAAGAGCCACTGAACGCCGTCCCCATGGTGTGCATCCGTATCCACATAGAGGACACGCGACCCATATTGCTTTCTCACATGAGCGATCGCAACAGCGGCATCATTATATACACAAAATCCTGATGCTTTACGCCGCATGCCGTGGTGTAATCCTCCCCCGACATGAAAGGCGCGCTCCGCTTTCCCGCTTGCCACGAGATCGAGTGCATGAATCGTCCCTCCAACGAGACGTGCCGCTCCTTCATGAATCGTCGGAAAGATGGGTGTGTCTTCCGTACCGAGACCAAATTTATTGGCTTTTAATGTAGATAGCTCACCTGCCGCCGCCGCTTGGACGGCTTCGATGTAATCGAGATCGTGAACGAGCGCTAACTCCTCAACCGAGGCGAGTGGAGGAGATACACATTCCGATTTGGAAAGTTTTCCGGCTGCAATCAATAGAGATGTCGTCAATTCAAGTCGCAATGGATTGAAGGGATGGTCCTCGTGAAAACGATAGGACGTCTCATCTTCACCAAATATGTAGATTGGTCTCATTGTGACATCTCCGGTCCGAGTACCTCATATCCTTCTCGCTTGAGTCGTTCGATAATCCGTAATGGATTCATCGTCTGGACGCGGAAGGAGATAATCCGTTTGTAGGGGTCACTCGTCGGATGAACGAAGACGTTAATGATGTTGATATTGGTTTTGGCGAGGAGCCGGGTCACTTTTTCGAGTGTCCCCGTCGTATTCTCAACTAAAATCTCGATTTGTGAGCTCGGCTCGAGTGCACCCGTCAATTGGACAAAGTATCGCAATAAATCCGTTTCGGTCAACACGCCAACGAGCTTGCCTTGTTCAACGATCGGGAGACAGGTCAGTCGGTTTTCATAAAATAATGCTGCCGCGTCCTCGAAGAAATCAAAAGGGTGTGCCGTCGGAACTTCGGGACGCATAATACTCGATATAGGGTTTTGGAAATCGGCATTTTCACTCTCGGGATGAAAGACACTCGTTGCACCGCTCATCTCAAATTGCCCGACAATCCCAACGACTTGTCGAGCGGGGTTTGTCACGATTAAATGTCTGACACGATGTTCTCGCATGAGTTTAGCTGCGTGAGCGATTGTATTGGTCGGTTGAATCGTCACGACATGTCGATTCATCATCTGTTCGATTAACATATCATTTCCTCCTCAATCGTACATGAATCGTCGGCGGAGCCGAAGCGAGTCAAAATGATCAACTGTTTCTTGGCGCACGTTTTTGCCGATGCGAGCCATCAAACAGTTGGCAGGGTGAGAGGCGATTTCTGGATCGTCTGTCGGGAAGAAGACAAGTCCACCATGATTCATCATCTTCTCCATGACTTTGCGATAATCCCAAATCGAGAGTCCACTGCCCTTCAAATCCCAGTGCCAATAATATTCGGTCGTTAAAATCAAAAAGTCATCCATATGTGGGTCTATCATCGACACTTCAAGCAATTGTTTCCCGATGCGTTGCCCTCGGAAGCGGGGACTTACCTCGATTGCCCCAAGTTCAAGGATGTATGGGTCGTTTCCTTCACTCCAACGCTCATATGGGTCAGGATAGAGGAAGGTCACGTAACCGATCACGAGATCATCCTGTCTGGCGACGATGATTCTTCCTTCTTTCAACCCAGCAATATCGACGAGTGCCTCGTGCTGATCTTCCGGTTCACGAAATGCGGTCAATCCTTCATCAAGACGATACGTCTGCAAGACGTCAGGCGCAATCGGACCGTCAATCGTGACGTCACCTTGTGAGGTCTGCCACACTTTTGAATGATATTGTTTTTCCATAGGGTCACCACCTTTTCCAACTCTTATTATAGCGCTTTCATTGGATTAGTTTCATGTGCTTTTGATGAAACTGGAAATTCATTGATTTGTCATAATTTTAACACTATACTGAAAGTGGTTATACCAATCTTTACAGGGGAGGCGAATCTTTAACGATGGAAAAATTGAAAGCGTTAACAGGGGAGCATCAATTAGCGTCGTATGAAGAGGCTTGTCAGTCGTTTGAATGGACACAAGCAGAAGCTTTATTTTCTTGGAACTTGACGGGGAAGGTCAATTTGGCATACGAAGCAATCGATCGTCATGCAGAAAGTGAATTGGCGACGAAAGTGGCATTGCTTTATTTCGATGGGGATCGGGAAGAGCGATACACGTATGCGGATATGAAGAAAGAGAGTAATCGTTCTGGTAATGTTCTGAAGTCGATTGGTGTAGAGAAAGGCGACCGTGTCTTTATCTTTATGCCACGTCAACCAGAACTTTATTTTATTTTACTCGGAGCGATCAAGCTAGGTGCCATCGTCGGTCCACTTTTTGAAGCCTTCATGGAACAAGCCGTACATGATCGACTCCTTGATTCTGAGGCGAAAGTGATTGTGACGACGAGAGAATTATTGCCACGAGTCCCGGTCGATCAATTGCCACACCTCGAAACCATCTTACTCGTTGGCGATGATATCGAGGAATCCGGCAAAGTGATCGATTACCGGAAGTTGGCAAGTGAAGCGACGACAGATCTCGAATTGACTTGGGTCGACCGTGAAGACGGTCTAATCTTACACTATACATCGGGTTCAACAGGAAAACCAAAAGGGGTTCTCCATGTCCATAATGCGATGATTCAACATATGATGACCGGCAAGTGGGTACTCGATTTGCAACCGAATGATATTTATTGGTGTACGGCCGACCCGGGATGGGTGACGGGAACGAGCTATGGTATTTTTGCACCGTTCTTAAACGGCGCGACAAACGTCATCGTCGGGGGACGATTTAATCCGGAATTTTGGTACTCGGTCATCGAACGATTTGGCGTAACAGTCTGGTATAGTGCGCCGACGGCATTCCGCATGCTCATGGGTGCAGGCGACGAAGCGTTTGAAAAATATAATTTGTCCTCCTTACGCCATATTCTATCTGTCGGGGAGCCGTTGAACCCTGAAGTCATCCGCTGGGGACATGAGGCGTTCAACCTCCGGATCCACGATACGTGGTGGATGACAGAAACAGGGGCCATGATGATTTGTAACTATCCGACGATGGATATTAAACCTGGGTCGATGGGGAAACCGATTCCTGGTTGTGAGGCAGCCATCTTGGATGATCAAGGTCGACCACTTCCCCCGCACCGGATGGGGAACTTGGCACTGAAGACACCATGGCCATCGATGATGCGTAAGATTTGGAAGAACGATACGAAGTATGAGAGTTACTTCTGGGGAGATTGGTACGTGTCAGGAGACTCTGCTTATATGGACGAAGACGGTTACTTCTGGTTCCAAGGACGTGTCGACGATGTCATCATGACAGCAGGCGAACGCGTCGGGCCATTTGAAGTCGAAAGTCGACTCGTCGAGCATCCTGCTGTTGCCGAGGCTGGCGTCATCGGAAAACCGGATCCGGTCCGAGGTGAAATCATTAAAGCATTCATTGCTCTTCGTAAAGGCTACGAACCGTCTGATGAGTTAAAACAAGAAATTCAACAGTTCGTCAAAGAAGGATTGGCAGCTCACGCGGCACCTCGAGAAATCGAGTTCAAGGACAAGCTTCCGAAGACGAGAAGTGGGAAAATTATGCGTCGCGTCTTGAAAGCTTGGGAGTTAAATCTTGAGACGGGCGATTTATCAACAATGGAAGACTGAGCAAAAAAGGTCGACACACGAGGTGTCGACCTTTTGCTTATTCATTATTGGAATCGGTAGAGTCGGCATTCGCCTCTTCGTCAGCCTTTTTCTTTGCCTCTTCGTCAGCTTTCTTCTTCGCTTCTTCCTCGGCTTTTTTCTTCGCTTCGGCTTCAGCTTTTTGTTTCGCTTCGGCTTCAGCTTTTTGTTTCGCTTCGGCTTCGGCTTTTTTCTTAGCGGCAGCATCGTCAGCAGCTTCTTGTTTTTTCGCTTCAGCGTCTTTCTTTGCTTCCTCGGCCTCTTTCTTCGCCTCTTCCTCTTTCTTCTTCTTCGCTTCCTCTTCTTTTTCTTTCTCTTCTACTTTCTTCTTCTCAGAGAATGTACCAGAGTCTTTGAAGTCTTTGGCAGAGACACTTGAAGGTTGAGCGAAGCGGGCGTTTACGCCTAAGGCTTCAGGATTATCCGCGTAAACGCGGTTCATCGTCTGTGACCAGATGCGTTGTGTTCGCTGGTAGTACCGACCGTATTCCCAACCGTCAAGCATCGAGACGAGTTGCGAATCATAACCGGACCAGACGGCGAGTGTGACGTTCGGGTTGGAACCGACCAAATACGAATCACGTTGATTGTTCGTTGTACCGGTTTTACCCATCCAGTCTCCAGGAACGTTGAGTAGTGATTTAGCATATGTCGCTGTACCTGACGTATAAACATCACGAAGCATATCAACGACAAGATAAGATGTTCGATCCGTATAAATACGTGTTTTCTTCGGTTTTGCTTCGTAAATCACTTCACCTTGATACTCGATTTGTTGAATAAAGTAAGGAGCGACATGTTCTCCGTAGTTGGCTAACATCGCATATGCTGCAGCTAAATCGATCGGTTTAACTTCTCCCGTACCGAGAGCCATCGCAGATGCATAACGGTTTCCTTCGGATACCGGAATCCCCATATCAACCAATTTCTGCGTATCAGCAGGTTTTTGGTTACGTTCTTCATAAATTTTAACGGCTGGAACGTTCAATGAAAGTTTGAGTGCATCACGGACCGTGACGGCTCCGCGATATGTCTTGCCTTCGTTTTGAACTTGTTTTTTCGGTTGTCCCGGACCCGTAAATTTATAATAGTATTCTTCGTCGATAATTTTAGTGGCAGGAGTAATCATACCGGCTTCAATCGCATTTGAATACACGAGAATCGGTTTTGCAGTCGAACCGATTTGACGTTCTGCCCAGAATGCACGGTTCAAATCATCGGTCTTGCCGTTAATGTAGCGACCACCGACGAATCCTAGCACTTTACCAGTCTTGTTTTCAATCATGACAGAAGAAGTCTGTTCAGGCAGGGTCCGATCCTCTTCTTCAACGTATTGATTCGGTCCGAAGTTCCCAGCATTTTTTGCAGGTTGTTGCATCGCTTCATGGATTTCTTTATCAAGCGTTAGTCGGATATTGAATCCACCTTGGCGTAACATGTTATGCGCTCGTTTTGCATACGTCGATCTGACGGTATCTTTTTCTTCAGAACTTAGATTGTTGTATTCAATCCCGTCCTGTTTCATCAGATAGTCAGTCACGATTTGACGAGCCTGTAGCTCTGCCTCATCGACAACGTACGGGTATTTATCACGAGGTTTTGTCTGTGTCTGCATGAAGTCTTGTGTGATGTCATAGTTATAGGCCGCATCATATTCTTCTTTTGTGATTTTTCCGGCAACATACATTCGGTTCAATACCGTCTTCATACGGTTGACAGCACCCGATACGTCCTCTTTAACGACCCCACCTTGATAATACGGTGTGTAGAAGAACGGGTTTTTCGGAATTCCTGCTAAGAATGCCGCTTGTGGCAACGTCAACTTTTCAGCTGAAGTATTGAATACGCCTCGTGCAGCAGCCTCGATCCCTGAAATGTTACGTCCCATCGAGTTACGACCGAACGATACGACATTCAAGTAAGCATTTAAAATTTCGTCTTTATTCATCGCTTTTTCAAGTCGAAGAGCTAGTAAAATTTCTTTTGCTTTCCGCTCGAACGACACTTCATTCGTTAGCATTTGGTTCTTGATCAATTGTTGCGTCAGGGTAGAACCACCAGTACGGTCTTCTGAACCGGTCGCTTCTTGTAAAATGGCACGTAATGTCGCTTTTGGAACGACTCCATCGTGTTCATAAAACTCGACGTCCTCTGTCGCAAGTAGCGCATCGACGACATATGGAGATACTTTTTCTACCGGTATTGGAATTCGCACTTCATCGGTCGTGTAGTTCCCGATTCGCTCTCCGCTCCCAAAGTAAATATTTGATGTCGATGTATACGTGTTGATTTGTGCAGTCATTGTATTATAGGCCGGGGTTGGCATATCTTTGACGAGGGATGCGAAATATCCGAAGCCGATTCCAGCACCTAAAAATCCAATGAGTACAACAGAAATGATAGTGAGGAGTAAAACGTTCCACGACACATCATATACAACGTTGGCATAGCGACGAACTTTCAATGACGTCGGATTGTTCCAAAAGTCTCGAATCTTCTGCAGCATGACAGCCTCCTTAAATATGGTGTAAAACTATTTTAGACAGTAATATATTCGATTATAGCACAATTCAACCTTCACCTTACCTTGAAACCGATGTCTTACGCAAGTTTCATTGTGGGAGTTGACAAGTGGAAAACGATGCTTATAAAATGAATAGCATAGTCAACGATATAATGACGCAATGAAGAAAGCGAAGTAGTCGGTGGGCCCCTTGTCCAGAAAGCTAGTGGTTGATGTGAACTAGCCAACGCCAAACGATGAATTACACTTTTAGAGCGTGCCTTTTGGCCGGTTCGAGACCGTTATCTCTCGCTCAAGCGGTCGCAAATTGCGACAAGTAGGGTGGTACCGCGGAATCTCCGTCCCTTCTCATATGAGAAGGGACGTTTTTTTATGTCAATTGAAGGAGTGGAACAGATGGAACTATTAAACGATTTAGAGTTTCGAGGGCTTGTCAACCAAATGACAGATGAAGAAGGACTAAAGGAACAACTGAAGCAACCGACGACGTTGTACACGGGATTTGACCCGACAGCAGACTCACTTCATATCGGGCACTTGCTCCCGATTTTAACGCTAAAACGTTTCCAACAGGCGGGCCATCAGGTCATCGCGCTTGTCGGTGGGGCGACAGGGATGATTGGAGACCCGTCTGGTCGTTCGGATGAACGTTCATTGAACACATTGGATACGGTCAAGCTCTTCTCCGATCGAATCAAAGATCAGTTGAGCCGATTCCTTCCACTTGAAGGGGAAAACCCGATCACGATTCGCAACAACTACGAATGGACAGAAGAGATGTCGATCATCGATTTCCTTCGCGACATCGGGAAGCACTTCCCAATCAGCTACATGCTTGCGAAAGATTCTGTCGATTCACGCATGGAGAATGGGATCTCGTACACAGAATTCTCATACATGTTGCTTCAATCTTACGACTTCTTGAAACTATACGAGACAGAGAAATGTCGTCTTCAAGTCGGTGGAAGTGACCAATGGGGGAACATCACGGCAGGTCTTGAATTGATTCGTCGCTTCGGTCATTCAGAAAAAGCGTTCGGACTCACGGTTCCGCTCGTCACAAAGTCTGACGGACAGAAGTTTGGGAAGACAGCGGGTGGTGCGGTTTGGTTAGATGCTGACAAGACGTCGCCATACGAGTTCTACCAGTTCTGGATCAACGTCGACGATGCGGATGTCATCAAGTTCATCAAATACTTCACGTTCATGACGCATGAAGAGATTGAAGCCCTTGCAGCAGAAGTGACGGAAGCACCTGAGAAGCGTGTGGCACAGCGCCGTCTCGCAGAAGAGATGACGAAGCTCGTTCATGGTGAAGCAGGACTTGAACAAGCAGAACGGATCACGAAAGCCTTCTTTAGTGGGGATTTAAAGTCACTTCAACCAGAAGACATGGAAGATGCGTTTAAAGGGATGCCGCAATTCGAACTTGACGGAGAGCGTAATCTTGTCGACCTCCTTGTCGAGGCTAAAATTTCACCATCGAAACGTCAGGCACGTGAAGACGTAACGAACGGTGCGATTTACTTGAACGGGGAACGTGAACAAGCGCTCGATAAAATGATTTCCCGCGAAGATACCCTCGGTGAATTCACGATCATTCGTCGTGGTAAGAAAAAATATTTCGTGATTCGTCACGTCTAATCATCACGTCTGTTCCTCATTTGTTGAGGAATGGACGTTTTTTTGTACATGACGTGCCACTTGGATTTGATAGAATGATGAGATAGGAGGGATGACGATGGAAATTGAAGAGTTTTTCGGCGACCAGTTCCATCAATGGCGCGAACACTTTCGATATTATGAAATGGCGATCACGGAACTCGAGAGTGACCTCGGGATTATCGATTTAGATTGGCAGACGAGACTTGGATATTCACCGATTGAACATGTGAAGACAAGAATGAAGACGTTACCTTCAATCGTACGTAAGATGAAACGGAAAGACTTACCATTAGAAGTTTCTGCACTTTGGGAACACGTACATGATGTGGCAGGAATTAGAATTGTCACGAGCTTCCGAGACGATATTTATGCCATATTACATCACTTAGAGACACGTGACGATTTAGATATCATTGAAATCAAAGACTATATCGAGCACCCGAAGCCGAGTGGATATCGTAGTTTACATCTTATTGTAAAAACGAAAGTCTATTTGGCCGAACGGATCATCTGGGTACCGGCTGAAATTCAAATCCGGACGCTTGCCATGGATTTTTGGGCGGCGACAGAGCATAAACTTCAATATAAATATCAGCATGATGTACCTGAGCCATCTAAGAAAGAGTTAATAGAGGCGGCACTTATGGCGGATGCCCTCGATACGCAAATGGGGCGTATCCGACAAGAGATTCTGAAGAAATAAAAAAATCCCCTTCGCGAAGAAGGGGATAAAAAGCATTAACGTGAGTAGTACTCGACGATGAGTTGCTCTTTGATTTGGTCGTTGAGTTCAGCGCGTTCTGGGAGACGTACGAATGTACCTTCGAGTTTCTCAGCGTCAAACGATACGAAGTCTTTTGTAGCTGGTGCTACTTCAAGAGCTTCAGCGATTGCTTTCACGTTTTTCGATTTTTCGCGAACTGCGATAACTTGACCTGGTTTTACGCGGTAAGACGCGATGTCTACGCGTGATCCGTCAACTGTGATGTGACCGTGGTTGACGAGTTGGCGTGCTCCACGACGTGTGCGAGCGAGGCCGAAACGGTAAACGAGGTTGTCAAGGCGTGATTCGAGCAAGAACATGAAGTTCTCACCGTGGATGCCTGGCATTTTACCAGCATCGTTGAAGATGCGGCGGAATTGCTTCTCGTTCACTCCGTACATGTGACGAAGTGCTTGCTTCGCTTGAAGCTGAAGACCGTATTCTGAGATTTTCTTACGACCATTTCCGTGTTGACCTGGTGCGTAAGGACGTTTTGCTAATTCTTTACCCGTTTCGCTAAGTGAAATTCCTAAGCGACGCGAGAGTTTCCAAGCTGGACCTGTGTAACGAGCCATGATTGGACTCCTCCTTGTTGTTCATGTATTTTGCACAAAAGAACAACGGTGTCAAAGACGAGTAACGCCCCTTTCAAGGTACAAGCACCTTCACTTGATAGCGAAGCTACGAGATGCCCCTCCGACTAAGTCGAGGCCCGAAAGGTGGATACGTTTGTCTATGACTGCTATCGTCATTTCATGCACAAAGATGAGTATACGATGAATCGAATTGCTTGTCAATCAAATATAGCGAAGTAATGTCTCGCAGAAACGCTCAAGACCTTGACGGTCGATTTCTGAGAATCGATCAAATTCAGGGCTGTCGATATCGAGCACACCGATCGTTTTCCCATCACGCACGAGAGGGATGACGATTTCAGAATTTGAAGCGGCATCACAAGCGATATGTCCTGGGAATTGATGTACATCAGCAACGAGTTGTGTTTCTTGTGTAGCCGCAGCGGTTCCACATACCCCTTTACCAAATGAGATATGAACACAAGCCGGTAGTCCTTGGAATGGTCCTAAAATCAAACTGTCTTCTGAATCAGACACGTAGAATCCGACCCAATTGATCCGGTCTAAAAATTGGTTGAGTAATGCGCTGGCGTTGGCAAGGTTCGCCACTGTATTTGTTTCGCCTTCTAGTAAAGCGGCAAGTTGCTTATTTAATAGTTCGTAACCGGCAGTCAAATCACCTGAGTACGATGTCGTTTGGAACATATGAATTTCCCTCCATCTTTCATGTTTTTAGAATTTAGCATTATGGTACACGCAAAATTCGGATTTGTCTTGCAAGAAAGTTCTGAAAAAATGAACAATCTCCACTGAAACCATTGGAAAACCTATGCAAATCGTTGGTTCTATAATATGATTAGGTATATCTATTCTTATAAAATACTTCTTTTTTTATATAAAGGTACATAAGTCCACGAAAGCGGCTTGGAGGTTGTGACAAAGATGGATTACGGAATTTATGGATTAATCATTGGAATCATCGTCGTCGTATTAGGCGGGATGTTGGGAAGTATGCTCATCCGAAGGAATTTTTACCAGAAAATAGACGACTTGGACATGAGGAAACAAAGTGTGCTTAGCGCAAGTATCCCCGTCGAGCTCCAGAAATTCAAACAGTGGCCGATGGAAGGGGAAACGAAAGAGAAGTTTGATCGATGGCATCAATCTTGGGATGAGTTGGTCAGCGTGCACGCGGGTCAAATTGATGAAGCGTTATACCGGGCTGAAGAAGACTTGGATAAATACCGTTTCATGAAAGTGAAAGCAGACCTGAATGCGACTGAGCAACTTATTGAAGAACTCGAGACGATGGTACACGCCATGCTCGATGAGATGGATGAGTTTACGACACATCACACGTCTCTCTTAGATATTGTGAAGCAAGATGAAAAAGAACTATATCAGTTCCGTAAAACGTTGAATTCACAAAATCATGCGTTCGGACCGACCTATGCACTAGTGGAACAAGAAATTGCTGCCGCCGAGGCGAAACGTAGCGAGATGATCAACTTAAAGCAAATCGGTCAAGTCTCCGAAGCATTTGAAACGGGGCAATCTCTATCGGCCCAAGTCGGTCATATCCGTGAACTGATTCGAATCATTCCGCAATTCGTACGTACCGTTCAAGTCGAGTTGAAACAACAACTTCAACAGTTACGGGCCGGACATAAAGAAATGCAAATGGACGGATATGCCCTTGAACCGCTTGGATTGATGGAAGAAATTGATCAAGCAGAAGACCGTCGCGAAGAATTGATGACTCGAATCGAACGATTGGAATTCGATCATTTTGAAGAGGACATGCAGCAATTGAGCTCCGACATCGATCAATTGTTCGAAGCGTTCCGTACTGAGGTCGATGCCCGCCAATACGTGAAAAAAGAATTTGCGACGATTCAAGAGCGTGAATTGCAGTCCACTGAAATCATGAACAACCTGCAAACCGAAATGTCCAAACTCGTCAGTAATTATGAAATTAATGCCCGTGTCGGTGAGGAGTTCGAACAATTAGAGCGTGAACGGACAACCCTTACGGCAAACGTTCTCGATATCGAACAGGCACTGGTTGCACAAATGTTACCGTACAGTATGATCAAATCCAAAGTGCAGGAAGCGAAGCGGTCGCTCGACCAATTCAATGCCATGCATGAACGATTCATTGAAGATACGAATTCGTTACGGAAAGAAGAACTTGAAGTTCGTCATAAATTAGAAACGTGGAAGAAAGAATTGTCCGCACATCGTCGCTTGTTAGCGAAGAGTGCGATGCCGATCATCCCAAATGATTTATCCAATGATTTGCGTCAGCTTCAAAAGGGTGTGCAATCCTTAGATGAACAGTTTGATAAGGCACCATTCAATATGACGTATATCGTCGGACTGAGCCATGACGTCGAAGAGATGATGGACAACTTCCGTGACCGTGTCCATGCACTGATCCGTCAAGTGACGTATGCGGAACAGTTATTGCAATACGCAAACCGCTTCCGTCGCCGCGATAATGAGATTCATATCGCCTTGACACTTGCGGAAAATAAGTTCCTGCACGGTGAATATGGTACTGCCGTCGAAATCGGAGAGCGTGTGCTCGGTCGTTTTGACGAAAATGGAGCACATGAGATTCGTCAACGGGTAGACAAAGGATTGGAGCAACAAGAGTTGCTAAAAAAATAAACAACGCATGAAGATTGACGGAAACGGGAAAAACGTAGACGTCAATCTTTTTTCAATCGAGGAGGAATCGTTAGATGGGTACATTATGGGTTAATGGGAATATCTATACATTGAATAAGCCGGGTGAAATGATGCGCTCTATGTTTGTAGAACACGGTCGTGTTTTGAAGATGGGAGAGGAGGGGCATCTTCGCCGTACATATGCCGGTCGTATCGAGAAGATTGTGAATTTAGAAGGAAAGAGTGTATATCCTGCTTTCACCGATTCACATATCCATCTCGTCGGTTACGGGGAGGCGCTCGACCGTGTCGATGCGAGTGAAGCGACAAACATCAGAGAGTTGCTTGAGACGATGAAACAACAGGGTTCGGACGACGATTGGATTGTGGCAGAAGGATTTGACGATCGTCTGCTCGGTGACATGCCGACACGAGAGATGATTGATGAAGTGATTAGCGACCGTCCCGTCGTGTTGAAACGTGTTTGTCGTCATGTGGCCGTCGTGAACTCGAAAGGACTCGAGCGACTCGGACTGATCCATCATACGGTAATCGAAGGTGGGAAACTTGGTCGAGATGAAGAGGGAAAATTGAACGGTGTTTTATATGATGCTGCGTTAGACCTCTTATATAAAGAATTGAGTGGGAACCGTAAGAAAAATGCCGCTTCCCTTCGTCGGGCAATCGATTCATTATTCGCAAATGGAATCGTTGGCGCCCATACGGAGGACTTGTTTTATCATGGAGATCCGCTCGAGACGATTCAAGCGTATGAAGATGTACTGAGCGAAATTCCATTCCAGGCACACCTACTTGTTCATGAACAAGTAGTGGATCGCGTCATCCAACAAGATGCGATGACAAAACGGAAACGTTTTGATTTTGGGGCGATGAAAGTGTTTGTCGATGGTTCATTTGGGGGGCGTACCGCACTCTTGTCATCGCCGTACGCAGATGATCGAGGACAACGGGGGATTGAAGTACATCGACCAGATCATCTTGAAGCCTTGGTGAAAAAGGCACGTACTTACGGGATGAATGTGGCTGCCCATGTGATCGGTGATGCCGCGGTCGAACAGTTTGTCAGTTTACTTGAGAAGTATCCTGCTAAGAAAGGGACGCGTGATCGAATCATTCACGCATCCTTGTTAAATGACTCACTCATCAAACGGATCAAATCGCTCCCCGTATTGATTGATGCGCAACCTGTATTTCTCTCAGACGATTTAGACATGTTGTTTGAGCGGTTAGGAAACGAACGGGTACAAGACGTATATCGTTTCAAGTCGCTCCTTAATACCGGGGCGCTCGTATTAGGGGGAAGTGATGCCCCGATTTCATCAGTCGACGTACGGAAAGGGCTATTTGGAGCGGTCACAAGACAGTCCTTCAACGGGTCGAGTACATTAAATCCGAGCGAACGCCTCTCGATGTATGAGGCGCTCCGAAGCTTCACGTATTCACCGCACGTGGCGACGGGGACACACGGAAGAAACGGACTATTGATTCAAAGTTACAACGCGAACTTTACAGTATGGGACCAAGATTTCTTTGACTTAAAAGGGGAAGACATTTTGCAAAATCGTCTCGTCATGACAGTCGTTGAAGGAACGCCTGTCTATGAGTCAGAAGCGGTCACATCATAAAATGAAAGAGAGGAGCCATTCATCCAATCGGGATGCGTGACTCCTCTTTCATATTTAGAAGAATGAACGTTGCACTTTATGCCAGAACGAGTTATTCCGAAGTTTGACAGTCTTAATGACTTTGTCCGAGAGTTCAATGTCGATCCGGTCCGTATATTTCAAGCTGAGGGCTTCATTGTCCATCCCGATAATCGGATAATCGTTTCCGTCCTCGACAATACGAAGTGATAACTTACGCGAATCATGTACGATGAATGATGAACCGAGTGTGCGGTAACGGTTGTTGTTGACCGAGGCGATTTCACTCACTTGCATACATGGGATGAGCGGATCGACGACCGCTCCGCTGAGCGATTTGTTGTAGGCGGTCGATCCAGTCGGTGTCGACACGACCATTCCGTCCCCACGGAATGTCTCGAAATGTAAATCGTCGATGTATACCTCAATTGCGAGTGATTTGATGATACTCGATTTAATTGAAGCTTCATTTAAACAAAGAAGTGGTGTCGATTCGTTAATCGATGCCGAGAGAAGTGGATACTTCCGAACTTCAAGACCTTCTTCGATTCGCATCGAGTTGTCTGAGAAGAGGCGATCAATTTCATCGAGTTTATGTATGTCGAAATCACAATAAAACTCGTTCAATCCACGACCAAATCCTACATAAATCGCATCCTGACGAAAACCTGTGTAGCGAACAGCCTGCAAGAAGGCCCCGTCTCCACCGACCGCAGCGATGATGTTCGCATCTTCCGGCTGATTGACGATGTTGAACCCGTGTTTTTCCCCGATTTCTTTTAATTTCTTCACTTCTTTAGTGAATTCGTTGACGTTACGATGGTACAAATAGACGTTATTTCTCATCTGAGTCATCCCCTTTGTCAATGGTGTCTTCTACATTATAACGTGTTTCCCCTGACCGATATAGGGAAAACTGAAACAGGGCCAAAAGCAGGAAGTTTGTCAAAGGCTCAATTTCATCGATATGATGAACAGGTAACTAATATAAAGGGGATGAGTTCATGCCAACATTTAAAGGGAACAACGTGACACTACAAGGGAATCCGGTGAAAGTGGGAGACCAAGCGCCTGACTTCCGCGTCTTGACGACGGCTCTAGAAGAAGTGACATTAGCGAGTTATCCGGGGAAAAAACTAATCAGTGTCATTCCTTCCATTGATACAGGCGTATGTGATACACAAACGCGTGAATTCAATGAGAAGGCTTCTTCACTTGGTGGAACAGTCTTGACCGTATCGAACGACCTCCCATTCGCACAACGTCGTTGGTGCTCAGCTTCGGGTCTAGACAACGTGGTCACACTCTCTGACCATCGTGATCTCTCATTTGCGAAAGCATACGGTGTATTAATTGAGGAAATGCGACTTCTCGCGCGCTCGGTGTTTGTCGTAGATTCAAATGGAGTCGTACAGTACGTAGAGTACATGGATGAAATGACAAATGAGGTCGATTTCGAAGCGGCGCTTCAAGCGTTCGAACAAGTGAATTGATTCGTTTGGCGAAATTGATTAAAATAGCTTACACTAGAACGTGAACCGACCGGTCCTCTTATGGGGGCCGGTTTTGTATGGAAAGGATGAACGAAATGGAACGTTTTGAACAACTGTATCGCGATTGGAAACAAGAAGCGAAGAAACTCGTCAAAGACTTAGATGTATTACCGATTGAAGCGCTCGTTCAAGTGTTTGATCATGTCGACATCGAAAACGAGAAAATGGATGATGTCCGAAAAGTGGTCAGTCTACTCGTACTTGAAGAAACGACACAACTGCCACCGAACAATCAACCGACGCCGGATGCGGTCAGTTTATTCATGGGATACTTGGCAACGAAACTGCTCAAAGATGGCGCGACAGTGCTTGACCTTGGAAGTGGGACGGGTACCTTGTCACACGCAATCCTCTCTCAGTTGAAAGAAGCGACAGCTCAGGCGGTCGAAGTGGATGAGTTATTACTTCGCCTATCTTATTCAATCAGTAACTTATTAAAAGAGCCGGTTTCTTATTTCCATCAAGACGCCCTAGCTCCTTTATTTGTCGAGCCGAGTGATTTATCCGTAGCTGATTTACCAGTCGGATACTATCCGAACGATGATGTCGCAGCCGAGTATGACATGAAGCGAGAGGAAGGCCATTCCTATTCACATTTCCTAATGATGGAACAGGCAATCCGACATACAAAACCGGGTGGGCACGGACTATTCGTCATTCCGAACAATTTGTTTGAACAGGATGATGAAGGGAAATTAAAACAATGGATGGACCGCGAGGCCGTCGTCAAAGGGGTCATTCAGCTTCCGACGACGATGTTCAAGGACGAACGTTATGCGAAAAGCTTATTGCTCCTCCAAAAAGTAGGCGAAGGCGTCACACGTCCGAAACAAGCTCTATTCGTGGAACTTCCGTCATTCACTGATGTCAGAGCAGTTGCCAATGTGGTGAAACAGATTGACGATTGGTTCAAAACAACTCAAAAATAATGGACAAAATACTTGAAAAAGGTATGCAAAATCAAGTATCTTCATTATGATACAGTTATCAGTTTTAAATTGAACAGATAAAGATATGCGTTTAAAACGAAAGGTAAGAGGTGTATGACATGACGAAAATTATGGCAGTCAATGCTGGTAGTTCATCGCTCAAGTTCCAGTTACTCGAGATGCCAACGGAAGAGTTGCTCGCAGTCGGACTTGTAGAGCGTGTAGGGAAAGAAGATGCGATTTTTACAATTAAGTACGGTGAAGGACAGAAGTTCAACGTGGTTACACCACTTCACACGCACAAAGAAGCGGTTGAATTGACGTTGGAGAAATTGATCGAATTGGATATCATCCAATCGTTCGATGAGATTTCTGGCGTAGGTCACCGTGTGTTACACGGGAAAGAGTTGTATGCGGATTCGGTCGTCATCGACGACGAAGTCATGAAGAACATCGAGTCGTTCACAGAGCTCGGACCCCTTCATATCCCACCAAACTTGACAGGTATTCGTGCATTCCAGGCCATTTTGCCGAATGTCCCACAAGTAGCGGTATTCGATACAGCGTTCCATCAATCAATGCCTGAAGAGAACTTCTTGTACAGTCTTCCTTATGAATACTATACGGAACATGGCGTACGTAAGTATGGTTTCCACGGAACGAGCCACAAGTATGTCACACAGCGTGCGGCAGAACTTCTTGGTCGTCCGCTTGAAGACTTACGTTTGATTTCTTGTCACCTCGGTAGCGGTGCGTCAATCGCGGCAGTTGCAGGTGGACGTTCAATCGATACAACGATGGGCTTCACACCTCTTGAAGGAATCACGATGGGAACACGTTCAGGTTCATTGGACCCGGCCCTCATTCCGTTCTTGATGCAAAAAACAGGAAAATCTGCTGAAGACGTATTGAACGTCATGAACAAAGAGTCTGGCGTATACGGTCTCTCTGGTATCTCAAGTGACTTGCGTGACATCGAGCAAGCGGCTGCAGAAGGTAACCACCGTGCAGAAGTCTCGTTGAAAATCTTCTCAAACCGTATTCACGGTTACATCGGTCAATATGCGGCTGAAATGAATGGTGTCGACGCCATCATCTTCACAGCAGGTGTCGGTGAGAACTCAGACGTCATCCGTGAACGTATCCTTCGTGGTCTCGAATTCATGGGCGTCTACTGGGATCCATCCCTTAACAACGGAGCTCGCGGCAAAGAGTTGTTCATCAACTACCCGCATTCACCGGTTAAGGTCATCATCATCCCAACAAACGAAGAATTGGTCATCGCTCGTGACACGGTTCGCATCGCAAACCTTGTCGAAGCACACGCATAAGTTGAAACAAACCCCACGTTACATTGTGTGACGTGGGGTTTTTCTGAGTCTTTTTACCTAATCCAGGATCATTCAAATAGGACAATGGTTTTCTCTGTTGTAATATTAGGCGCCTTATTTACATCGTTTTGTAATACTTGCGTCATGAATAAACCATTTATTGGATGTAAATTCATATAAATATCTCTACTTCGTTTCAAATCACTCTTATCGTGTGATAAACCGTCCGTTTTGACATCAATTTGTAATGTTTGTGTCACTCAAATGAACAGGAAGTGTAACGGCACTGACGGATATTTCAGCATATAGTTATCTGGACGAAATATTCATCGAAAAGCTATGAATCACCTGTTACATATGGGTCGATCTCAAAGGATAAACAAATTGACGAAGAGAGGACGAAAAACGTATGTTGAAAAAAATCATGACGCTCTTACTTCTCGCAATCGCCGTATTTGCATTTTCTTTACCATCTTCACAAGTAGAGGCAGCAACTAAGAAAGTATATGTTGCGACAAAGTCGGGTTCGAAGATGATTTATGCTGAAGGGAAATCAAATGCACGAGTGATTGGAAAGATGACAGCGAGTGATCGTCTTCAACGGACGGGTTCTCGAGGCGCTTGGATTCGTGTGAACTATAAAGGGAAAGCTGGATGGGTTCCTACAAAGAACTTACGTTCAGTGAGTGCGCCTAAACCAATCAAACCAGCAAGCGTGAAAACATATACGATGAAAGCATCTGCTTATACACCGTATTGCAAAGGTTGTTCTGGAAAAACGGCACTCGGATGGAACGTTCGTACTCAAAAACGCAACGTCATCGCGGTTGACCCACGCGTCATCCCGCTCGGAACAAAAGTTCAAGTTTACGTGGGGAGTAAGTTACTCGGCACGTATACAGCGGCCGATACGGGTGGGGCGATTAAAGGAAACAAAATCGATATCTTAATGTATTCACATAGTGCGGCGATTCAATTCGGTCGCAAAACGGTCACGGTCAAAGTGTTGTGATCAATAGTAAAAGGGTCTTGCATCGGCAAGACCCTTTTTTGTGCATGAATGATTATTGGCGGACAATGAGAACGTCGCATTTTGCATATCGGACGATACTTTCAGATACACTTCCGATAAAGAAACGTTCGACGGCGTTAAGACCAGTCGCGCCACAAATAATAAGATCAATATCATGGTTAGGCGCAATCTTTTTCGCGATTGTCACTTTAGGAGAACCGTATTCAATTACGGTCTCAACTTCTTTTACGCCACGCTCTTTCGCGCGCTTCACATAGTCTTCAAGTAATTCTTTCGCATATGTCTCAGCGCGTTCGGTGATTGTTCGGTCATAAGCTTCAACAGTCGCAAACGTACGCGTATCAATCACATGACCAACGTACAATTTTCCTTCGTTACGAATCGCGACATCGATCGCTGTTTCAAATGCACGTTCTGCCTCTTTCGATCCATCAACGGCAGATAAAATGTGTTTGTATACAATTGCCATGTAAATCCCAACCTTTCGCTCGAAATATACGTTCGGCTTACATATATAGTATACCACTTCTTTCAGTTTTCACGCTGTTTCGCCATGAAAAGGAGTGAATTTTTTCATGACTTTGTTCACGACATGTCCAAGTTTGGAATTCATGTGAAAGAACAGGTAAAATAAAGCGAAGGAGGTAGGGCGATGAAACATGTGATGATTACATCTGGGGCAAAAGGGATCGGTCGTGTCGTGACAGAACGGCTTTTGCACGAGGGTTGGCACGTCAGCATCCTGCAGCGTAACCCCATTGATTGGGAACATGAACGAATACATATGATTGAGGCGGGGTTGACCGACCGTAATCAACTGCTCTCGGCTTATGAAGAGGCAGTCGAGCGATTTGGTGAACCGAGTGCCTTGATTTTAAACGCGGGACCATACATTTTCGAAAGAAAACCGCTCGTCGAATTGTCGGATGAAGAATGGGACGAAGTATTGATCGGCAATCTATCCGCCTCGTTTTGGCTGATGCGTCGTGTGATTCCTTCGATGCGATCGAATCGCTTCGGACGCATCATCTCATACGGTTTTCCGGAAAGTGGGACGGCACCTGGCTGGATTCATCGTTCTGCATTTGCCGCTGCAAAGACAGGACTCGTCAGTTTGACGAAATCGGTCGCATTAGAAGAGGCACCGTTCGGAATTACGGTGAACATGGTCAACCCGGGAAATATCGTCGGATCTCAAAAAGAGATGCGAATTAAAGAAGCAGAAGTGGATGAAGGGACTCCGGTTGGTCGACACGGTACCGGAGAAGATATTGCGCGTTTAATTTCTTTCTTATTACAAGAAGATTCGGATATGATCACGGGAGCCGTCATTGATGTGACGGGTGGGGTCAACGTCGTCCATCAGTATCGGAAGTGAGGGGGAAGCGATGAAGATTGGAGTAATCACAGACGTTCACGGGAATCTCGAAGCGTTACAAGCCGTTCTTCAAGTTATGGATAGGGAACGGGTCGACGTCATCTGGTCACTCGGTGACATGATTGCGATGGGACCGGACTCGAATGCGGTCATGGAGCGGTTACTCGATCGAGGAGCGTACATGATTTCTGGAAATCATGATGAAGCGGTCCTCTCGCTATTGGCTGGGCAGGGGCATCCGGAAAGTTATGCCCATACACGTCTTCACCATGAGTGGGTCGCACGACATTTGGAAACTAAATATGCGGATGTCCTTGACTCTCTTCCTCGAACGATGTCTTACGGGATGGCTGGCGAAACGGTGTTCGGCATTCATTATCACATCCCAAAAGAAAAGCGGGAAGCGACAATTATCGAAGAACCGTTTCATGAAATCCTTGAACCGACACTGGAAAATATGCAACGTCTGTACGGTGAATACGCAGGAGATATCGTCTTATTTGGACATCACCATCCTGTTCATTTGTTTGAAGATGACAGCAAATGTTACGTCAATCCGGGTGCACTCGGGGTGGCGAAAGATGATCTTGCTCGCTTTGCCATATTGTCAGAGGGAGAAACGGGACTTGATCTTGAACTTCAGGCGGTACCGTACGACAAGCGTGCCTTTTTGGAGAAGATGGAACGCTGTGAGGTACCTCAACGAGAAGTCATGATGCGATTATTCTATTAAGTTATGTAAAAAGTGCGATCCTTGAACGGATCGCACTTTTTGTCATTCAATCTCTTGAAGCGTTTTTGGATAACTCGTCAACGTGATAGGACCACTTTCTGTCATGACGAGATCGTCTTCAATCCGAACACCACCGACACCTGGTAAATAGATACCCGGTTCGACTGTGAACGTCATACCGACTTGAGCAGTCATGTCGTTGTTTGCTGCCATCGATGGATGTTCGTGTACTTCGATGCCAATTCCATGACCGATACGGTGAGTGAAGTATTCACCGTATCCGGCAGAGGTGATAACTTGGCGTGCCGCGATGTCGATGGCACCGAGTGTTGTTCCGACGTTTGCCATCTCGATTGCTGCTTCTTCAGCTTGTAGAACCGTTTCATAAAGTTCGCGTTGTTTCTTACTTGCTTCACCAAAGACGACTGTACGTGTGATATCTGAACAATATCCTTGCCAGACGACACCGAGGTCGAATAAGGCGAAGTCTCCTTTTTTCAAGCGATTGTTACCTGGTACACCGTGAGGGTCGGCGCTATTTTCTCCGAACAAGACGAGTGTATCAAATGACATCTCACGTACGCCTTGTTGCTTCATAGCGTATTCGATATCGGCGATGACCTCAAGCTCGGTCACACCTTCGCGGAGTGAACGGATTCCGGCTTCAATTGCCATATCAGCCAGTTCAGCGGCACGTTTCATCACACGGACTTCATCCGGTGACTTGATCATGCGTAACGTTTGGAGTTCGTCGGTCAAGTCGATAATCGAAAGACCTGCAAAACCGGCGCGAAGTTGCTCAACACGATTAAAGGTTAAATGCTCACCTTCGATTCCGATTCGTTCAGGAACGATTTGGTTATCGAGGAACAGTTTGACGATTCTGTCCCATGGGTTTTCATGGTCCATGTACGTCACGATCTCACCTGACCATTCACTAGCTTCGACAATCCCTTTTTCGAGAGCCGGACAAATGATGGCGGTTGTACCGTTTTTGAGGACCAAGATGGCAATGAGACGCTCGTGAGCTTCCGCATAGACTCCCGAAAAGTAAAACACGGATGCCTTCGATGTGATGAACGCCGCATCTAATCCTTTTGTCGCTAAAGATTGTGCAATTTGATTGGTACGTTGATTCAAAATGAATCCCTTCCCTTCTACCTCTTACGTTGACTACGTGTCTATTATAGCGGTTTCGAAAACAGAAAGGAAATGTTGCAATTTGATTGGTACAGTTTGAACAACTTTGACTGATACAGTATACTGGAATGAGTAGAAAATGTATTGAGAGAAGGGACTCCGAGTATGACCACAAAACATGAACAGATCATAGCACATATCGAGTCACTCGATGTTGGGTCAAAAATTTCGGTCCGTCAAATCGCTAAAGAGTTAGCGGTTTCAGAAGGTACGGCCTACCGAGCCATCAAGGAAGCTGAGAACCTCGGTTTCGTGTCCACCATTGAACGAGTGGGGACGATCCGGATTAAACGAAAACATAAAGAAAATATTGAAAAACTCACATTCGCTGAAGTCGTCAATATCGTCGATGGACAAGTATTGGGCGGTCGGAACGGCTTACACAAGACGTTATCAAAATTTGTAATCGGTGCCATGAAGCTTGAAGCGATGATGCGGTATATCGATGTCGACTCGCTCGTCATTATCGGGAACCGTGAGAAAGCGCATGAACTTGTCCTGCAATCAGGTGGGGCCGTCTTGATCACAGGGGGATTTGATACGACGGATGAAGTGAAACGAATGGCGGACAAATATGATATGCCAGTCATTTCCACATCTTATGACAGTTTTACCGTTGCGACAATGATTAACCGCGCAATTTATGACCGATTGATCAAAAAAGAAATTTTACTCGTCTCAGATATCGTCATTCCGCTTCACGACACATTCTACCTGAAGTCCGATGACACGGTGAAACGTTGGCACGAATTGAACGAGCGAACGAAACATAACCGTTATCCCGTCATCGATGAACAGATGAAGGTGGTCGGTGTGATTACAGCGAAGGACGTCATCGACAAACCTCATGACCATGATATCGAAAAGGTCATGACGAAAAGTCCGATTACAGTAGGCGTCCAAACGAGCGTAACCAATGCGGCCCATCAGATGGTATGGGAAGGGATTGAAATGCTTCCTGTCGTCGACAACTATGGACGATTGCTCGGAATCATTAGCCGTCAAGACGTGCTGAAGGCACTTCAACTTGCAAATCGTCAACCGCAAGTCGGTGAAACGTTTGATAATATGATCACGAACCAATTGAAAGAAGATCCTACATCGAACGGGACGGCCTTCACGGTCGAAGTCGCACCTCAGATGACGAGTCATATGGGGACTGCCTCATCTGGCGTGCTGACGACCTTATTGGTTGAAGGGGCGACGCGTAGTCTGCGCCACATGAAAAAAGGGGATTTGGTGGTTGAGAACATCACGGTCTATTTCATGAAACCAATTCAAATTGAAAGTCAGATCCGGGTGTCGGCCAACGTCTTCGATCTCGGACGGAAGTTCGGGAAAGTGGATGTGGAAATGACGCAAGGGACTCAACTTGTTGCCAAAGCGCTCGTCACGGCACAACTTATCGATCGGTAAAGAAAAGAGCACCTGCTACATCGAGTAGCAGGTGCTCTTGTTCATGATGGCGTATTCGTCGGTTCTTCTGCGGCGAGTGGATAGATCTTCCGATAACGGATGAATCCGACAATCGCGTTACCAAGACCGACAATGAGCATGACGATACTGACAATCCAACCGACAGTCGAATTGAGTCCGAAGCCACCGACCATTTGGTTTGCGGCGAATAGTGCGAGGAATAAACTTAACCAAATCAAGGCCTGAGTATTGAACAAGGCTTTTCGGTTCGGTGTCTTTGTCAAAAAGGCACGGCGCTTGAAGACTAAGTAAGCTCCGAGCGCGAACAAAATGAGTCCAATCATGACAAGTTGCAAGTGAAGGAACCCCTTTCTATCTCGTAATCTGTTATCATCATACCATAAGAGTGTGGAGGAAAGTGAGGAATCATCATGACGCAATGGCAGGAAGCAGAAACAATCAAATCGGAAATCGAAGCGGCAAGCACCATTTTCATTCATCGCCACGTCCGACCAGACCCTGATGCACTAGGGAGTCAATTAGGGTTACAACATATTTTGAAATCGGTCCATCCAGATAAACAAATTTATGTGGTCGGTGGCATGGTACCCGACCTCGAGTTTTTGGGCAAGATGGAACACGTTGAGGAAGAGATGTACCGGGATGCTCTCGTGTTGATTCTCGACACAGCCAATCATGAACGAATCGATGGACCATTCGCGTTGAAAGGAAAGACAATCATCAAAATCGATCATCACCCTGATGAAGACCCGTATGCGATGACCCAGATTGTAGACACGACGGTCAGCTCGACGTCTGAGATGATTGCGGAACTCGCGGACCGTTGGGGATATCCAATCGACCAAGAAGCGGCATTCTTGCTCTATGCAGGCATCGTAGGCGATACAGGGCGATTCCAATTCCGAAACGCCACGGCACGGACGTTTGAAATCGCCTCAACTTTAATTGCGAAAGACATCGATACGAATAAACTCTATCGACATATGTATAAAACGAATTTGGCGACCCTGCAACTTCAAGGATACGTGCTTCAACATGTCAACGTGACGGATGAAGGGGTCGGATATGTGAAGATTGACAAAGATGTACTTCGTACGTTCCATGCCTCTCCGGAAGCGGCGTCCCAACTCGTCAATAGTTTTTCCGGTTTAGAAGGCTTGAAATGTTGGGTCATGTTCGTGGAAAACAAAGAGGAGATTCGTGTCCGGATTCGGTCGAAAGGTCCGGTCATCAATGAAGTTGCCAAACGATATCGTGGGGGCGGTCATCCGATGGCGGCGGGTGCCACGATCGACACTTGGGATGAGATGGATGACGTCATTTCGGCATTG
This sequence comes from Exiguobacterium sp. s63, assembly GCF_018617335.1. GTDB lineage: Bacteria > Bacillota > Bacilli > Exiguobacteriales > Exiguobacteriaceae > Exiguobacterium. The sequence goes on along the minus strand of NZ_JACSKB010000001.1, from coordinate 481,814 downwards.
AATGAAGTGGCGAAGGGATTCACGTTTGAAGAAAATAAAGAGAGCTGACCGAGGTCAGCTCTCTTTATTTGTCTCCATCTTCTTGTGGGATGAACCAAGTGCCACGCTCCGTCACATCCTCGACGACATCGAGTTGATACTCGGTGATGTATTTTCGAAGCCGCTCAATGATTTCTGGACTGTCCGCAAATACGGTCTGACCGTTCTGTAATTTTTCTAACTTATCACGTGCGATTTGTCCCCGATTGATAATCATACGCTTTTACCCCCTTTTATCATGAATATTGTCTATAATTATTGTATCAGAGAAGGGATGAATTGAGTTTGACAATTCGTTTAAATAGAGAGGAGGACATCGATGATTCATCTAAATGTTAGAACTGCTTATAGCTTACTACAAAGTACGCTTCGATTAGAACAATATGTCATGCAGATGACTGAACGGGGAAGTCGCGCCGTCGCAATCGCAGATGATGCCTTTTATGGTGTCCCGACATTTCTATCTTTATGCAAGCGATATGAGGTGAAACCACTCATCGGATTGAGGACGGTCCTTCGCTTAGATGGATTAGACATATCGGTTCTTGTCTACGCTTCGAATAAAGCCGAGATTCAGGAACAATATCGATTCATCCAAGCGGGAGGGATTGATGGTCGAACATCGATGCCGCTTATTGTTCTGCCTGAAAATTGGAAAGCGAGCGACCCGGTTCACCGACGTCGCCTTTATCATCAACTCTTGTCGTTCGTGGATGAAGAGAAGCTGTGGCTTGGACTCCCTGCACCTCAAACGACAGAACAAGTGCAAGTATTGAAACAACTTCGCCTCATGCGTGAAGAGTTAGCGGTTCAGTTGATTCCGGCCCCTGAAACGAGATATATGAAACCGGAAGACGTGGAAGGTTTCCGGGCGATCTCTGCCATCCGTGAGGGAGAAGTGTTGTCGAATGAAGATGTGAGACAAAAAGGACTACACGTTCGATTGCCAAGTGAGATGAATGACTGGTTCACGATGGAAGAGTTAGCACAATTGGATCGATTCGAGAAAAGCATTCAGCTCGAACAGCTTCCAACCGCGGAAGTAGCCATCCCGGAGATACCGGATGCAGATCAAACGTTAAAACGTCTTGTCGCTGAACGATTAAAGGCGTTGGAGCTTTTAAAGGAACCTTATATTGAACGAGCGAAGTTCGAACTAGAAGTGATTGCAAAGACCGGATTTTCTTCTTACTTCTTGATTGTTGAGGACATCATCCGATTTGCCCGAGAGTCAGGGATTGAAGTCGGTCCAGGTCGGGGGTCTGCTGCCGGTTCTCTCGTCAGTTTTGCCCTGCACATTACAGAAATCGACCCGGTTCGATATGGTTTACTCTTTGAACGATTTTTAAATCCGGAACGGGTGTCGATGCCGGACATCGACCTCGACTTTGAGGACGAGCGTCGAGAAGAAGTGGTCTCTTATGTACTGTCGAAATATGGTCAAGATCATGCGGCTCAAATCGGAACGCTTGCCACATTTGGGGCGAAGGCGGCAATTCGTGACGTTGCGAGAGCGCTCGGCATGACGCTCGAGGAAGGTCAGGCGGCGAGTAAACAAGTGAAGACGGGTGGACTAGACGAGTTGATGTCGAACTCGAAACAGATGAAATGGTTCGCAGGTAGCCAAAAGCGTCAACAACTGTTGCGGATTGCGAAACAGTTAGAAGGATTACCACGTCAATCTTCCGTTCACGCAGCCGGAATCGTCCTCAGTCGTCAACCGATTGAAGAAGTGACCCCGCTCCAGCCTGAACTAGATGAACGTGTGACCCAATATAATATGAAGGATTTGGAAAAAATCGGGCTCTTGAAAATTGATTTGCTCGGATTACGTAATTTGACGCGTTTACGACAAATGGAAGAGTTGATTCGTGAGAATGATGCCTTATTCTCCTTAAAAACAATCCCATTGAACGATGCAAAAACATATCGCCTGCTTGCTAGAGGGGAAACGGATGGCATCTTCCAATTTGAATCGACAGGGATGAAGCAAGCACTTCGGCAAGTGAAGCCAACTGAATTTGAGGATATCGTTGTCACAATGTCCCTCTATCGGCCGGGGCCGATGCAGTTCATCGAAACGTATGCGAAACGAAAACATGGGATGCCTTATCAACCTGTCCATCCAGACGTAGAGGAGATTATGAAACCGACATACGGAGTACTCGTCTATCAGGAGCAAGTGATGAAACTGCTTCGTAAATTAGGGGGGTACTCCTACGCGGAAGCGGATTTAGTCAGACGTGCCATCGCTAAAAAAGAGGTCGGTATGATTGAGCGGGAGCGGGAACGATTTTTAAATCAGGCAAAAGCAGGAGACAAAGATGTTCTGACGCAAATCTTTTCGTGGATTGAAAAGTTCGCAGGATACGGATTTAACCGTTCTCATGCGGTCGCCTACAGTATGATCAGCTATCGATTGGCTTATGTAAAGGCTCATTATCCTCGTGTCTTCCATGTCGTGACATCGGAAAAAACGAGTGAACTTGTCAAATTGCTTAGAAAAGAACAGATCCCAGTGTATCCACCAGACGTCTTACATGGTCATGCTGACGCGACGCTTGAAGGGCCAGGTGTCCGTCTTGGATTAAAAGCGATTCAAGGTCTGACCAAACGTGAGGTCGAGCGACTGATTGAGTTGAACGGACAAGTGAAAGATGTCAGAACGCTTCAAGAAATGATGGATTGGAGACAGAAAGACCAGCTCAAATTGCGTCGTTTGCTCGGGGCAGGTGCCCTTGACAGAATGTACCATGGAAATCGAACGAGTGCCTTTGAAGCAGTGGAGCGTTTGCGAGAAGAAGCAGGTACACACTTTTTGCCGGATGAATTATCTTCACTCGGACTCAAACAAAAGAAAGTGAACGAACCGAATTGGTCTGAAGAAGAAAGGGAGGCGCTCGGGACGTGGGTCGTGCATTCTCCACTAACCTCGATTCCAAACGTCGGCGTTAAACTCTCGACGATTGAAGAGATCATGAACGCATCGAATGGTTATTTAGTCGTATATGTAGATGACGTACGTACATTTATGACGAAAAAACAAGAACGGATGGGTGTCATGATGGTGGACGATGGGATGTCTCAGGAAGAAGTTGTCGTTTTCCCACGAACGTTCGCTCAGTTTGGTCGATCGCTCTATATCGGAAATATATTACTACTTGAAGTGCACACGAACGAACGTGATGGACGTAAACAATTGATTGTCGAGCGAGTTCGCCCATTACATGGACATGCGTTATTCGTTCGGCTCACCGTTGACCGATTCTCAGAACTAGAAGACTGGATTCAGCGTTCACTAGGCGATGTTCCGGTCATCTGCCAATTTACGGATACGCGAGAAGTAAAGCAACTGGCTTCGGCTTTTTCCATCAATTCTAACGAGGAATATATAGCAGAGGCAAAGAGGCGGTTCGGGGAAGAAAATGTTGTCTTGAAGCGTATCGATACAAAAATGGTTGGTCCAGAAACTAGTACCAAGTCCTAAAAAGTGATATAATCGCACTAATTGGTCTGACCACTTATATATGTTACGTGATTCAAAAAAGGGAGTTGAACGGTCAGATGCATGAAAAACACGCATCCACATTTCACGAGAATATTTCTAAAATACGAAAATTAATCGTCCAATCGTCATTAGTTCCAGGAGATCGGCTACCGTCCGAACGAGAACTTGCCGAGACACTGTCGATCAGCCGTGCCTCAGTTCGCGAAGCGTTACGAGCACTCAGCTTTTTAGGCATTGTGGAGACAAGGCGTGGAGGTGGGACGTTCTTATGTGAACAAGACAGACACCAGTATATTGAAATCTTATCGGAATTCATCGTGACCAAACAGACGAAAGCGACCGATATCGTTGAGATGCTCCGACTATTGGAGCGCATGGCGTTCACAGAAGTGAAACCGACGAGTGAACGACTTACTGATTTAGAGAGAGTGATTGCTGACGATCGCCTGTTTCGTCAGCAACTCATCTTTCAGTTGGAGAATGAGTTGTTCATTCGAATTTGGAACGAAGTCAATCGATTTTTTGACGGATTAGACGTTGGGGATTTATACACGCTCGAGGAACGAAAGTTGTTAATCGAGACGTGGCGTGGAATGGGGATGCCGGAATGAACGAGGGGGAAGCGATGACTGCTTTTTTCAAGAAACCGAAACGATATATGCCATTGCGTCAACGAGAACCAAAAATTGACGCACCACAGGGTTTGATGACGAAATGCCCATCTTGTAAATATATGCATTATACAAAACAGCTTAACGAAAATCATAAAGTGTGTGATTGCGGCTACCATTTCCCGCTCCAGGCACAGGAACGGATTGATATGCTAGTCGATGAGGGATCGTTTGAACGCTTTGAAGGACCATCTGTCAAATCGAACCCACTCAACTTCCCTGACTATGAGGAGAAGCTGACAAAAGATCGAGAACGCACAGGGATTGAAGAAGCCGTCGTTTGCGGAAAAGCGACGATCGATGGACTCCCACTCGTCGTGTGTGTGATGGACTCGAGATTCCGTATGGGATCGATGGGTGCATACGTTGGAGAAGCGATTGCGTCAGCCGTTCGTACCGCCACATCGCTCGAACTTCCAGTCGTGTTATTCACTGCTTCAGGCGGAGCGCGAATGCAAGAAGGAATGGTCAGCTTGATGCAAATGGCGAATACGTCAATCGCATTGAAAGAGCATGACGAGGCAGGACTTTTGTATATTGCATATCTGACACACCCGACGACAGGTGGGGTGTCAGCGAGCTTTGCGATGTTAGGTGACTTAAATGTTGCGGAACCTGGAGCACTGATTGGTTTTGCCGGACGCCGGATCATCGAACAGACGATTCGTGAAAAACTGCCGGAGAACTTTCAGACGGCCGAGTTTTTACTCGAGTCTGGACAACTAGACGCTGTCATTCATCGAGAGCAGATGCGTTCGTTTTTGAAGAAGATGATTGGATTACACGATGGGGGTGTTCGTCATGTTTGACCCAATCAAAGAAGTGACCGAGCAGTTGAATAAATTGCGGGAGACAGCTGAAACCAAAGGCATCGATTTATCACGTGAAATCCGTCATCTCGAGTTAAAGCTCGACCGATTAGAAAAAGATATTTATGGGAATATGAAACCGTGGGACCGCGTGCAATTAGCGCGAAACCCAAAACGTCCGACAACACTCGATTACATCCATCATTTATTCCCGGACTTTATGGAACTCCATGGAGACCGACATGGATATGATGATGCGGCAATCGTCTCTGGACTTGCGACGTTTGAAGGTGTTCCGGTAACGATCATTGGTCATCAACGCGGTCGGAACACGAAAGAAAATATGAAACGAAACTTTGGGATGCCCCATCCAGAGGGTTACCGAAAAGCGCTGCGTTTCATGAAACAAGCCGAAAAATTCAACCGTCCTATTTTGACGTTCATTGACACGAAAGGAGCTTATCCTGGGAAAGCTGCTGAAGAACGAGGGCAAAGTGAAGCGATCGCTCGCAACTTATTTGAGATGGCGACGTTGAAAGTACCAATCGTCTCCGTTGTCATTGGGGAAGGTGGTTCAGGCGGTGCGCTTGGAATTGGTGTGTGTGACCGTCTATTGATGCTTGAGAACAGTACGTATTCGGTGATCTCGCCAGAAGGTGCAGCGGCACTGTTGTGGAAAGACGCGAAACAAGCGGAACGTGCGGCAGAAACGATGAAGATTACAGCACAAGATTTATACAATCTAGGGATTGTAGATGAAGTGGTCGGAGAAGTGTATGGGGGGGCACACGTTGATGTGTCACTACAGTCGTCACTCTTGAAACCTGTCTTATTACAGCACATGAATGAGTTGCTCGCGAAAGCAACTCCCGAGCTGATTCAAGGACGTGCGAACAAATATCATCAAATTGGCACAATTAATGAGTGAAAACGGTAACAATGGCTTTGAATAAAGCTTCATTCATTCATCAAGTGACTGCTTTGTGAGATACCCTATGCATTTTTTTCACATACTTGTGTTGTAAAACAAAGGTCAGACATGGTATTTTATTTTCAGATTTCGTTAAAACACATAAGAGGTGAGTGACGTGAATTTAAAACGTATTGCGGTATTAACAAGCGGAGGAGACGCTCCTGGAATGAACGCTGCTGTCCGTGCCGTGACCCGAAAAGCGATTTTCGAAGGTCTTGAAGTGTACGGCGTGTATAACGGCTACCAAGGATTAATCGAAGGCGATTTAGTCGAATTAAATCTCGGATCAGTCGGCGATATCATTCAACGTGGAGGTACGTTCCTTCGTTCTGCGCGTTGCCCTGAATTCAGAACAGAAGAAGGTCGCGCAAAAGCAGTAGAACAGTTGAAGAAATTCAATATCGATGCCCTCGTCGTCATCGGTGGAGATGGCTCTTATCGCGGAGCTCAAAAATTGACTGAACTCGGATTCCCGACAATCGGGCTTCCAGGTACAATCGATAACGATATCCCAGGAACGGATGCGACAATCGGTTTTGACACAGCGCTCAACACAGCGCTTGACGCGATTGATAAAATTCGTGACACGGCTTCATCACATGAACGTACGTATGTAATTGAAGTGATGGGTCGCGACGCCGGTGATATCGCGCTTTATTCTGGTCTTGCTGGCGGTGCGGAGTCGATTCTCGTCCCAGAACGTCCAGAAGATTTGAATGCCATCGTGGAACGAATCAATCACGGGATTGCACGCGGTAAGAAGCACTCGATTGTTATCGTTGCTGAAGGTGCGGGAAGTGCGGAAGAAATCGGCAAATTGATTGCTGAGAAGACGAACTCAGAAACACGTGTTACGATTCTCGGTCACATTCAACGTGGTGGTTCCCCGACTGCTGCGGACCGTGTCCTTGCAAGTCGTATGGGTGCATACGCTGTAGAGATCTTGCTTGAAGGAAAAGCGGGCCGCGTTGTCGGAATCCGCAACAACCAGATGATGGATCTCGATATCGATGAGGCGCTCGATAATAACAAGCACACGATTGATATGCAATTGATTGACCTCGTCAACCAATTGTCGATTTAAGTGGTTCAGTATGTTGCAGAGACGGGATAAGGTCTATGGCCACCCGTTTTCTGTTTGTAAGTTGCACTATATCCCCTAGGAGGTTTTTATATTATGCGTAGAACGAAAATTGTATGTACCATTGGACCGGCTTCTGAGAAGCGTCTTCCTGAAATGATTGAAGCTGGGATGAACGTTGCCCGTCTTAACTTCTCACACGGTGACTATGAAGAGCACGGTGCTCGTATCCGTGACATCCGTGAAGCGGCGAAAGCAGCAGGTAAAGTCGTCACTGTACTTCTTGACACAAAAGGTCCTGAAATCCGTACGCATACATTCGAGGATGGCAAGGCACTTCTTGAAAAAGGAAAAGAAGTGACAATCGTCTCTACAGAAGAAATCGTCGGAACAAAAGATCGTTTCTCTGTGACGTATGAAGGTCTTTACGATGATGTAGAAGTCGGTTCACACATCATGCTCGACGACGGTCTCATTGGACTTCGTGTCGTTGAAAAGCTTGATAACCGTGATCTCCGTTGTGTCATCGAAAACGAAGGAATCATCAAGACGAAGAAAGGTGTTAACTTGCCAAACGTCAAGGTAAACCTTCCTGCCCTCACGGACAAAGATATCGCGGACATCGAATTCGGGATTTCACAAGACATTGACGTGATCGCGGCATCATTTGTACGTCGTGCGTCTGACGTGGTTGAAATTCGTCAACTTCTTGAAAAACACAATGCGTCACACATCAAGATCTACCCGAAAATTGAGAACCAAGAAGGTGTTGATAACATCGAAGAAATCTTGGCAATCTCTGACGGCTTGATGGTTGCTCGTGGTGACCTCGGTATCGAAATCCCAACAGAAGAAGTAACACCAGTTCAAAAAGAACTCATCAAGAAGTGTAACGATCTCGGGAAGCCGGTTATCACTGCAACGCAAATGCTCGACTCGATGCAACGTAACCCACGTCCGACACGTGCGGAAGCATCTGACGTAGCAAACGCGATCTTGGATGGAACAGACGCAGTCATGCTTTCTGGTGAAACAGCTGCAGGGGACTATCCAATCGAGTCAGTTCAAATGCAGGCTGCCATCGCAGAACGCACTGAGCGCATGCTCGACTACAAAAACTTGTTGAAAGATCGTCAGAAGCGCAGTGAGCATACGGTAACGGATGCGATCTCACAAGCGGTTGCTCACACAGCAATCAACTTGAACGCGAAAGCAATCTTGACACCGACACAATCAGGATACACGGCTGCTCGTACAGCGAAGTACCGTCCTGAGGCGAACATCATCGCAGTCACAGAGTCAGAGCGCGTTGCACGTCAATTGAACCTCGTATGGGGCGTATATCCAATCGTTGCTGAAACAATGCCGAACAACACGGATGAAATGTTGGTTCAAGCATCAGAAGCGGCACGTCACGCTGGATTCGTCACTGACGGTGACCTCGTTGTCATCTCAGCTGGTATCCCTGCAGCGACTGCTGGTACGACGAACATGATGAAAGTTCACATCGTAGGTCACGCTCTTGCAGACGGACGTGGAATCGGTGAGCGCGGAGTTGTCGGTGAAGTTGTGGTCGCAAAAAACGCAGATGAAGCTAATGCGAAAGCAAAAGATGGCATGATTCTCGTCGCGCCATTCACGGATAAAGAAATGATGCCTGCCATCGAAAAAGCGGCTGGAATCATCACGGAAGACGGCGGATTGACGAGCCACGCTGGAATCGTTGGTCCATCACTTCGCAAGCCAGTCATCGTAGGCGTTGATGCAGCGACATCGTCGTTACGTGACGGTCAGATGATTTCAATCGACCCACTTACAGGTAAAATCTACAACGCATAATTGAACGACAATCGAACCGGCCTTCTTCAAAGGTCGGTTCTTTTTCCGTTCATAGAAAGGAATACGTATGAGTGCATATCTGTTTTTAGTTTTATTGGTATTGATTGGTGTCATCGCTCAAAACCAATCGATTATTATTGCGAGTAGTGCCCTTTTAGTGATTAAAGCTCTAGGGTTCGGTGACCAATTGTTTCCGACACTTGCATCGAAAGGAATCAACTGGGGCGTGACGATTATTACGATTGCAGTCCTCGTACCGATTGCGACCGGCGATATCGGATTTAAAGAATTGTGGAATAGTATTAAAGGGCCTGTCGGGATTGTCGCATTCGGTTCAGGAATCTTTGTCGCTTTAGCAGCTGCTCAAGGAGTTCAACTGATGCGCGTCGACCCGGTCGTCACGACAGCACTCCTCGCAGGTACGATTTTAGCGGTCGGATTCATGAAAGGCGTTCCTGTTGGACCATTAATTGGTGCTGGAATCGCGGCATTGATTTTGGGAGGATATCACGTCATTGAAAAATGGTTCTGATATTTTCTGACAACTGAAGCCGCTTACATTTCTTTTTTGCAATAAATTGTTTATACTATATAAAGGACAGGGTAAACGGAGACTGGGTGAATGCAGGGGAGAAACCCATCCCGTATCCTTATTCCCTATAAACAGACTGTTTTTACGGTCGATTATTTTAAACAAGACTGAGGGGGAGTTATGAATGTCAACGACAAAAGGGTTAGAAGGTATTGTGGCAGCAGCCTCAAAAGTCAGCTCAATTATTGACGGACAATTGACTTACGGAGGATACACCATTGATGATTTAGCGGACAACGCCACATTTGAAGAAGTTGTCTTCTTATTGTGGAACGACCGCTTACCAAATGCAGAGGAATTGACAGCGCTATCAGAAGCGCTTGTAAAAGAAGCGACGTTGCCTGAAGACGTGATCGACACGTTGAAGCGTGCACCGAAATCAGCCAATGCGATGGCGACGATTCGTACGGCGCTCTCGCAACTCGCTTTATATGATGAGGAATCTGAAGACATGAGTGATGAAGCGAACATGCGTAAAGCGATTCGCTTACAAGCGCAAGTCGCTTCAATCGTGACAGCATTCGCTCGCCTTCGTAAAGGAGAGCAACCTGTCGCTCCAAAAGAAGGTCTTTCTTACGCGGCGAACTTCCTTTACATGTTGAACGGCGAAGAACCAAGTGATGTCGCAGAAAAAACGATTGATAAGGCACTCATCTTACACGCTGACCACGAGTTGAACGCCTCGACGTTCACAGCGCGTGTGTGTGTGGCAACGCTCTCGGATATGTATTCAGGTGTTACGGCGGCAATGGGAGCACTTAAAGGGCCACTTCACGGTGGTGCGAACGAGGCAGTTATGAAGATGCTCCATGAAATCGATTCGGTTGACCGCGTCGAAGAATACGTTCGTGGTAAATTCGAACGTAAAGAAAAAATCATGGGCTTCGGTCACCGCGTTTATAAGGACGGCGACCCACGCGCGAAGCATTTGAAAGAAATGAGCCGTCAATTGACAGCTCAAATCGGAGAACCGAAATGGTATGAGATGTCTGAAAAAATTGATCATCTCGTTGAAACAGAAAAAGGATTGAAGCCGAATGTCGATTTCTATTCAGCTTCAACGTATTATGCGCTCGGTCTTGAAGAAGATCTCTTCACACCAATCTTCGCCGTATCTCGTATGTCGGGTTGGATTGCCCACATCCTCGAGCAATATGCGGACAACCGTTTGATTCGTCCGCGCGCGGAATATGTCGGTGAGACGAGCCGTAAATATGTTCCTGTGAACGAACGTTAATTCAGGACACATTTCAGACAAAAGTTTGGTAAACTAACAAGTGACGTAGGTCGGCGTACGCGTCGACCTACAGTAATGTACTTAGGGGGATTCATTATGTTGACACAAGGACAAAAGATTACAGTTGAAAACGGTGTATTGAACGTACCAAACGTTCCGACGGTACCATTCATTATTGGTGATGGAACAGGACCTGACATTTGGAATGCGGCTGTTCGCGTATTTGATGCTGCGGTTGAAAAAGCATACGGCGGCGACAAGAAAATCGAATGGATGGAAGTATACGCTGGGGAAAAAGCATATAACGAAAAAGGTGAGTGGCTCCCAACAGAAACACTCGATCAAATTCGCGAGTACTTGATTGCGATCAAAGGTCCACTCACGACACCAGTCGGTGGAGGAATTCGTTCATTGAACGTCGCTCTTCGTCAAGAGCTCGACTTATACACATGCCTTCGTCCAGTTCGTTACTTCACGGGTGTTCCATCACCAGTAAAACGTCCTGAAGACACGGACATGGTTATCTTCCGTGAGAACACTGAAGATATCTATGCTGGCATCGAGTACGCTTCAGGAAGCGATGAAGTCAAAAAACTCATCAAGTTCTTGCAAGAGGAGATGAACGTCAACAAGATCCGTTTCCCAGAAACATCAGGAATCGGGATCAAGCCGGTTTCTTCTGAAGGTACGGAGCGCTTAGTTCGTGCTGCGATCGAGTATGCGATTGCGAACGACCGTAAATCTGTGACGCTTGTACACAAAGGAAACATCATGAAGTTCACAGAAGGCGCATTCAAAAACTGGGGCTATGCACTCGCTGAAGCGGAATACGGCGACAAAGTGTTCACATGGGCACAATATGACCGTATCAAAGAAGAGTCTGGCGAAGCAGCTGCTAACGAAGCTCAGTCGAAAGCAGAAGCTGAAGGGAAAATCATCGTCAAAGATTCGATCGCAGATATCTTCCTCCAGCAAATTTTGACACGTCCACGTGAGTTCGACGTCGTTGCGACAATGAACTTGAACGGCGACTACATCTCGGATGCCCTTGCTGCTCAAGTAGGTGGAATCGGAATCGCACCTGGTGCGAACATCAACTACATCACAGGACATGCAATCTTCGAAGCGACTCATGGTACAGCTCCGAAATACGCAGGTCTCGATAAAGTAAACCCATCTTCAGTCATCCTTTCAGGGGAGATGATGCTCCGCCACATGAACTGGAACGAAGCGGCTGACCTCATCATCAACTCAATGGAGAAAACAATCGCTTCGAAAGTTGTCACGTACGACTTCGCACGTCTCATGGACGGCGCAACAGAAGTGAAATGCTCTGAATTCGCGGATGAATTGATCAAAAATATGTAATTCAAACGAATAAGTCGTCAATTGAGGGGGAGAGCTCATGATTCGTCGTAACAAAATTTCTGTAATTGGAAGTGGCTTCACCGGTGCAACCACTGCACTGTATCTGGCTCAACGTGAGCTAGGGGATGTCGTCCTACTCGATATGGAAGAAAAAGTTGGACCGACGAAAGGGAAAGCGCTCGATATGCAAGAAACGGCTCCAATCCAAGGGTTTGACGCCTGGGTCACAGGAACGTCAGATTATGCCGATACGGCTGATTCAGACATCGTTGTCATCACGGCGGGAATCGCGCGCAAGCCGGGGATGAGTCGGGACGACCTCGTTGCAACGAACGCAAACGTCATGCGTTCTGTCGTCAAAGAGATTGCCCGCTATTCTCCAGAAGCGATTTTAATCGTCTTGACGAACCCGGTGGATGCGATGACGTATGCAGCGTTCAAAGAATCGGGTTTTCCGAAAGAACGCGTCATCGGACAATCTGGCGTACTGGATACGGCTCGTTTCCGGACGTTTGTCGCACAAGAACTGAATGTGTCCGTCAAAGACGTATCCGGATTTGTTCTTGGAGGTCATGGCGACGATATGGTTCCTCTCGTACGCTATTCGTACGCCGGAGGCATCCCGCTCGAGAAACTCATCCCACATGAGCGAATCGAGCAAATCGTCGAGCGAACACGTAAAGGTGGCGGTGAGATTGTCCAACTGTTAGGTGACGGCTCTGCATATTATGCGCCTGCTGCCGCAATCGCAGAGATGGTTGAGGCGATTATCAAAGACCAGCGTCGAATCTTACCTGCCATTGCTTATTTAGAAGGTGAGTATGGATTTAACGATTTGTATCTAGGTGTCCCGACCATTCTTGGTAAGCATGGGATTGAGCAAGTACTTGAGCTCGAATTAACGGATGATGAGAAAGCAGCGCTTTCTAAATCTGCCGACTCCGTCCGCTCCGTATTAGACGTCTTATAAGTAAAAGTGCTTCCTGCAAATTTGTGGGAAGCACTTTTTTTGCGGTTTCCATCTTGTAGGACATGCTACACTAAAAGTGGATTTGTTTTGTTTTTGTAAAGATTTGCTTTGAGGTAGGTCGTTTCAAGCTTTGGTTTGTAAAATAGAGAGTGACATTTGATGGATTAAGAGGAGGAAGTAGTGTGGCTGATAAAGTAATTGTTGTCGATGATGAAGTATCGATTGCGACATTATTAAAATTTAATTTAGAGCAAGCCGGGTTTGAAGTGGAGACGGCGCATGATGGGAAAACAGGCTTAGAATTGGCTGAGAAAAAAGATGCCGTTCTCATTGTGCTCGATTTGATGCTACCGGAGATGGATGGCCTTGAAGTGTGCAAGCGACTTCGTCAACAAAAAGTCAATACGCCCATTCTGATGTTGACGGCGAAGGATGATGAGTTCGATAAAGTGCTCGGACTCGAGCTCGGTGCGGATGACTATTTGACAAAGCCGTTTAGTCCGCGTGAAGTGGTCGCACGTGTCAAAGCGATTCTTAGACGATCTGCCCCGCAAGAATCGGCGGTTGAAGAAGACGTCATTCAAATCGGTGATGTCAAAATCGTCGCTTCAAACTATGAAGTATTCAAACAGGGCGAGCGACTCGAATTGACTCCAAAAGAGTTTGAACTGTTAGCTTATTTGGCGAAAAATAAAGGACGCGTGTTGACGCGTGATCAATTGTTATCGGCCATTTGGAATTATGATTTTGTGGGTGACACACGAATCGTTGATGTTCATATCAGTCACCTTCGTGAAAAAATTGAACCGGTGACTAAGAAGCCGACATATATAAAAACGATTCGCGGTCTTGGCTATAAGATGGAGGAGCCAACTTCGGAATGAAGACTTATCGCTCTAGGTTTATGACGACGCTCATTTTTCTCGTCACCGGTGTCCTGCTTACGCTCGGGATTGTGCTCGGACAGCTGTTCAAAGATTTCTATTTGGATTCTGAACGAGACCGTCTAAAAGAAGATGCTCAACTGGCAGCCCTTTATCTTGAAGGGGGCGAGTTGGACGAGATTCGGGAATATGTCGGTCAAATCGATGACGGGAGTAGTTTTGACATTCTCCTGCTCAATAGCCGGATGGAGGTCATCGCGGGAACACCGTTTCGTGTCGGGGCCATCGATTATCAAATCGACCCTAACCTCGTGCCTGATGACGGAACATTCGGTGAGGCTGACAATGAAGAGTTGATTCAATTTACAAAACCGATCGAGATGGCAACAGGTGGGACTGTCTATTTGACATTTATTCGATATGTCTCAGACTTAGAAGGAGTTTATAATCGAATTTGGTTGACGATTGCTTTAGCACTCTTCTTCTCTTTCTTTGTCATCTTGTTCGTGCTCCAACATCTGACGAACCAATTTATTCGACCGATCGATGAAGCGACGATCGTCTTACGTGAGCTGGCAGATGGGAATTATCGGGCTCGCGTGTATGAATTACGGAACGATGAAGAAACGGGTAGTCTTGCTGGATCGATTAACGTACTCGCTCGAAATTTAGAGTCCATCTCACTCGGTGAGTCCGTTCAACGAGCCAGACTCGAATCGCTCATCGAATATATGGGAGCCGGACTCCTTCTTGTTGATGAGCGAGGGATCGTCACATTGGTCAACCGCTCGTATCGTGAGATGTTCCAATATGACGATTTATCCATCGGACAATTCTATCATGGGATTTTACCAAGTCCTGATGTCGAATCGCTCATTGAAGATGTCTATTTAACGGAAGAAGTGCACCGTCGTCAATTATCGATCCGAACTGGATTCAATCAAAAAACATATATGGTATCCGCGGCACCGATTTTCAGTGATACGGGAATGCTTCGTGGGACGACGTTACTCTTCAACGACATTACAGAATTGAAGCGACTCGAGAAGATGCGCAAAGACTTTGTGGCGAACGTCAGTCATGAACTCAAAACGCCACTGACGTCCATCCGTGGATTTAGTGAGACACTCCTAGATGGAGCGAAAGAAGTGCCTGAACTTCGTGACCAGTTCTTAGACATTATCCAAAAGGAAGCGACACGGATGCAGATGCTCGTCGAAGATCTCCTCGAATTGTCAAGACTCGAGCGAGACGATTTCAAGATGGAACTGGTGTCCGTTGATTTAAATCAACTTGTCGACGAGGTATGTCTACTTCTAAGTCAAAAAGCGAACAAGAAATCGATACACCTAGAGGCGCAACATCATGGAGAAGTCATCCTTCAAGCAGACTTGAACCGGATGAAACAAGTCATCATGAACTTGGTCGCTAATGCCATCAACTATTCTCCGGAAGGCAGCCGCGTGGAAATTTTCGTTGAGGCGAAGCAAGATTCTTACGAACTTCGCGTCAAGGACAATGGAATTGGGATAGCTGAAAAAGAAGTGAGCCGGATCTTTGAACGCTTCTATCGTGTCGATAAGGCAAGAAGTCGGAACTCGGGTGGAACTGGGCTCGGACTCGCAATCGTCAAACATATCATTGATTTGCATCATGCAACGATTGACGTTGATAGCGAAGAAGGCAAAGGAACGACGTTTACCATCAGATTTCCACGGGTTTAACAATCCCTTTATCGTTCATTCATATTTACTTTACAAAACCTTGTTATTCTATCAATGAGACCTCTTCATCATCTCGTGATCCGATCGGTGCTCATCTCCACACGATCGGGAATTTGGCCCTTTTCTATTCGTAGAAAAGGGTCTTTTTTTTCGAACGCATGTACCCGTATGGTATGATGAGTGAAGAGAAGAATGGAGGTCGATTGAATGAATAAATTACTAGTCCTGGATGGGAATTCCTTAACATATCGTGCGTTTTTTGCACTGCCTCCGATGTCGGATGCATCAGGCAGAAATACGAATGCGGTGTATGGATTTACGATGATGTTATTGAAATTGATGGAAGATGAACAACCGACTCATTTCGCTGTGGCTTTCGATGCATCGAAGAAAACGTTTCGGCACGATACGTTCGCAGAATATAAAGGTGGGCGTCAAAAGACACCTGGAGAATTACGAGAGCAGTTCCCGCTCGTGCGTGACGTTTGTCGGGCGTTCGGCATCTCAGTCTTAGAGCTCGACCGATATGAGGCGGATGATATCATCGGAACCCTTTCAAAGGACACGACCTTTGATGAAGTGACCATCGTGACGGGAGATAAAGATTTACTTCAACTCATCAACGAACGCGTGACAGTGTATTTGACAAAACGAGGGATTACAGACGTCGAGAAAATGAACGAGACTGCGTTCAAGGAACGCTACGAAGGACTTCAACCGATTCAGATGATTGACTTAAAAGGGTTGATGGGTGATAAATCGGATAACATCCCGGGGATTCCGGGTGTGGGAGAAAAGACGGCGCTGAAGTTGATTACCACGTATGGGACTGTCGAAGGACTCTACGAACATACGGATGAACTAAAAGGGAAGCAGAAGGAAAAGGTTGAAGCAAACGAACGTGAAGCGAAAATGTCGAAACAGTTGGCGACCATTTATACGGACGTGCCACTCGATGTATCCGCTGACGATCTCGTCTTCAAACCATATAATGCCTCTCTCGTAAAACCGCTCTTTATGGAGCTTCAATTCAAGTCGCTGATTGGGAAATTACAAGATACTTCATCCGAAGAACCAGTCGAAAAGGAAGAACGGCCGACCATCGATGTGGCGGATCAAGACCTGTCACAAGCTGTTCTCTTACTTGAACAGTTGAAAGACGATTATTTTGAAGATGATATCATCGGGGTTGCGATTGCATCGGACCGTGGCGTGACCATTGGTGACGTGTCACTGTTACAAGATGAACGGGTCAAACAATGGATTGAGGATGAATCTCAGACGACCATCTGTCTAGATGCGAAACAGACGATCATTCAATTGAAGCGACACCAATTGACACTTCGGGGATATGAAGATCTGCTCGTCGCAGGATACTTATTAAATCTTTCTGGCGGAACGTCGCTCAGCTCGATCGCCTCTCACTTCGCATATCATCTTGAGGAAGACGAAGCGGTTTACGGAAAAGGGGCGAAAATCAAAATCCCTGAAGAGGATGTGTTCCATGCACACCTCACGGAGAAAGCACACTCAATTTTGACGTTGTTTGAGCGTGTCGCAAAAGAATTAAAAGACAATGAACAGACAGAACTATATGAGGCACTCGAAAAGCCGCTCGTATCCGTGTTAGCTGAAATGGAGTGGGCAGGTATTCATGTGAACGTCGAAACCCTTCAACATATGGAAACGGATCTTCGAGAACGACTCTCCGCGCTTGAAGTGACGATTCATGAGTTGGCTGGCGAACCATTTAACATCAATTCGCCAAAACAGCTAGGGGTCGTCTTGTTTGAAAAATTAGCACTCCCTCCTGTGAAAAAGACGAAGACAGGTTACTCGACTGCAGCGGATGTTCTTGAAAAATTGGCGCCACTTCATCCAATCATCGAAAAAATTATGCATTATCGTGAACTCGGTAAACTGCAATCAACTTATGTTGAAGGCTTGCAGAAAGTTGTAAAAGACGACGGCAAGATTCACACTCGATACACGCAGACGTTGACACAAACAGGGAGACTCTCGTCGGTCAATCCGAACTTACAGAACATCCCGATTCGATTAGAGGAAGGTCGTCGTATCCGCAAGGCGTTCACCGCAAGCGAACCAGGTTGGGTGCTTTATGCGGTCGACTACTCTCAGATCGAACTACGTATCATGGCGCATATGTCACAAGATGCGAAAATGATGGATGCTTTCCTGCACGATGAGGATATCCACACATCAACGGCAGCGAACGTATTTAAAGTATCGAATGAAGAAGTCACGTCGCTCATGCGTCGTCAAGCGAAAGCGGTCAATTTTGGGATCATCTATGGCATCAGTGACTATGGACTTTCGCAAAACCTAGGAATTACTCGAAAGGAAGCACAAACCTTTATCGATACGTATTTTGAGCAGTTTCCGGGAGTGAAGACATTCATGGATGCTGCTATTGAACGTGCGCGAGAACATGGTTTCGTGGAGACGATGTTAAAACGACGTCGAAATATTCCGGATATCCATTCAAGCAACTTTAACTTACGTGGATTTGCTGAACGTACCGCAATCAATACACCGATTCAAGGGACGGCGGCTGATATCATCAAAAAAGCGATGATTGATGTTGACAATGCGTTAAAGTCGTCAGGACTTCAATCAAAACTCTTGTTACAAGTACACGATGAGTTAATTTTTGAAGGACCTTCCGATGAAATGGAAGCGTTAGAGAAACTCGTGACCAATGCAATGGAGCATACGGTCACACTCGATGTCCCGTTACGTGCAGACGGTGCCGTCGGGATTACTTGGTTTGACACGAAATAAACGAATAGAAAGGAAATCAGTATGCCAGAATTACCAGAAGTCGAAACGGTCTGTCGTAAGTTGCGACCATTCGTTTCAGGAAAAACGATTCAGTCCGTCGATGTACTCG
Organism: Exiguobacterium sp. s63; assembly: GCF_018617335.1. GTDB lineage: Bacteria > Bacillota > Bacilli > Exiguobacteriales > Exiguobacteriaceae > Exiguobacterium. The sequence goes on along the minus strand of NZ_JACSKB010000001.1, from coordinate 463,208 downwards.
ACCCTAAAATTATTCGAGGACATGATGCTGAAGAATGGGTTCACCATTTAGTAGGAGAAACAATCGTAGATGTGGAACGTCGCGGAAAGTTCATTTTATTCAAACTAACGAACGGTTACCTCGTCTCGCATTTACGTATGGAAGGGAAGTTTTTCCCACATGAAACAATCACAGAACCTGTTAAACATACACATGTCGTGATAACATTTACCGATCAATCAACACTTCATTATAACGATGTGCGCAAATTTGGTACGATGGAGTTGCGGACGAATGAAACGATTCATACGACGCCACCGCTTTCCTTGCTCGCATATGAACCGTTTGATGAGCGCGTGACCGGAGAGGCGTTGCATCGACGTTTAGAACGGATGAAGACGCGAGCAATCAAGACTGCTCTCCTTGACCAGTCCATTTTCGTTGGGTTAGGTAATATTTATGTGGATGAGACACTATTTCGAGCCGGTATTCATCCGACTCGACCGGCAGCTAGCTTATCGAAGGAAGAAGTCGAAAACGTCCGAGTCGAAGCGGTTGACGTTCTGACGGAAGCAATCGAGCGCGGTGGAAGTACGATTCGAAGTTATACGAATCCAGATGGGGCAATGGGAACATTCCAAGAAAGATTGTTTGTTTATGGACAGGCGGGGGAGCCGTGTCAGCGATGCGGCCAAGAGATTGAAAAGATGAAGCTCGGCGGACGCGGCACGCATTATTGCCCAAACTGCCAACAACGCTAAGGGGTGGGCGAATATGTTGAAAATTGGGTTGACGGGTGGGATCGCAACCGGAAAGTCTACGGTGTCTCGATTGTTTCGAGAAAGAGGAATTCCGATTATCGATGCCGATTTGATTGCGCGAACGGTCGTTGAACCGGGAGGAAAGGCGATTGAAGGTGTAAAAACCGCTTTTCCGAAATGTTTTGATGGTGATGTATTGAACCGTCCTGCACTAGGAAGGGAAATCTTCCATGATAAAACGAAGCGTCAGCAATTGAATCAATTGATGCATCCGGCAATTCGTGAAGAGATGAAGGAACAGATGCGTGCTTATGAAGCATCCGGGGAATCTGTTGTCATTTTTGATATTCCTCTCTTATTTGAGGGCACAATGCTCGATCTCGTCGATTATTCTGTCGTCGTCTATTGTCGCGAAGAGATACAGTTGATGCGTCTTATGGAACGTAACGGATTGACGAAAGAAGAGGCGCTTGCCCGTATTCGCTCACAGATTCCAATCGAAGATAAAAAACACCAGGCGGATTTCCTTGTTAATAACAATGGGGCATTAGGCGATTTGCCACAACAAATTGATCGTTTGGTCGAACAATTTAAGACAATACAAAAAGAAGGCGACTAATCGCCTTCTTTTTAGTTTAACGGATCGGAGTCAGGTGAGCCTTTCTTCCATGTATCGTAGATTGCACGACCATCACTTGGATGACCGTTTGAGTAGTAAATCGGATAAAGTGAAAAGAAGATGTAGTAGAACGAGAAGTAGGCGAACTGATACGAATAGAGTGTTGGTTCGATATCTCGTCGAAGGATGAATGCGTTGACGATCAAAATACTCGCTAAATTAAAAATGGCTCCACCGCCATAGACTAGTGTACGAGTGACTTTGTTGCTCCATCTTAAATCCGTGAACTGGCACCACGCGTCGTAAAAATAGACGCGGTTTACTTGTAAACGACCTACTTTAAATAACTTCTTTCCAGTACCGATTTGCATATCGAGCGAGCCACCAAACAATTTTGCGAAGAAGAAGTGACCGAACTCGTGAATTAACGTCACAATCGGTAAAATAATGAAGAATGAGATGAAGAATTTATCGATATCTCCCCAATCAAACATCGTGACGCCTCCTTTCTCTTTGTTCATTACGCCAAAGAATTCCCCTGATTTTCAAAAAATAAACAAAGAAAAACGAAAGAAATGTGACATTACATAGTGAAAACGCTTACAGCTATCCGTTATAATGAAACCGTAATGTAGAAAAAGGGGGATGCAGCATGGGGACAAAAGTTGCAATAAACGGATTCGGTCGAATCGGGAGAATGGTATTTCGAAAGTTGATGCTTGAGGGACGTCACGAAGTAGTGGCAATCAATGCGAGCTATCCAGCAGAAACGCTCGCTCATCTGATCAAACATGATTCCATTCATGGACCATTTGAACTAACGGTTCGGGCGCAAGGGGATGCGCTCGAAGTTGATGGGAAACGAATCGAACTCATTTCAGAACGTGATCCATCACGTTTGCCTTGGGCGGACCTTGCAATCGACATCGTCGTCGAAGCAACAGGAAAATTTAATTCAGATAGCGGAGCAAAACTCCATCTTGATGCAGGTGCGAAAAAGGTCATTTTAACTGCGCCAGGTAAAGGCGATTTACGAACAATCGTCATGGGGGTCAATGATCGCGACTATCGACCGGAAGAAGACCACATCATTTCAAACGCTTCGTGTACGACGAACTGCCTAGGTCCCGTCGTAAAAGTGTTGCATTCGACGTTTGGCATTGAAACAGGGCTCATCACGACGGTGCATGCCTATACGAACGATCAAAATAACATCGATAATCCGCACAAAGATTTACGCCGGGCACGTGCTTGTGGTAGCTCAATCATTCCAACTTCAACTGGAGCTGCAAAAGCAATCGGACTCGTCATGCCAGAACTTCAAGGCAAGCTGAACGGGATGGCACTTCGCGTCCCGACACCGAACGTGTCGCTCGTTGACTTGGTCGTCGAACTACATCGTGACGTAACGGTCGATGAAGTCAATGAAGCATTTGAACGGGCGGCATTTGGTGAGATGACGGGGATTTTAGGTGTTTCTCACGAACCGCTTGTCTCCATCGACTTTAATGGGGACGACCGTTCGTCGATTATCGATATGGATTCAACGATGGTGCTTGGAGGAAACCATGTCAAAGTACTCGCATGGTACGACAACGAATGGGGCTATTCGTGCCGCGTCGTCGACTTGTTAGACATGGTTGCGAGTTACCTTCAAATCGGTCAACAAGAAACCCACGCCTAAAAAATATTACGCTCTAAAAAATATTTTCATTTTTTTTAAACAAATGTCTTGTAACGACGTCCTAAACACGTTACACTCAGTTTCGTGAACTTCAATTGGTCTGACAAACGCAACTTAAAGGGTTAGGACCTCTTAGGACTAACTTGCCCCCGTGGTTGTGGGCGATTCAGGCACAAAGTGAGTGATCATCAACTACTTTGAGACCATTGATGTAAAGGGGGATCCACTAATATGGATACTATGGGACGTCACATTATTACAGAACTTTGGGAGTGCAATCCCGACAAATTAAATGATATCGACTACATCGAGCGTTTGTTCGTCGATGCTGCTCTTCGTTCGGGCGCTGAAGTCCGCGAAGTTGCATTCCACAAATTTGCGCCACACGGTGTGAGTGGGGTCGTCATCATTTCAGAATCACACTTAACGATTCACAGTTTCCCAGAACATGGCTATGCGTCTGTTGACGTGTTCACATGTGGAGATCGAATCGATCCAGCTACGGCATCGCAATATATCGCCGAAGGATTGGATGCAAAAGTACGTGAAGATGTGAAACTTGAGCGTGGAATGGGACCGATTCGTGTTCCTGAAGCACAGGTCGCACTAACTAAATAATTCTGAAGAATCTTTTGAGGCTGGCCGTTTGACGGTCAGCCCTTTTAATTGTTTTGTTGTCGCCGTAATTTTGATATGCTTAACGTATATAACTCAGGCGTTGAGGTGGATTATGGGACTGTTAGATAAGTTACAAACACATATTGAAACGAAAGATACACATAAACATGAATCACTGCAAACTCGTTACTATGCAGCATCTCCGATTTCTATCTTACAATGGCTAGAAGGTCAGATTCAGTCAAATGGTCAGACGGTGCGTCGGATCGACTCGAATCGGGGAGAACTTTCATTCATTGGAGAAGGATGGGATGGACTCATTACAATTGTACAAGTGGATGGTGGTCGGACCGCGGTCGACTTCACATTGAATCGTGAACAGCGATTTGGGGCAGACTTGGCCCAAATTGTATCGAACTATTATGAAGCCCTTACAAAACAATTCCCGCTCCGTGCTATTGGAAATAAATCAGTCGAACGATAAGGAGGTTTGAGCATGCGTTGTCCGAAATGTGATCATAATGGAACGAGAGTGCTCGATTCCCGACCGGTGCAAGACCATTATTCGATTCGACGTCGTCGTGAATGTGAGAAGTGTGGGTATCGGTTTACAACGTTTGAGACGGTCGAACAGACACCGCTCATCATTGTAAAAAAAGATGGAAATCGTGAAGAGTTTAGTCGTGAAAAAGTGCTTCGCGGTATTATCCGTGCATGCGAAAAACGACCGGTCACGCTCGAACAGCTTGAAGGAGTTGTGACAAAAGTTGAGCAACAACTGCGCGCTCTTGCCCAGTCGGAAATTCCGAGTGAGCAAGTTGGTGAGTTGGTGATGAATGAACTTGCGCGGGTGGATGAAGTGGCATACGTTCGCTTCGCATCCGTCTATCGCCAGTTCAAAGACATCACGGTGTTCTTTAAAGAACTTGAAGATTTAATGAAGCAAGAAAATTCGACCAACTAAAGGGCGGCCCGCTGGTCGCCCTTTTTCAGGGGAGAGAGCTATGGAGAAAGAACGTACAATCTTTGGGACAGATGAATTACTTATCATGAGTACGGGTCTCGTCGACCGTGAATCGTACCAGTCCCTTTACCACCTATATCAACCTGTTATCGGAGTGAAGGCGCTCGCACTGTACCAAACGTTATGGAGCGAACTGAAACCAGGGAAAATGAAATCAAATTATATGTCACACAGTGCCTTGTGTGAGATGTTGGAGTATTCCATCAATGAGTTGATGGATAGTCTATTCCGTCTTGAGGCAATCGGATTGGTGCGAACGTATAAAACGAAGGATGCCCGCTCTACACAATACGTATATCAATTACGAGTTCCACTCGCCCCTCATACGTTTTTAAATGACGGATTGTTATCGAGCTTTCTCTTCTATAAAGTCGGGGAAGTACGATTTAAACAATTACAGGGACGTTTTACGATTGATCCGTTGCCAGCAGGCATTGTTGAAGTCACAAAAGACTTTAATGAAGTGTTTGACGTCAAAGGGGTGAACCATCGCGCGTTCACACAAAAAAATTATGAAAAGCCGGACCGGGCAAAGATTGAGATCAACTATTCGTTTGATATGGAGATTGTGAAAAAACTGACGAATTTTCCAGTCGGATTTTTCACAAAAAAATTAGACGAAACGATCACAAAACTGGCCTACGTGTCGCAGCTCGATGAAGAAACGATGGCAGAGATGCTGAAAGAATACTTTGTCCACGAAGCCTATCTCCCACTCAGCGAGCAAGAAAAGCGGGACGGGTGTCGTCAAATGGTCTTGCAGTTGAAGAAGAAACAGACCCGCCACCGGAAAGAGAAAACGGTCGAACTTGAACAGACGAAGCTTGGAGACCTCCATGACCCTGATGTGATGGAGTCCGCACACCCACATCAATATGTATCGACTCTTCGAAAGACTCCACAACTGTCAAAGAGCGACGAACAGTTGGTCATCGAGCTCGTCGATACACTTGGTCTTGCTCCAGGGGTCATCAACGCACTCTTCTATTATTGTATCGAAGTGAAGAAGCAGACACGTCTTAGTGAGAACTATGTCCTTCGTATCGCCACGAGTTGGAAGACAGCGGGCTATACGAATGCAAAAGAAGCGTTGGAGCAAGAAGCGTCACAAGATGCGCTTATCGAGAAGAAACAGCAAAAACGCGAGAGCGTGCAACGTACCACGGTCGGATCACGACGGAAACCTCAACAAGGGGATATGCCGAAATGGCTCGAAGATGAGGCTAAACAACAACGCTCGTATGACCAGGCAAGAAAAAAAGAGCTCGAGTCGTCCGTTCCAGATGATGCGGAACTTGTGAAACTATTAAATGAGTTGAAAGAGAAGGGGTGAGGGAATGGAACGAATCAATCAGTCTTTATCTCAATTGATGAATCGGAAAGAAGTCCGCGAGGCGTATGAGTCGATTCGTAAACGAACGCTCAATCATCCAGGGGTCATCGCTTTTTTGAATGCTCATCCTGAATTAGAAGAGAAGGCGATTGAGATCGGGTTTACCAAACTGAGTGAGTATGCCGAACAGATGGATGGGAAGACGTTCATCGAAGAGCAGGCCGTCATCCCCGGTCATCAACCGGTGCTATACGTCGATTTAGGACAGATTGCGATCCGTTATGAAGAGACAGTCGCACATCGTCAGGCGAGACGACAAAAAGAGATGGACCGTAAATTCAAAAGTCTATTTTTACCGGAAGAAGTCCGTGAGGCGAGTTTCGAATCCTTCGATTGGGCGGACGATGCACGTAAGATTGCATTGCGTGAAGCGATGCGTTTCGTGACGGGGATGAAGTCGGGACAAAAAGTCAATGGACTTTATCTACATGGTAGTTTTGGCGTCGGGAAGACGTACTTACTCGCCGCCATCGCCAATGAGTTGAAAGTGGCGGATATTGAAACGATTTTAGTTCACGCCCCGGGCTTTGTGTCGGAAGCGAAACGTAAAATTCGAACCGAGTCGTTCGATTCATTTTTAACGTCATTCCAACACGTGCCCGTCCTATTGATTGACGATATCGGTGCTGAAGCCATCAGCCCGTGGGTGCGTGATGAATTGTTCGGAATCATTCTTCAATATCGGATGATGCACCGTTTGCCGACGCTCTACAGTTCAAACTTTAGCGGGGAAGAGCTCGAGACTCATTTTTCAATTGACGGCTCGCCGCAAAACAAAATGAAAGCACAGCGTCTCATGCAACGCATTTCCACGACGACGACCCAAATTGAATTAAAGGGTGAAAATCGCCGTCGGTAAAGGATTGTTTTTCTCGGTTGAGTTGACTATACTAAGAAGCATATAAAGGATGCACAGAAGAGGATATGAGTCATCGAGACGAGTTTTAGCGAGGGAAGGGCGGTGGAAGCTTCCTAACGACGACGATGCATTTACTCCCTCGGAGCACCGTACGGGTCAATCGTGCGGCGATTCACACTCGTTATCGTGTGTTCGAGCCAAGCATGTTGCTTGGGAACGAGGGTGGTACCACGAGAATCAAAGCTCGTCCCTTTTTGAGGGATGGGCTTTTTTATATTCATTTTTTTGAGAGGGGACAGATGTACATGATTCAATTAACATTTCCAGATGGCGCGGTAAAAGAATTTGATGCCGGCGTCACAGCAGAAGACGTCGCAGGCTCGATCAGCCCGGGACTTCGTAAAAAAGCAATCGCAGCAAAATTAGATGGGGAACTCATCGACTACCGTCGTCCAATCGAGCATGATGGTAAAATCGAACTCGTGATGCCGGACTCGGAAGACGGTCTTGATTTGATGCGCCACTCGTCGGCTCACTTGATGGCTCAGGCAATCAAACGTCTATACGGAGAAGAGAATAACATCTATCTCGGAATCGGACCGACGATTGAGAACGGGTTCTATTACGATATCGAGATGGACCGTCGTATCAATGAGGAAGACCTTCCTGAAATTGAAAAGATGATGAAACGTATCGTCGATGAGAACTTGGAAATTACGCGTGAAGTCGTTTCTCGTGATGAGGCGCTCGCTCGTTATAAAGAGTTGGGAGACCCGCTCAAGATTGAGTTGATTGAAGACATTCCAGCCGATCAGACACTGACAATCTATCACCAAGGTGAATTCTTCGACCTTTGCCGCGGACCACATGTCCCGTCAACTTCGAAGCTGAAAATCTTTAAATTGATGAGTGTGGCTGGTGCCTATTGGCGCGGAGACTCAGACAATAAAATGTTACAACGTATTTACGGGACAGCATGGGCAACGAAAGAACAACTCGCCGAGCACTTGCGTCTTCTTGAAGAAGCGAAAGAGCGCGACCATCGTAAACTCGGGAAAGAACTCGATCTCTTCTTCGTTTCACAAGAAGTCGGACAAGGGCTTCCGATGTGGCTACCGAAAGGGGCGTCAATTCGTCGCACGGTCGAGCGCTACATCGTTGATAAAGAGCTCGAACTCGGCTATCAACACGTCTACACACCAGTTCTCGGTTCGGTCGACTTGTATAAGACATCTGGACACTGGGATCACTATCAAGATGACATGTTCCCGAAAATGGAGATGGACAACGAAGAACTCGTCCTTCGCCCGATGAACTGTCCGCACCATATGACAATCTACAAACATGAGCCGCGTTCGTACCGTGAACTTCCACTTCGAATCGCTGAGCTTGGCGGCATGCACCGCTACGAGATGTCAGGCGCGCTCACCGGTTTACAACGTGTCCGCTATATGGTCTTGAATGATGGACATACGTTCGTCACACCAGAACAGATGAAGCAAGAATTCAAAGACATCGTTCACTTGATCCAAGAAGTATACGCGGACTTCGGCATCAAAGATTATCGTTTCCGTCTCTCGTATCGCGATCCTGCCGATAAAGAGAAGTACTTCGATAACGATGCGATTTGGGAGATGGCACAGAGTCAGTTGAAAGAAACAATGGATGAGCTCGAGCTTCCATACTTCGAGGCGGAAGGGGAAGCGGCATTCTACGGTCCAAAACTCGACGTACAAGTACGGACGGCGCTCGGGAAAGAAGAGACACTCTCAACTGTTCAACTTGATTTCTTGCTTCCGGAACGTTTCGATTTGACATACACAGGACCAGACGGAAAAGATCATCGTCCAATCGTCTTGCACCGTGGTGTCGTCTCGACGATGGAACGGTTTGTCGCTTACTTGATTGAAGAGTATAAAGGCGCATTCCCGACATGGCTCGCACCGGTTCAGGTCAAGTTAATCCCGGTCTCGCATGTTCACGATGAATACGTCGCGGAAGTGAAAGCGGAACTCGTTAAGCGCGGTGTCCGCGTCGAAACAGACCTTCGTGACGAGAAACTCGGCTATAAGATTCGTGAAGCGCAGATGAAGAAGATTCCAATGACGCTCGTACTTGGAGATAAAGAACGTGATGAGCGTGCGGTCAACATTCGCCGTTACGGTCAACAAGAACAAATTTCTGCGTCACTTGATGAATTCATCGCATCGCTCACAGAAGAGATTGCGAACCGTTCACGTTAAGTGAGGGACCACCTTTCCAACCAGAAAGGTGGTTTTTTTCGGTCTATAGACGGATGTGTATTTGGTCATCTACACGTATCGTAAACATAAGGAGTGATACTTAATGAATTATATGAAGCCAGTATTGGCACTTACTATTGGGGCGGTTGCGTTCACAGGAGCGATTCCAAAAGTCGGAGCGGAGGCAATCGTCAATGACACGATTGTGACACTTGGCGAGTCGTTATCAGCAGAACAAGAAAAATGGGTACTCGAACGAATGGACGCCCCGGAAGGCATCGAACCGATTATTGCGACGGCAGCGGACGAAGAAAAATATTTAGGTGATTCTGTTCCGCAGGCACAACGTGGGGGTGGCATGTACTCATCTGCCCGAATCAAATTGACGAACGGGACTGGTCTCGATATTCAAACGGAGAACGTGACATGGGTCACGAAAGATATGTATGCGAACGCCCTCGTCACGGCCGGTGTGACGGATGCGGACATCTATATCACGTCACCGATTAACGTGACGGGTACCTCGGCTTTGACGGGGATTATGAAGGCGTACGATCAGACGGCAGCCGAAACAGGCATCGAATTGTCGGATGAACGAAAAGAATTGGCACAAGAAGAATTGGCCGTCACGTCTGAAATTGGAAAGACGGTCGGACAAGAAGATGTAGCAGGTCTCATGAACGAGATTAAAGCGGAAATTGCGAATCAAATGCCTGAAACGAATATTGAGATTCGCGATATCGTCATCCAAGTATTGAATCAAAACAACGTTCAACTATCCGAGGGACAGCTCGATCAATTGACGACCTTGTTTGAGAATATGCAACAAGCGAATCTAGATTGGTCATCGATCAGTAACGGATTAAAAGACGCTGGGCAAGATGTTCAAGCATTCTTAGAACAAGAAGAAGTGAAGGGGTTCTTTGCTCGATTGTTTGAGGCAATCGGCAATTTCTTCAAATCCCTCACAAACTAATTGTGTGGCATTGTGGAAAATTGGAGAATGCGGTAGGAATTGAATCGATTCGGGTAAATACTTTCCATTAACAAATCAATTTGAGGAGGAATCGTCATGATTGGTGGGGTCCCGCTACACCCATTGCTCGTTCATGCTCCAATTGGGTTACTGCTTTTTGGAACGCTCCTAATTTTAATCAGTTTTAAATGGACAAGTTTTCGACTGTTCGCGCTCATCACATTAGTTGCCGGATTACTATCAGGTGCGGTAGCTTTCTTGTCGGGGGATAGTGCGGAAGAATATGCGGAAGCGAATCTGCCATCAGTAACAGAGGCGATGATTGAAAACCATGAGCATTTTGCTTTATATAGCTTGATTGCTTTTGGGGTCACAATCATCTTACTCGGCATTGGATATCGTGCGAAAGGAAAGTTGTGGATCACCCTCAGTTTCGTTGTAGCTCTTATCGGTGCCGGATTGCTAGCTTATGCGGGACACCTTGGCGGCCAAATGGTATACGCACAATAATCAAAAAGACCGTCTCCCTCCATTTGAGGCAGGCGGTCTTCCTTATTAGGAATCGTTTTAACAAGCAATGGGTTTTCCATTAATACCAACGCTTATGGATATAATTTTGAGCCGACTCGTGGTCGTCGACAATTTTTAAGGTGATGCGATTCATCTCTTCTAATAAGTCTGTTAAAACCGCCTGTAATGTTTCATCTTCTAGCCCGTGTGCTTGCATCGTCTTACTGACAATCTGCTGGACTTGATCATGATAGTCATGTTCTCGCGATACATCTTTTCGCCAGTTCATGTCGATCCCTCCTTTGATATTTCATTATTCCCTTTGAAAAGGTATTGCGAAACGAGAGAATGACTGGTATCATCATAAAAGTGTGAGCTACCAATTATTCATGCGCGATATCTTGACATCTTTTCCTGCTAGTGCTAAGATGACATAGTGATTAAAAACAACAAAGCAGAAGCACCCGCTTTTCACCTCGTCTGAGAGTCATCAGGCAGGTCCATCAAGTTCTTGGTTCATTCGGCATCGTCTGCCGTTTTATGACCTCAACTGATGTGTGGGTGGGAAACTGCCGACGCTTTTTTTATTGCCATGTTGTCTTGTCAATCTAAATCTCGTGCAATCGCACGATGGAGGTGCTAACCATTAGCAAAGAGCTCTTTATCAACGAAAACATTCGTGCCCGTGAAGTACGTCTCATTGGCGCAGACGGTGCACAACTCGGTGTGACATCACGTAACGATGCGTTACGTTTAGCTGAAGAAGCGGAACTAGACCTCGTCTTAGTCGCGGATAAAGCAAATCCACCGGTCGCTAAAATTATGGATTATGGGAAGTACCGTTTCGAACTCCAGAAGAAGGAGAAAGAAGCGCGTAAAAACCAAAAAGTCATCCAAATGAAAGAAGTACGTCTCAGTCCAACAATCGAGGACAACGATTTCCAAACAAAATTGCGTAACGCACGCAAGTTCCTTGAAAAAGGAAACAAAGTGAAGGCTTCGATTCGTTTCCGCGGACGTGCCATCACACACTCGGAAATCGGGAAACGTGTTTTGGACAAAATGGCAGCGGAATGTGCCGATTTGGCAACAGTTGAACAAAAGCCGAAGATGGAAGGACGCAGCATGTTCTTAGTGCTGGCTCCGAACAAAGAAGATTAATTATCGATTCTCAGTGGGGAGGAAATACTCATGCCGAAAATGAAATCGCACCGCGGTGCTTCAAAACGTTTCAAACGTACAGCATCAGGTAAACTCAAGCGTTCACACGCTTACACAAGTCACTTGTTCGCAAACAAATCGACTAAAGCAAAACGTAAGCTCCGTAAAGGCGCTATCGTATCAGCTGGAGACTTCAAACGCATTCGCAACATGATCGCGAAGTAATACAGAAACAATTTAGGAGGGAATCCATATGCCACGCGTAAAAGGCGGTTATACGACTCGTCAACGTCGTAAAAAGCAAATTAAACTTGCCAAAGGATACTTTGGTTCGAAACACATTCTATTTAAAGTAGCAAAACAACAGGTCATGAAGTCACTCATGTACGCTTACCGTGACCGTCGTCAGAAGAAACGTGATTTCCGTCGTCTTTGGATCACACGTATCAATGCGGCAGCACGCACAAACGGTCTCTCATACAGCCGTATGATGCACGGCCTCAAGCTTGCAGGAATCGACATCAACCGTAAGATGCTTGCTGAGCTTGCTGTGACAGATGCACAGGCATTCGCGTCACTCGCTGAAACAGCTAAATCAAAATTGAACGCGTAATCGTTCAATCGACAGCGCCGAGACACTCTCTCGGCGCTTTCTTTTTTCTGTAGAATTTCTTAGAATAAAGAGAAGGAGGAAAGCGCATGAATCAATCGGTTGTCGCGATCGTCGCCTTAGCCCTTATTGTGTTGAATGTCTATACTTATATTAGAGCAAAACAGTACACACATGGGAAAGGCGATTTTAACGTCCTATATGCCTATGCGGGAGGAGCCATCGGTGCCTTGTTCGGTCTTCATTTGACACGAAAGAAGACGGTTCATGCCCCAAAACTGCTTCAATTACAAGTATTGATTTTAGCAGTGGGCTGGTCTTTAATGATTTTAGTATTGCTATAAGTGGAGATAGAGGAGGAACATCCGGTGAACTGGACAACATTGTTTGATCGGCAGCGCGAATTAGACGAGCGGATCAAAGTACAACATGGATTATCCGGCAATCAATTCGATGAACGGTTACTGGCGCTGCTTGTCGAGCTCGGTGAACTGGCTAACGAAACACGTAGCTTTAAATTTTGGTCGAAGAAAGGACCGTCGCCTCAAGATGTGATCTTAGAAGAATATGTGGACGGCATTCATTTCTTACTGTCACTTGGTCTTGCACTCGGGTATGAACGAGATGCGTTTCCTGCGGGAAGCTCATATCTTGATGCGACTGATGCTTTTTTAGATATTTATCGAAAAGTGACGAACTTTGGTCTTTCAAAAACGGAAGCCATGTACGAGACGCTGATGGCAGCTTATCTCGAACTTGGTTATACGCTCGGTTTTAATGAGCAACTCATTTTACTGGCATACATGAATAAAAATGAAGTGAACCATGAGCGACAAAATCAAGGATATTAATGAAAAGGAGCGGATTGGTATGAATGAATCGTTACATATGTTAAAACGTTTGACAGACGCGACAGGAGTTCCGGGAAATGAGGGAGAAGTCCGTCAATTGATGCGTGAATATCTCGAACCGCACGTCGAATCGTTTGAACAGGATGGACTCGGAAGCTTATTTGGCCAAGTGACAGGAGATGCTGAAGGGCCACGTGTCATGATTGCGGGTCACATGGATGAAGTCGGGTTTATGGTGACACGTGTGGAAGAGAGTGGATTCCTTCGTTTCCAAGCGCTCGGTGGCTGGTGGAACCAGGTGCTATTGGCACAACGCATGGATGTGGTCACACGGTCTGGTGAAAAGATTCCAGGCGTCATTGGTGCGAAACCACCTCATGTTCTACCACTTGAGGCACGGAAAAAGCCCGTCGAAATCAAAGATATGTTCTTAGACATCGGTGCAACGTCGAAGGACGAAGTGGCTGAATGGGGAATTCGTCCAGGCGATACGGTCGTGCCGCATTGTGAATTCACCGTCATGAAAAATGAGAACTTCTTAATGGCGAAGGCTTGGGATAACCGCATCGGATGTGCAATTGCTGTCGAAGCGGCGAAACGTTTGAAGGAAGAATCGTTCCCAGGTGTCGTTTACACAGGAGCGACGGTACAGGAAGAGGTTGGCTTACGTGGAGCAGTGACCGCTGCCAACTTGATTCGTCCGGACGTGGCGATTGCTGTCGATACAGGCATTCCGAGTGATACGCCAGGGATGACCCAAGCAGAAGGGTTATCAAAACTCGGAGACGGGGTTCAGGTCATCTTCTTTGATGCGACTACCGTCACGAACCCACGCCTTGTCGATCTGATCGTTGACGTGGCCAAAGAGCAAGAAATCAAGTATCAATTGGACTTAACACCAGGCGGTGGTACCGATGCAGGGCGGTTCCATCTATCTGGAATTGGGATGCCGGCCATCGCGTTGACGGTGCCGGTCCGCTATTTACACACGAACGTGTCCATCATCCATAAAGATGATTACGAGGCAGCGGTACAACTCGTTGTCGCATTGACGAAACGTTTAGACCACGAAACGGTCCAATGGTTGAAAGAGGGATAATATGACGAAGATTACGTCTACGAAGAGCGAGACGATTAAACGATTAAAACGATTGATGACGAAAAAAGGTCGTCAAGAAACGGGTCAATTTCTAGTAGAAGGAGAGCATTTGGTGGACGAGGCCATTCGTGCCGGCCGACTCGTCCAACTCATCGTGGCTGAGTCGTATTCACCAAAAGGAACATGGCGACTCGAAGAGATGCCGGTTCTCGAGTTATCCGATCACGTCGCAGATCTTCTTTCCGAAACGGAAAAGACTCAAGGTGTATTTGCTGTTGTGAAGATGACACCGGTAGAACGAAAAATGAAGAAAGTACTCGTACTAGATCGAGTACAAGACCCGGGTAATCTCGGGACGATGATTCGGACAGCGGATGCTGCCGGATTCGATACGGTGCTACTTGGGAAAGGGACGGTCGATCCGTTCAACGCCAAAGTCGTACGTGCCACACAAGGGTCGCTGTTTCACGTGAACGTGACCTCGGTCGACTTGCTTGAAAAGTTACCTGAGCTAAAAGAGGACGGATTCCACGTCTACGGCACAGCTCTCTCAAAGGCGACATCGTATGAGCAAGTTGCATTCGAAGACAAAGTGGCCCTCGTCATCGGGAATGAGGCGCAAGGGGTTCATGCTGATGTACTAGCACTCTGTGATACGCGTGTGCATATTCCGGTGCTCGGCGACGCGGAATCGCTCAATGCGGCGGTCGCTGCAGGTATTTTAATGTATCGCATCGCTTTACAATAATCTTGTCAGCACGTGAAAAACGTGATAGGTTAAACACATCGATGAATAAGATATGACGTTGAAAGAACATAGTAAGCGAATGACCGATTCCGTTCAGGGAGCAAGGGCCGTGACTGAGAGCCTTTGCCGGATTCGTCGCTGAATTCACTCTGGAGTCGTGTTGGAGACAACACCGGTTTGGCATCACGATATTGATGCTCTCAAGTGGGCCATGTAGTGGCCAAGTAGGGTGGTACCGCGATGATTCGTCCCTTCAGTCAACGACTGAAGGGACTTTTTTATGTAGAGGAGGAAGCAAACACATGAAAGAACAATTAGAACAGTTACAGGTGGAAGCGTTAGAAGAAATCAAACAGGCGTCCACACAAAAATCATTGAATGACGTCCGCATCAAATATTTAGGGAAAAAAGGACCGATGACCGAGGTCCTTCGTGGCATGGGTAAATTGTCTGCCGAGGAACGTCCGGTCATTGGTGAACTGGCCAATACCGTACGTACCGCGATTCAAAGCACGCTCGATGCTCGAATCGAAGAAGTGAAGGCGATTGAGTTAGAAGAAAAGTTGAAAGCGGAAACGCTCGATGTGACGCTCCCGGGACGCACATCGACTCCTGGACACAGTCACCTCTTACAACAGATCATCGACGAGATGGAAGACTTGTTCGTTGGCCTCGGATATACGATTGCTGAAGGTCCTGAAGTCGAAACCGATCTCTACAACTTCGAAATGCTCAACTTGCCGAAAGACCACCCGGCACGAGACATGCAAGACTCGTTCTATATCACGGAAGAGACGTTACTTCGTACTCATACGTCTCCTGTACAGGCTCGCACGATGTTGGAGGCGAACGGAAAACCGATTCGCATCATCTGCCCAGGAAAAGTATATCGTCGTGATGAAGACGATGCGACGCACTCGCATCAATTCATGCAAATCGAAGGGTTGGTTGTCGACGAATCTATTTCGATGGCTGACTTGAAAGGAACACTCGAAGTGTTCGTGAAGCAGTTGTTCGGAGAAACGCGCGAAATTCGTCTCCGTCCAAGCTTCTTCCCGTTCACTGAACCATCGGTCGAAGTGGACATCTCTTGCTTCAAGTGTGGTGGGAAAGGATGTAACGTCTGTAAAGGAACCGGTTGGATTGAGATTCTCGGAGGCGGAATGGTCCATCCGCATGTATTGGAGATGGCTGGCTATGACTCATCAAAGGTGTCAGGGTTCGCATTCGGAATCGGAGTGGAGCGTATGGCGATGCTCAAACACGGCGTCGACGACATCCGCCATTTCTACACAAATGACTTACGTTTCATCGAGCAATTCTAAGGAGGAAGACAGATGTTACTTTCAAAAAAATGGTTGAATCAATATATTGATGTATCCGATTTAAGCGGAGAAGCGCTCGGCGACTTGATCACGAAAAACGGAATCGAAGTCGAAAGTGTGACAAATCGTGGGGAAGGACTTTCGGGGATCGTCGTCGGTCGTGTCCTTTCGTGTGAGAAACATCCAGAAGCAGATAAATTAAATGTGACGAAAGTGGACATCGGAGAATGTGATCCTGTTCAAATCGTCTGCGGTGCACCGAACGTAAGCGAAGGGCAACATGTGATCGTGGCCAAAGTTGGCGCGCGCTTACCAGGGCTTAAGATTAAAAAAGCAAAACTTCGCGGTGTCGAATCACAAGGGATGATCTGTTCGCTCGAAGAGCTTGGATTTGAGAAGAAACAAATTCGGGAAGACGAGCAAGATGGGATCCACACATTCCGTGAATCCGTACAAGTCGGAGCGGACGTGCTCGATTTACTCGACTTGAACGATGAGGTCATCGAACTCGGCTTGACTCCGAACCGTTCAGATTGCTTGAGCCTCTATGGAATCATTCATGAAGTGGCGGCAATTCTAGAACGTCCATACACGTTGCCGACGGCAGATGTCACGTCATCATCACCATCGGAGGTATCTATCGAACTTGCGACACCGAACTGTTCATATTACGCAGCTCGTGAAGTCAAAGGGGTAACGATTGCAGAATCTCCACAATGGCTTAAAAACATCTTGATCGCAGAGGGCGTTCGCCCAATCAATAACATTGTCGACGTGACGAACTACGTGATGCTTGAAATCGGACAGCCACTTCATGCATTCGATGCGAAGAAACTCGGGAACTCGATTGTGGTTCGTCAAGCTGAAAATGGAGAAGAAATGGTCACACTCGATGACGTGACGCGCACGCTTGATTCATCGATGATGGTGATTACGGACGGGCAAGCTCCAGTCGCCATCGCAGGCGTCATGGGTGGTGCCAATACAGAAGTGGATGCGACGACTACAGATATCGTCTTGGAGTCGGCTTATTTTGACCCTGCATCTGTTCGTAAGACGAGCCGTACGCTCGGTCTACGTTCAGATTCAAGCGCTCGTTTCGAAAAAGGCGTTGATCCAGAACGTGTCATGCTCGCGCTCGATCGCGCTGCGCAACTGATTGTCGAACTCGGTGGAGGAGCCATTCATGATGCGGTGCGTTCAGGTGAAGCCGAATCACGTGCCCGAGAAATCCAAGTGTCGATTGACTATATCAACAAGCGCTTAGGAATGATGCTCGATCGTCAGACGATCGTTCACATCCTTGAGCGTCTCGGTCTCGCGACAGAAGGAGATGACGTGTTGACAGTCCACATTCCATCGCGTCGTCCGGATTTAGAACTTCCGGCTGACATCACAGAAGAAGTGGCACGTCTATACGGATATGATAGTCTCCCATCGACGTTACCTGCCTCTCAATCGAAAGGCTATTTGCCAGCAATCAACGTATTGCGCAGACAGACACGTCGCTTGTTACAAGGAGTCGGCTTATCACAAGCCATTACGTACTCGTTAACGAGTGAGGCACATGCGACTCGCTTCGGTGGAAAAGTCGATCAGCTCGTCCGTTTAGCGATGCCGATGAGTGAAGAACGTTCAGTCCTTCGTACGTCGCTCGTTCCTGGGTTGTTAGAGGCGGCACGTTATAATACGGCCCGTCAACAATCGAACGTCGCACTTTACGAAACAGGACGTGTCTACACGGAGCAAGGGGATACTTTACCGCGTGAGAAAGAACGAGTAGCTGGCGTCGTCACAGGTCTTTGGATGGACCATCGTTCGCAAGGAACACGGATTCCGGTTGACTATTTCGTCGCAAAAGGGATTGTCGATACGTTGGTCCAAACGCTTCGCCTTGATGTCACGTATGAAGCCGTATCGATGCCTGATATGCACCCGGGCCGCACGGCGAACATCTTGATGGACGGAGAGGTCATCGGATACGTCGGACAAGTGCATCCGGGAACATCGAAAGACGTCTACGGTATGAAGGAAGTATATGTGTTCGAACTCGACCTTTTGGCCCTTCGTGGAGACGAGACACTTCTTTATCAAGACGTCCCACGTTACCCATCGATTTCACGAGATTTGGCACTTGTCTTATCACGTGAGATTCCAGCAGGTACTGTGGAACAAACGATCCGCCAAGCGGCTGGTCCACTCTTGATTGACCTCGTCTTGTTTGACGTGTATACAGGGGAGAACGTTGGGGCGAATGAGAAGTCGATTGCCTTCTCACTCAAGTTCCAAGACCCATCACGAACGTTACAGGATGAAGAAGTAACGACAGCATATGAAACAATCGTCGAGGCGGTCCGTACGACACACGGCGCTGAACTACGAGCGTAAAAATAGGGAGCGTTGTCCACTGTGACAACGCTCCTTTTATTATTGAATCTCGAGTGCGAGATCGCCGAACTTCGTCCATCCGACAAGACTCGTGACACGATAAAGTGCCCATGTAATGAGTGCAGGAAGAACAACCCCGGTCACCGTAAAGATAAGGAATGCATCCAACCCTTGGACTGCTAAAATCTGAAGCGGGGCGATGAGGGAGTTCAGACCGAGACCCGCGATCTCGTACGGGACTTGGAGTGAGAACATCAAAGTGGCAATCGGTGCGGAAATCATCGCGGCGATGAACGGTGGGACGACGATTCGCGGATTTTTGATGATATTTGGAAACTGCACTTTCGGTGTGACAAAGAAAGAGGCGACCAATCCACCTGGGTCGGTTTGGCGGTATGCCATTAATGTGAAGCCAACAAATTGAGCAGAGCAACCGATCAAGGCAGCGGCGCTGGCGACAGGATCCAGTTGAAGGGCGATGGCGAGTGCGGCAGATGATGCAGGTGACATGAGCATGACACTGAAGACAAGCGCGATGACAAGAGATGTGGCAATCGGTGACGTTTCAACGGATGCGGTGATTCCTTGGCTGATCGAGTTGATGAGAGGAGTCGTGACCGCTGCCGCAGCAACGCCGACAATCCCACCTCCGAGAACGGCCGTGACCGGAACGACCATCATATCAAACTTTGTTTTTCCGAGGACCCGTTTTCCAAGCCAGACAGCAGCCGCCGCTGCAATCAATGCGCTAATCGGTTGACCTGGAACGAGGACGAGTCCGCTTTCTGTCGCTTTTAAAGCTGCACCGCCAATGGTTGCGGCAATCATCGCGCTAAACAAGATGAGCGTGTTGCTCCCAAGTTGAAACGCGACGCCGGCACCTAATGCGGGTGCCAACAGTGATTTGGCAACTTGTCCAATTTGAACGAGCATCGCGATTCCGGTCAAATTACCAATCGTCTCGATCAATAGACCGACACCGAGTGTGACGAGGACGGCGTTTGCCATACCTGCTGAAATTTTTACCATTCGATCCATCATATACTGCTTCACTTCCATCATCTCCTCTATGTCTATATGCCAATAAAAAAACCTATCCATCAAGGATAGGCGCGGTTTCAATCTGCAGGCGCCTGTCCGATTACCACGGGAACAAGGGCCTGAAAAGTCGTTTTTGAAAACAAAACGATTTCAGTCCCTCAGTCGAATAATAATCAGCAGGCTGTTCATATGTACGGGATTGGACATCTCGAGCATCTCCTCTTCGTTGGATTTGCTAAAGAATACCATCTATTTTTGTAATAATCAATATTTTCTGAAAATAAAAAGAAAAAAATTCAGGAAGCCTAGTGGCCTCCTGATTTAGCTCATTTGTAATGAACGTGCTTGAATCTGATGATCGATAAAGTTCATCGACAACGAATTAAATCGATCAGGTTGGTCTACGTTGACGACATGTCCTGAGTCCGTGACGATTTCCACGATTGCCGTAGGTTGATGTTTCGCTGTTCGTTCGACAGCTTCGAGGAACATATAATCCTCATCACCCATAATATATAGGATTGGGACGTTCGTCTGAATCGACGTGAACTGGTTCAATAACGGGTTAATATTTTCCGTCATCTTGAACCAGCGGATAAATTCACGTTGACATAAGTTCGCTGCATCCCGGACGAACATCATTCTAGATTTTTTATGACGTTTTTTCGGGAGCAAAATCCAAGCGAACAACTTATACAGCCACATATAGGGGACGAAGTTTCGGACGAGGCTACCTAGCCGGATCAGCATGGTAGAGCGGACATTGAATTTGACGATGGCCCCGCCGAGAACGACCGAAGCGATACGATTCGGATAATGCTCGAACATGGCTTGAATGACAATCGTTCCTAACGAGAGTCCAACCATATGACCTTTTTCAATCCCTAGGTGGTCCATGACTTCAATCACATCTTTTGCGACCGCCTCGAACGTATAGGCATTCAGCGGTTGTTTAAGTGACTGTTCGGCGTCGTACGAACCGCCATGACCTCGTAAATCAACGAGTAACACATTATATTTTTTGCGAAATGGTCGAAGTTGACGATACCAATGAGACAGACTTCCGCCCGCTCCGTGTATAAAGATGACCCAAGGGTGGTCATCACTAATCGTATAGGTTTTATAATGCAGCATGAACGCTATCCTCCAAAAATTTTAAGTTCATTTAACCATAAAAAGAGTATACCATAATCGATGACGAAGCTCTACAAACGACGTTTGTTCAAGTTGATCGCTTTCTTCGTGTTCGCAAAATGTACTTTGGCAATTGATTGTAAAACCGCTTCTCCATGACGTCGTATGATTTGAGCGGCCACTTGGTCGACTTTTGCGCCTGCACCTTTTGGGAGGGTGACCCCGACTTGCTGACTGAGTTTATCCATTTCTTTTAAGAAAAAAGCACGAGCTAAAATGGATGCGGCTGCAACGGCGACGTGTAGCCCTTCGGCTTTCGTTGAAAAGTAGACGTCATCACGGACGACATCATTTTCGGCTCGGAGATGTTGGTAGTAGATGGATTTTTCCGCAAACTGATCGATTAAAACGGCAGCGGGCTTCACGTCGATTTTTTCAAGTAGCGCTCGGAGCGCAGCATTATGCGCGATGGCGGTCATCTTTCCTTGTGTCATCGTTCGTTGCATCTTGTTATAGACTGGATTATGCAATGTCGCCTTTTGATAAGGAATGGTTGCATGTAAATCCTTCGCGATCCGGATGATTTCAGGATCGGATAGCTGTTTGGAGTCCTTCACACCGAGTTCTTTGACGAGTGCAATTTTGTCATGTGACACGAATGCTGCGACGACGACGAGTGGTCCGAAATAGTCCCCTTTCCCGACCTCATCGCTTCCGACGACAGACCAATTTGAGAATCCTTCAGGTAAGATGGTGTTCGGTGCGGATGCTTGTTTCTTCTCGGCTGGTGTTCCCCATTTCACTGCCTCGGTCTCGGCATCTTTTCCTTGGAACATCACTTTCCCAGATTGATAGATGGTGACGACAAATCCTGGTGTCTTGGCACTGAATGTCGCATATGGTGGTGGTGAAACTGCATATTGTTGATACATCTTTTTTAATTTTTCTTGTGATGCACTTGATAGTTTGATGACTTGGTTGCCCAACATGAGCACTTCCTTTCTGGCTGGCAAATTCATTTTACATTTTTTTATGATTTTTTGAAACCAGAGATGAGCATTTGACGTATATGGAAGAGAGTAGAGAAAAGTGAGGTGAGATGGACGTGTGGTGGCGCGATGACACGCATCAAGATGAGATAGAAGAATTATATAAGCACATTCTCGAACTCGAAGAGAGGATTGCTAAATTAGTGGCTCATCAAGTGAGAGTGCGTCGGCTGCTGATGCAAGAATCTTCTGAGGACGTGACGAATCAAATCGTACAAGTTCAAAAAGAAGTGGAGTATTTTTTAAAGACGATGCGACTCGAACGGCAAGAACTTGTCGACATATATAATCGTCGACGTATTGAACGTTCGATTGGTCGAACTCGGGAAGCGAACGACTTATCCACATCATCACTGTCGGAATGGGATGCGGTTGAACATCAACTCGCATTAGAAGTCGAACAACTTCGAGCTGTTTTGATGATGGAACAAAGACGTCGACAGGAGGGCTGGTAATGGAGGCAATCGATCAACTGTATTGGTGGGTGTTGATCATCGCTGGTTTCGGAACGTTTGTTTATATGATGTTCTCTGATGCGTTCGATCTGTTCGAAGGATGGTTTAACCCTGCAGTCATTTTATCGTTCTTAGCACTTGGGGCAGGAATCGGACTTATTTTAAACGCATTGGCTCATGTCTCCCCGATGATTGGACTCGCTGTTGCACTCGTTGGGTCTCTCGCCCTGACAACGCTTCTTTATTTGTTTGTGCTTTTACCACTTTCAAATGCGGAAGAGTCCATTGGTTTGACGGATGAAGCATTAGTCGGTCGAGTCGGTCGGTTAACAGTTCCCATCCCTGAAGGAGGCTATGGGGAGGTCATGATTGAGACGGTCACGGGGTCCCTCTTAAAAACTGCACAAAGTATGGACGGAACAGCCATTTCGACTGAGTATCGGGTAGTCATCATTGAAGTAAAAGGAAATATCGCACTCGTCATGACATATGACGAACCAACGATTCGAGAGGAGAAATAACACATGAATACGGCTATTTTAGTGAGTATCATCGTCGGGGTCATCATCCTCGCACTCGTATTTGTATTCGTATTAAAATATCGCACAGTCGGACCGGATGAGGCGTTGATTGTGACAGGTAGTTATCTAGGTAAGAAAAATGTACATAGTGATGCATCTGGGAACCGTGTGAAAATCATTCGTGGTGGCGGTACGTTCGTCCTCCCTGTATTCCAGCAAGCGGAACCCCTCAGCTTGCTCTCAAGCAAATTAGAGGTAACGACGCCTGAGGTATATACGGAACAAGGTGTACCCGTCATGGCGGACGGAACGGCCATCATTAAAATCGGCGGATCGATCAGTGAAATCGCGACAGCGGCTGAACAATTTCTCGGAAAACCTAAAATTGAACGTGAGAATGAAGCACGCGAAGTACTTGAAGGGCATCTACGTTCCATTCTTGGATCGATGACAGTCGAAGAAATTTATAAAAATCGAGACAAGTTTTCTCAAGAAGTGCAACGTGTCGCTTCACAAGACTTGGCGAAGATGGGTTTGATTATCGTCTCGTTCACGATTAAAGACGTGCGGGATAAGAACGGCTACTTGGAATCACTCGGGAAGCCACGGATTGCGCAAGTGAAGCGTGATGCTGACATCGCGACAGCGGAAGCGGACAAAGAGACGCGCATCAAACAGGCGGAAGCCATGAAAGATGCGAAGAAGGCCGAACTTGAGCGTGCGTCTGAAATCGCGGAAGCTGAGAAAGAGAACCAACTCCGGATTGCGGCATATCGCCGTGAACAAGACGTTGCCAAAGCCCGGGCCGACCAAGCGTATGAGCTTGAGGAAGCGCGTGCGAAACAAGAAGTCACCGAACAACAGATGCAAGTTCAAATCATCGAGCGTCAAAAACAAATCGAGCTCGAAGAGAAAGAGATCATGCGTCGTGAGAAGCAGTATGATTCAGAAGTGAAGAAAAAAGCCGATGCGGATCGATACTCGATCGAACAGTCTGCCGCTGCGGACAAAGCACGTCAAATCGCAATCGCGGATGCTGAGAAGTATCGGATTGAAGCACAGGCGAAAGCCGATGCGGAACGCGTACGTTTGGCAGGTCTTGCAGAAGCGGATTCGGAACGTGCGAAAGGTGAGGCGGAAGCGGAAATCATCCGTTTGACTGGTCTTGCAGAAGCCGAAGCGAAAGAGAAGATTGCCGAAGCCTTCGCGCAATACGGACAAGCGGCGATTCTCGATATGGTCGTCAAGATGCTTCCTGATTATGCGAAAGAGATTGCATCGCCACTTGGTAACATCGATCAGATTACGGTCGTTGACACGGGGAGCGGTCAAAACGGTGGAGCCGGTAAAGTAACAGGTTACGCAACCGACCTCATGGCCTCACTTCAACAAACGTTAAAAGCTTCATCGGGCATCGATATGAAAGACTTGCTCGAGAACTTTGCTGGAAAAGGGAACGTTGCGAAAACGCCAACACCGGAGCGAGAATTAGCCGATACGACGGTTGCTGCTTCTAAAGAATAAGTGTACAAAGCCATGGACAATGTCTATGGCTTTTTTATTCCCACAACTTTTAAAAAAAATCATGGAGAACAATGCCTTCTCGGTCGATATAAGGGTTGTCAGACCATTAGAGAGAGGGAGTATTGAATACATGAAGAAAAGCATAATGCTCAGTACAATCACAGCCTGCACCCTTTGGTTGTCCGGTTGTCAGTCGGTAATCGACAACCCGAATACCACGGTAGAAGAACGACAGACGATGGGGGTCGTCCTATCTGACGTTGGTCTCGGGGACCAATCGTTCAGTGACGCAGCCATGCGTGGAATGGGTGAGCTACGTGAAACGGGCAGTTGGTTCGTTGATTATCGTGAATTAGCAGAAACAGAGACGTATAAGGTTGGTTTTGAAGAATTGGTAGAAGAGGGACATGATGTGATCGTCGGTCTTGGTTTTGCGTGTCAAGAAGACTTAGAGGCTGTAGCGGCAGAACACCCAGATCAGCAATTTGCCCTCATTGATGGCGTTTCTGAACTTCCAAACGTCTTGAACATCACGTTCGAAGAGGGAGAAGGTAGTACGCTTGCTGGTGCGGTGGCCGGTCTTGAAACGGAATCCGATACGATCGGATTCATCGGTGGGATGGACATTGAACTCATTCAAAAATTTGAAGCAGGGTTTGAGCGTGGCGCGAAGGCAGTGAACGAGGATGTGGAGATGCTCGTCGATTTCTCAAATGACTTTGCTTCACCGGAACTCGGTCGTGAACTCGCTGAGAAGCAAATTAAAGAAGGGGCAGACGTTCTTTATGCAGCAGCGGGACTTACAGGGGTCGGTGTACTCGAAACGGCTGAAAAATACGGCATCAAAGCAATCGGAGTCGATAGTGACCAATCGATGATCGCACCGGATGCGGTCGTGACATCGATGTTGAAACAAGTCGATTTGGCGATTGTGGAAATTGCGGGTCGTGTCACGGAAAAGCCATTTAATGATCATGTCATTCTAGGTATTGAAGAAGGTGGCGTTGGGTTAGCCCCACTTCGTCGTATTCAATGGGATGAAAAAGAGACAACGGAGTATGAATCAGTAGAACGTCAATTGAAGGAGAGGACACTCGAATGAGCTTACGTAAACGTTTTATCTTCTCGACCGTGTTCACCGTCGTCTTGATTGTTCTGATGATGAGCTATGTGTTGTCGACCTTGAATCGCTTACAAACGTATAATGAGCAGTACGGCAGTCAAATGATTGAATTGTCTCAACTTGAAACGTCACTTTTACAAGAGCAATCCCTCTGGACGTCACTTGGCGAACAGTCCAATCAATCGACGTTGACACAACTCGAGCGGATTCGCGTGACGAACGAAGAAACATTTAGTGATTTGAAACAGTCTTATTTGATTCCGGCATTTTCAAATCATTTGGAACGGGCCACGATGAAATATGAGCAAGTGAATGAAGACGTCGAGTCGGCACTTGAAGGTGGGATCGGTGCTCGAATCCAGGCAGCGAAATTGGAAGGATTACTAAACGACATCAATACATTGATTGCGAAAAATGGATCATTTTATGAGGCACTTCAAGTAGAAGCGGCGGATGAGACGGAGCGTCTATTATGGATTTCGATTCTCTTGACGATTCTCGTGATTTTAGCCCTTGGTGTCTATAACTTCTTCTTTGCCCGTTCAATCACACGACCGCTCGAACGAAACGTAGAAGTAGCTGAAGCGATTGCGGCGGGACGTCTCGTCACGTTACCGGAATCGACGCGAAAAGATGAGATTGGTCGATTAGAACGTGCCATGCGAGATATGACGGCATCTCTTCAAACCGTGATTGGCTCAATTCGTGTCACGTCGATGAAAGTGAACGGCATGACCGAAACGGCAGCGGCTGAGAATGAGGCAGTCGTGAGTACAACGTCTAACATTACAAATGCTGTTGATGAAATGGCGCATGGTGCGCAATCGATCGCAAATGAATTGCAGGAGACACTCAGCTCGGTTCATACGATGGCGACTTCCTTTGAGACAAGCTTGAATCAGACGAAGCAGACGACGGAAGAAACGTCTGAGATGACACGTGAAGTAGCGGCTGGAATTGAGACGTTAACCGATCAAGAGCATATTCTCGACCGCTCAAGCGAACGGAATGAAGTGCTCGTCACACGAATGGACCACTTTGCGAGACAGACGGCAGAGATCGAATCGATGGCGAAACTCGTCGAAGATGTTGCGGCACAGACGAACTTACTCGCTTTGAACGCAGCGATTGAAGCGGCACGTGCTGGTGAAGCAGGACGTGGCTTCGCGGTCGTTGCGAGTGAAGTGAAGAAGTTGGCAGAAGAAAGCAATAAAGCAACCCGTTCCATTTTCCACGTCGTCGAAACGATTCAACAAGAAGTCGTACGTTTGACGGAAACGGTGAACGAATCAAAACGTGAGCAAGAAGCGCAACTAGAAGCGTTCGGATTGACGAAAGAAGCGTTCAACCGAATTCATGAACGAACAGACCATGTCGCTTCGTTCGTGCGTACGATTGAACAAGAGATGCGTACATCGAGTAACGAGGTAAACAACGTCTTGCGTCGGGTCGAGGAAGTATCTGGTGTGACAGAAGAATTGGCGGCTGGAAATGAAGAAGTAGCAGCCTCTATGAAAGAACAGCAAGCGAGCTTCGATCAAATCTTTACATTGATGCAAGAATTAGAAGGACAGGCGGCGGCACTTGCTGGTCAGGTCCAACATTTCGAAGAAGAATAATCTAGCGTGAACAGTATAAACGGAGGCCACGAGTTGGCCTTCGTTTTTTGTCATGAAATTGAGTGATTGAAGAGCGTTACACGTATGAGTGCAGTCTGTAATACCCACGTAAAACAATCCCTAAGGGCACGACTCCAGAGAAGAAGGGGCCATGTCTCAAGAGGTGTGATTCGGCATACTAGATGCAACAGTTAAATCAGGTGGTGAATCGGATGGATAGATGGAAACAGCTCGTAATCGGTCTCGTCGTCGTTTTATTCCTAGGTGTCGGGTATTTGTTTTATAAGAAAGAACCGGAGCAACGCGTTGTCGATGATTTTGTGATGGAAACGGAAGAAGTTGGGCAATCGGTGACACCAGAGCGTTTAGAGCTCGTTGTCTATGTTACGGGGGCGGTCGAGTCTCCGGACGTATATACCGTGCCTGAAGGGGCGAGAGTCGGTGATGTCCTGTCTTTGGCTGTTTTAACAAATGAAGCCGACCCGGAACAGTTAAACTTGGCTCAATTGTTGGTCGATGGGGTTAAAATCATCGTTCCTAAAAAAGGTGACCCGCCGATTGCGCAAGCGACACCAAGTTCGGAAGTAGAATCGAACGGTATTCATGTGAATAGTGCGACGAAAGAAGAACTGATGTCAGTTCCGGGAATCGGACCGGCAAAGGCTGAGGCGATTTTAAATCATCTGAAAGAACATGGTCCGTTTAAAACGTATGAAGAGTTAGGAGATGTGAAAGGCTTCGGGGAAAAGACGCTAGAAAGTATGAAGCCATACTTATTGGTGCCATAGAATGCCGCTGTTTCCATTGTTTGCGGTGCTTATTATAACCGGCTTGACAGAAAGATTCTATTTGGTTTCTGTGGTCGCTAGTGTCTTTTATCTGGTCACACGACGTGGGCAAGGCCTGTATGCGAAAGCCGGAGTGATTGGACTCATCTGTATCGCATCGTTCCATACGACCCCTACAGAATCGTTACCGTCAGACACGATTGCCTTCTCAATCGAAAGTCGAAAAGAGAATGGAAAATCGGTAAGACTTTATGGGAACGTAGACGGTCTTCAAGGTGTATTGCGAGGGCGCGAACTAGCTGGCGGAAAACCTGGAGAGACCTGTCTCGTTAAAATGAAACAGGAAGAATTTCAACCACTTCGAAATACTGGTGGTTTTGATGAACGAGCTTGGGCGGAGAGTGCGAACATATCGTTTAAAGGAAAGGTGGTTCGAATCGGTGCGTGCCATCCAACTTCCGGGTTGCATGGCCGTATGTTGAGATGGAAAGAACGACAACTTCAACAGATCGAAAAGCGTTATCGGGCAGACGTTTCATTATATATTGAGGCGTTATTGTTTGGAGAGAGCCGTATGCTGGATGAAGAGACCTCATTTTCCTATCGCGTGACGGGACTCCTCCACCTTCTCGTCATTTCGGGATCTCATATTGCCATGTTGATCATCATTTTCCGGGCAATGTTACACCGAATCCCATTTCGACGTGAAACGAAGACAGTATGTATCCTCTTAACGATTACCGCATTTGGATGGGTAACGGGTTTCTCGCCACCGGTCGCCCGCGCGGTCGTAGTGGCGGATGTAATCCTGCTCCTCTCGCTATTTGGTGTGACAGTTCGGGACCCGATTCGACTTCTCAGTTGGTGTGCAGCTGGCATGTTGTCCGTTCAGCCGTTCCTAGTGATGAATCTTGGTTTTCAATTGACGGTTGGCATGACTTTTTTCTTACTGGTCACGAGACGAATCTGGACCGGATTGTTCGAACTGTCACTCTTTGCACAGTTGTTTGGATTATTGGTTCTTTGGCAGGTTCAACCGGTTTTGTCTCTTTTGGCACCGATTTTGAATATAGTGATGGCGATTTGCATATCATGGGTGATTATGCCGCTTGCTTTTGCCACTTGGCTCATTCCAAAAGTCGCTCCATTGTTTATGGTCGTGCTGGATGCTGTGAGCGGTGTTTTTTCGATTCATGATCAGAATCGACCGTGGATACCATTACACGAACTCGCAGTCCCTTCTCAAATCGTCTTGGCAATCGGGATATGGGGAAGTTTGCTCCTTATGGAAAAAAAGCGATGGCTCGGATGGGGCATTGTCCTGTTAACGTGTGGGGCCGTTGTGGGTTGGTCTGAATGGTCAGAGAGCTCTAGGGTGACATTTTTAGACGTTGGTCAGGGTGATGCGATTGTCGTAGAATCAGGGGGGATCATGGGGATTATCGATGTCGGGGGTGTTTTTCAAGATCCGAATGAGCAAAAAAAATCAGTCTATGACCCAGGGGCTGATGTCGTTGCGCCTTATATTTGGAAACGTGGTGAGCACTCGCTTGATTTCGTCATGCTCACACATGCAGACCACGATCATACAGGAGGGTTAGAAGGCTTGTTGAAGCACGTGACCGTCAAAGAGATATGGTTATCAAAAGAAGTGGCGGATAAAGAAAAACGAGAAGAGCTTGTTCAACTCGCGACAACATACGGGACGAGAATTCGTTACGTCGAGGCGGGAGATCGTCCGTTCCCTTGGATGTGGATTGTGGCACCAGACCAACCACATGGAGACGAAAATGAACATTCTATCAGTCTCTACATGAACGTGGGTGGTATGCGATACTTGTTGACAGGAGATTTGCCGATTGAGGAAGAAGACAACTTACCGACACTTGACGTCGATGTCTTTAAGCTGGGGCATCACGGTTCAAACACATCCTCCGGTGAAGCGTTACTTCGACGAATTGCCCCAGAATGGGTCATCGCGAGTGTCGGTGCGAACAACCGCTATGGGCATCCTCACGAGGAGACACTGCAGCGAATTGCGGGGCGACACTTATTACGTACCGATGTCGATGGCATGATTGTCTGCGAAAAAAGAATGTGTCGGGGGATCATTGAGTAGCGTATGAATAAATGTGATACACTAAAAAACGATTGCTCCCCCGGGGCAATCGTTTGAAAACTTATAGGCTCAAGAATTTGATGATGACACCGATGAAGAAAATCGTAAAGAAAAAGCCAAATGGGACGATGAAGCCGATCGCAGAGTCGATGGCGTCATTACGTTTGCATTGAACGTCATTTTCAAACGGGTTTTCACTCGGTGGGCGTACTGAGTTGATTTGCATATTAGGTCCCTCCTTATCATACTTCCTTTATAAGTATAGCGAATCATGCGAAGATAATCTATGTTTAGATGAGAATAAATTGTGAAAGTGGTGTGTGTTTTGAATGAACCGTGGTTACATAATGGTAAACTAGCGAGCGTCTATGTTCTCCATGGCACCGAAAAGTATTTACTTGAAACGTGGGAACGCGGGATTGTGAAGTCGGCGAATCCGTCCGGTGATCAATTTGACGTCATGCAACTCGATCTTCAAGAAACGTCATTAGATACTGCCCTCGATGAAGCGGAAACCGTTCCGTTCTTTAGTGAATATCGGACGGTGATCGTCAAGAATGCTCAATTTTTGACGGGAGCGAAAGAAAAGCAAAAGCATAACGTCGACCGTCTTGCCGAATATGTTGTTCAACCGGCAACTTACTCCGTTCTCGTCTTCATCGTCGAGTCAGAAAAACTCGATGAACGAAAAAAAATCGTGAAACGTCTGAAAGAGCGGGCCATCGTACTTGAAGCAAAAAAACCGAGTCAGGCAGAATTGATGCGGTATGTGAATGATACGCTCAGTCAAGAACAACAGAAAATGGAGCGGGCGACCATAGAGCGACTGCTGTTCCTCTGTCAAGATGACTGGGGAAAATTAGTCCGAGAATTAGAAAAGCTTCAGTTATATGCCGGAACAGGTGCTATGATCCCGATTGACATCGTAAATGATTTAGTGCCGCGCACGCTAGAGGATAACGTCTTTCAGCTGTCTGAGCTTCTCGTCAAACGCCGTGCGGACGCAGCACTTCGATTGGTCCGAGACTTAGAGAAACAAGGACAAGAACTAATCGGTCTTCTCAGTTTGTTAGCGAGGCAATACCGAAACATGTACTTATCAAAACAGTTGACTGAAGCAGGGTATGGAGAGAAGCAAATTGCCTCTAAGATTGGAGCGCATCCTTATACCGTAAAACTGGCGACGCAAGCGAGTCGTAACTTTTCAGAAGCGCAGCTCGCTCAAGCGCTGACGTTGATTGCAGATGCGGATGAGGCAATGAAAACAGGTCGCGGCGACAAGCAAATCGTATTCGATACGCTCGTTTGCCAACTAGCCCTATTGTGAGGTGGGAAAATGGGATTTAAACAAGTCACACTCGAAGATGTCATCCCACTTCGACATATCGTACTCAGACCAGGTAAGAGCGTGGAGACGTGTTATTTTGATGGGGATGATGCGTCGACGACCCGTCATTTCGCCTGGGTTGAAGGCGATCAAGTGCAGTCGATCGCTACAGTCATGCAGTCTTCGAAGCGAATCGATGGGGTGAAGATTCCGCTTCAATTGCGAGGGATGGCGACAAACCCGGAGCAAGCTGGACAAGGGATCGGCTCTCGGTTTTTACAGGCACTGCATGAAGAGCTTGATGATTCATGGTGGTGTAATGCAAGAGAGGTGGCCGTTCGTTTCTATGAACGGAATGGTCTTACACGAATCGGTGAATCGTTCGATATTCCGGGCATCGGCCCTCATTACGTCATGGTATACAAAAAAACAGCCGGCTCCAAATAGGAGGCGGCTGTTTCGTTTGGTCTCTAATTAGAGAGCAGCGATACGAGCTGCGAGGCGTGATTTATCACGACCTGCTTTGTTTTTGTGGATAAGGCCTTTTGATGCAGCCTTGTCGAGCTTCTTCGTAGCGAGGACGAAAGCTTCTTGAGCAGCTTCTTTGTTTCCTTCAAGTACGAGAGCATCAACACGTTTTACTGCTGTACGCATTGCCGCTTTCTCTTGTGAGTTCGCAACACGACGCTTTTCAGAAGTTTTTGCACGTTTGATTGCTGATTTGATGTTTGCCATTGTTTGTCACCTCCTGAAACAAGAAAGTGTATGTTCTTATTACTTCAAGTAATCATTCAACAGAACAAGCACAATTGTAGCAAACGGTTATATGAAAAGCAACCACTTGATGATTATTCTGAAAACTATATGTGGTATTGTTGTAGTAGGTCGTACACATTACTTTAGGATTTTGATATAATGACACGGTATGCATGAGAAGGATAGGTGAACCCATATATGAACAAACAAGAATTAGAGAATCGTCAGAAGAAGATTCGTAACTTTTCCATCATCGCCCATATCGATCATGGAAAGTCGACGCTCGCTGACCGGATTCTTGAGAAAACAGGTGCACTCACGGCTCGTGAGATGAAAGAGCAAACGCTTGACGCGATGGATCTTGAGCGTGAACGTGGTATTACGATTAAATTAAACGCTGTTAAATTAAACTATACGGCAAAAGACGGAGAAGAGTATATTCTTCACTTGATTGACACGCCAGGACACGTCGACTTCACGTATGAAGTGTCGCGTTCACTTGCAGCATGTGAGGGTGCGATTCTCGTCGTCGATGCGGCTCAAGGGATTGAAGCGCAAACGCTCGCAAACGTTTATTTAGCACTCGATAACGACCTCGAAATCATTCCGGTCATCAATAAAATCGACTTGCCGTCAGCGGACGTCGAGCGTGTGCGTCAAGAAATTGAAGATGTCATCGGGCTCGACGCGAGTGATGCAGTCCCGACTTCTGCGAAGGCAGGGATTGGAATCGAGGAAATCCTCGAGCAAATCGTCGAACTCGTGCCACCTCCAACAGGTGACCCGTCAGAGCCGTTACAAGCCCTCATTTTTGACTCGTACTACGATGCATATCGTGGTGTCGTCGCATCGATTCGAATCGTCAATGGTTCTGTCAAAGTGGGAGATAAAGTTCAAATGATGGCGACAGGCAAAACGTTCGAAGTGACAGACCTCGGGGTATCAACACCGAAACCTGTCTCCGTCAAAGAATTGAATGTCGGGGATGTAGGTACGCTTTCAGCGTCAATTAAAACAGTTGGTGATGTTCGTGTCGGGGACACGATCACGCTTGCGAAAAACCCGGCAACAGAACAACTTCCGGGTTACCGCAAAATGAATCCGATGGTGTATTGTGGATTGTATCCGATTGATGCAGCCAACTACAACGACCTCCGTGAGGCACTTGAAAAGCTTCAACTTTCTGATGCCGCGCTCGAGTTTGAACCAGAAACGTCACAAGCGCTCGGATTTGGTTTCCGTTGTGGATTCCTCGGAATGCTTCACATGGAAATCATTCAAGAACGGATTGAACGTGAGTTTAACATCGACTTGATCACAACGGCACCATCGGTAATTTACCATGTGACGACAACTTCAGGAGAGGTCGTCCACGTCGATAACCCATCGAAAATGCCGGAACAACAAAAAGTGGAATCGATTGAAGAACCATACGTCAAGGCGGCTGTCATGACACCAAACGATTACGTAGGTGCCATCATGGAACTTTGCCAGAAGAAACGTGGAACGTTCATCGATATGCAATATATCGATACGACACGTGTCAAAATCACGTATGAGATCCCACTTAGTGAGATCGTTTACGATTTCTTCGATCAGTTGAAATCGAGTACGAAAGGATATGCGTCTCTCGACTATGAGTTGATCGGCTATCGTCAATCACGTCTCGTGAAGATGGATATCTTGCTCAACAACGAAGTGGTCGATGCGCTTAGCTTCATCGTTCACCGTGACTTCGCATATGAGCGCGGAAAAGTCATCGTTGAGAAATTGAAAGCACTCATCCCACGGATGCAGTTCGAAGTCCCGGTACAGGCTGCCGTTGGAACGAAAATTGTTGCCCGTTCGACAATCAAAGCCCTTCGTAAAAACGTTTTGGCTAAATGTTATGGGGGAGACATCTCACGTAAGCGTAAACTCCTCGAGAAACAAAAAGAAGGTAAGAAACGCATGAAGATGGTCGGGTCTGTCGAAGTCCCGCAAGAAGCGTTCATGTCTGTACTATCGATGGACGAAGAATAATTGGATTGAATCACCCTGATTTTCGAATCGGGGTGATTTTTTTGTTTAGGCAGGAAATGGCACTTCGTTTAAGGAAGAGTACACCCTTAGACAGATCAAAGAGGAGGAAACACCGTGTCGACGTATACATATTCTGCGGGTCCCGGCATGCTACCAAAAGAAGTGATGCAAGAGATTCAACAACATCTCCTGTCATTTGAACATGAAGGGGTCTCCATTATCGAAACGAGTCATCGCTCGGAGTCGTTCCAACATGTAGTCGACGCTCTTGAAGCGAGATTGAGGAGACTAATGTATATTCCTGAGAGTTATGCCCTTCTCTGGCTTCAAGGTGGGGCGACGCTGCAATTTTCCATGCTCCCGATGAATTTACGGAATCGAAATCGATTCGCCTATATCGATACAGGGATTTGGTCTAAAAAAGCGCTAGAAGATGCCAGGCACTTTGGAGAGGTCAACGTCATTCACCCAATCATTGATGAGACGGGGGGGATGTCATTTGAACCGAGCCTTGCTCAAGATGTCGACTACCTTCACGTCACACTGAATAATACGATTGAAGGAACCCGGTTTACAAACATACCTGACGTGGACGTCCCGGTCATCGCGGATGCCTCTTCGAATATCCTTGCCGAGCAGATTGACGTCGAGCGTTTCGGGATGATTTATGCGGGTGCCCAGAAAAATATTGGACCAGCAGGACTGACGGTCGTCATCATCCGTCGCGACTTGATTCAGTCGATGGAGTTGCCGAGTTACCTTCATTACGCGTCTCATGTCGATACGTTATTTAACACACCATCGACGTTCAGTATGTATGTGGCCGAACGTGTTCTCAAATGGGTCGAAGATCAAGGTGGTGTCGAGGCAATGGAGCGACTAAACCGTGAAAAAAGCGAGAGGGTCTATTCGTTTCTTGAACAATCGCACGTATTTTCTCCTCTCGTGTCGGGAGAACGCCGTTCCTTGACGAACATCCCGTTCACGACGGGTGACCGTGATCGAGACAGGAACTTTCAACAGTTTGCCCGAGAACATGGATTACTCGAGCTCGGCGGACATCGTTCTGTCGGTGGATTACGTGCGAGTCTATACAACGCGATGCCGCTAGAAGGAGCAGAACGACTTGTTGACGTCATGAGAGCATTTGAGGAGGAAACGAATGTATCACATCAAAACATTTAACCAAATCGCTGCTGCCGGCTTAAAACGATTTGAACCGAACGAGTATATGATCAATGCGTCAGATCAAGCCGATGCCTGGGTACTTCGAAGTCATGACGTGCACGATGAAGTGATTCCGCCACATTTACTTGCCATTGCCAGAGCCGGAGCCGGCGTCAACAATCTCCCGCTTGATCAGCTCGCTAAACAAGGGATCGTGGCGTTTCATACTCCTGGTGCGAATGCGAATGCGGTAAAAGAACTCGTCCTTGCCAGTATGATTCTCTCGGTCAGACCGATTGTGAACGGCTTTAATTGGGTGAACGAACAGACGGTCGCGTCACAAGCTCTGTTAGAAGAAGCGATGGAACAACAGAAGCGACAATTTCTCGGGTCCGAATTACGCGGTAAAAAAGTGGGCATCATCGGTCTTGGGGCGATCGGAGCTTCACTCGCTAACGATCTACTCCAACTCGGGGTCGATGTCATCGGATATGACCCACATCTATCAGTCGATGCCGCTTGGAACATTTCGAAACACGTCACACGTGCCAAACACTTAAGTGAGGTTCTAGGGGTGGTTGACATCTTGTCAATCCATATGCCGCTAACGAAAGAGACCCGCTTCAGCATCGACCGGAGCTGGTTCGAGCGGATGAAGCCAAGTATGACCGTATTGAATTTCGCACGCGGAGAGCTCATAAATGATGACGATCTAGTAGAGGCGTTCCATCATCATGTTGGGTTATATATCACTGATTTCCCTCGGCACTCGCTCATCGGACACCCTCAAGTGATGGCATTGCCTCATCTCGGTGCATCGACGAAGGAATCGGAAGTCAACTGTGCCGTCCAAGCCGTCGAAACACTCAAATTATATTTAGAGACCGGCAATATTCGATCGTCTGCCAATTTCCCGAATGTAGAACTTCCGTATACAGGAAAACGTAGACTCGGAATTTTACATCAGAACGTACCGAACATGGTCGGACAAATCACAGGGGAGCTCGCCTCTCACGGATTAAACATTGACAACATGGTCAATCGTAGTCGTGGTGAAATGGCCTATACGTTAATTGATTTAGACAACTTTGAGCATGAACCATTGTCCATTCATGCGCTTTACGAAATCAAGGGCGTGATTCGCGTCCGAGAATTTTAAGGAGGATATGATGGTCGTATTTAAACCGTTTAGCCCATATATGCCAATACACCCTGAAGATGTTGCTGCAGACCCGTACGATATCGTTTCGGTAGAAGAAGCAAGGGCAATCATCGCTAGGCAACCGAACTCATTTTTAAAAGTAGATAAACCAGAAGCACTTCAAGAAAACCTTTCACTTGAAGATTGGGGGCAGCTTGCCCGTCAGGAGCTAGATCATCTTTATGAAAACGAACTGACGGTTCGTCCGAGTGGATTTTACGTCTATCGACTGACACGGAAAGGGCGTCAGCAAACCGGTCTAGTCGCCACATTTTCAGTCGCGGACTATGAAGTCGGTCGAATCAAGATTCATGAACACACTAGGGAAGTGAAAGAACGGGAACGCGTTGAACATGTCCGAGCGACGAGTGCGCACACCGGTCCCATTTTACTCAGTCATCCACCGCATGAAAGTCTCAAACAAATTTTAAGCAATGCAACGGAAGAAGAACCATTATTCTCATTTACCGATGATCGTGGAGTGGTGCACGAAGGGTTCATGATTCCGAGCCGAGACCTTGCCCGTGTCATGATGATTGGCGCGACAATCCCGTCAATCTATATCGCAGATGGTCATCATCGCGCGAAAGCGGCGGCTGTCGTTTCCGGAATGGGTGGAGACCCCTCTCAAAAGAACGAACGCACACATTTTTTAGGTGTCCTTTTCCCGAGTGATGAGTTGACGATTTTGCCGTATCATCGAGTGATGACAGCGATTGCTCCAGAAGAAGTAGAAAATATGTTAGAAGGACTCTCTTTCTCGTATGTAATCGATGAGGAGGATGGTCTTGTCCTGCCGAAAGAACATGGCGTCTTCGGAGTCGCCTATCGAGGGAAGTATTATAAGTTGACGAAGCGGCAAGAGGACCCTAGTCTTGACGTTGCCATCCTACAACGGGATATTCTGACGCCATATTTCAACGTGGAGGATATTCGGACAGATGCGAGAATCGATTTTGTCGGTGGAAACAAGACGGTCGTGGAATTAGAGAAGCTGACTCTAGAGCCGGACCGAATGCTGTTCACGTGTCATGAGACGCTGATGACACAGCTGATGCACGTAGCGGATGAG
The DNA here is from genome assembly GCF_018617335.1 of Exiguobacterium sp. s63. Classification (GTDB taxonomy): domain Bacteria; phylum Bacillota; class Bacilli; order Exiguobacteriales; family Exiguobacteriaceae; genus Exiguobacterium. The sequence continues at coordinate 425,442 of NZ_JACSKB010000001.1, read as the reverse complement.
GGTGGACAGATGCCCCCGAAATCGACCTGGTTCGAACCGAAATTAAAGAGTGGTCTCTTCATTCATCGGTTCGACTGATGGCGCAGGCTGGAAAGAACGGACGAAAAGCGTTATAAATGGAAAGAGAAGAAAGGGGTGGCCGAAATTGGCTAAAGCCGTATATCTTCACATTCCATTTTGTGAACATATTTGTTATTACTGTGATTTCAACAAGGTGTTTCTAAAAAATCAACCTGTTGATGAATATTTAGATGCATTAGAACGAGAGATGGAGTTGACGCTCGAGGCGTTTCCGACTGATCGGATTGATACCATCTTTATCGGTGGCGGGACACCGACCGCGCTCAATGAGGAACAGATGGCGCGCCTGATGGATATGGTTCGTCAACACCTTCTGCCACTTGCGTCAGCCGACTTGGAGTATTCTGTCGAAGCGAACCCGAACTTTGTGAGTGCCGAAAAACTCGACACGATGAAAGCGGGCGGCGTCAACCGACTTAGTTTCGGTGTCCAGACGTTTGATGATGGTGGACTCGAGCGCATCGGACGAACGCATCGGGCGGATGATGTGTTCGAGACGGTGAACGAAGCGGCAAAACGCTTTGATAACATCTCGATTGATCTTATGTTCGGTCTTCCGGAACAAACGCTTGAACAAATTGATCGTGATTTAGAGTTGGCACTTCAATTACCGATTCAACATGTATCCTCTTATTCGTTGATCCTCGAACCGCATACCGTATTCGCGATTCAAGATCGAAAAGGGAAGCTCCGTTTACCGGGGGAAGATGTTGAAGTCGAAATGTACTTGAAAGTGATGGAAACGCTTGAACGTCATGGTCTCAAACAATATGAGATCTCCAACTATGGCTTGCCTGGAAGAGAGAGCCGTCATAATCAAGTGTATTGGCGCAATGAAGAGTACTATGGATTTGGAGCCGGTGCGCACAGTTATTTGAACGGGACACGCCGTGCCAATATCGCTCCGATTCCTCACTATATTAAAGCAGAAGGCATCCCTGTGAAACGGGTGACGGAGCTTGAAGAAGTGGAAAAAATGGAAGAAGAGTTGTTCCTCGGACTACGTATGCGTGCCGGTGTCTCACTTCAGACATTTGAACAGAAATATGGGGCATCGCTCGATGAGGTGTTCGGTCACGTCATCGAAGAGTTGGTGAAAAAATCGTTGATTGAACGGACGGACACACATATCCGTCTAACGGCGTCCGGTTTGCCGCTCGCCAATGAGGCCTTTGCCGCCTTTATCGGAGAAGCAAAACTTCAACATACCGAGTCATAAAAAATGGACAAATCCCTCACGAGGGATTTGTCCATTTTGTATGTTACAAAACGAGGTCGCGATAGAGCGGTGTGAGCCGACCAAATGTATCTTCTACTAATGCAAGAAATGCATCTTCGTTTTGAAGAATCGATGCATCGGCGGGAAGTTGTCGGCCAATCAAGAAATCAGCCTTTTTAACAGTACCGAATCGCTCAAGTAGCGATTGAATGTCTTCATTTGACGTATCTTCGACTAGGAACGCCTCTTTTTTCATATGGTCACCCGCGATATGGAAATCGGGGAATGTCGATTTCAAATCGATTTGTTGTAAATGTTTCGCGATGGCGTCCTTGTTTGGCATCTCATAAATGAACGCAAGCCAAATGAAGACACGATCGTCAAACAGCCCAACTTGTAAGTGTGGATGTTTTTTGTACCCTCGTTTGTCGTGGCAAATCGCCATCCATGTATCTTTCGGTGGATTCACCGTACGTCGTGCGTGTTTCGCGACGTGAAGGTAAAGGGGGATTCCGACATCGGCCTCGAGCTCTGGCCCGACCTCGTCATATATCCGGTGGAAGAGCGGTTGAATATCTGAGCGGATGCCAGACATTCGTTCGTCGAGTCCGTCCTGCTTAAATACGTCAAATTGTTTTGTTGTAAACATTTCATCACCTCACGTTCTATCATAACGAAACGATTCTTCTTTTTCAGGTTTGCCGTTCGTAAAAAAGGTGAAAAAATCCGAGTGTATGAATTGACATATTGTGAGAACATGATAATATTTGAAGTGTGATTAGCACTCGTTAAATATGAGTGCTAATAAAGTGGGGTAATTTTTTCAGAGAGGAGTGATGTTGTGCTGACCGATCGACAATTGCTCATTCTTCGAGCCATTATTGACGATTACATTCAGACAGCCCAACCGGTCGGTTCACGTACGTTGTCAAAGCGAGATGACTTAACATTTAGCTCGGCGACGATTCGGAACGATATGGCCGATTTAGAAGACATGGGGTTGATTGAGAAACCGCATACTTCCGCTGGTCGAATCCCATCCGAAATCGGATATCGATATTATGTGGACCATCTCGTCGAGAAACAGATCATTGACGAGCGGGAAACAGGTCGTCTAGAAGAGCGTTTAAAACAATCTTCTAAAGAGTCTGAAATCCTGATTCGCCAAGCTGCTGATCTCCTTTCTGATTTGACCAATTATACAACGGTCGCCCTCGGTCCAAACAGTCAAATGGAAACATTGGCACGTGTGGACTTTATGCCATTAGATGAGCGACGGGGTGTCGTTCTCATTGTCACAGATCAAGGTCATGTCGAACATCGAACCGTCATGTTTGAATCACGTGTCGCTCCTGACGTCATCGAGGAAACGATTCGATTGTTAAACGATCGACTTGTCGGAACATCGATTGGACAGCTAAAAGTCCGAATCGGAGAAGAAGTTGCTAAATTGCAGCTCGCGCAGCGACAGCAGTACGAGAACATGATGCAACTGATTCAATCGACGGTTGGGATTCAAACGCCATCCTCGCTTTATCTAGGAGGCAAGAAGAAGATCTTCAACCAACCCGAATTTCAGACGCTCGAGACGCTACGTCCATTTCTAGAATGGATTGACGAACAGGAACGATTGACACATTGGCTCGAATCGTTGCCAAATCGCGAGATTTATGTGAGCATTGGGAGCGAGAACGGAATTGTCGCCCTTCAAAATTGTAGTGTCATCACTTCGGATTATACACTAGATGGAAAAACATTCGGAACGATTGCCATGATTGGTCCGACCCGGATGGATTACCGTCATGGTGTCCAAATGATGGGACAAATTATCGAAGCGTTGCGACGCACGAAATTAGATGAATGACGGAAAGGAGTTTTACTATGACAGCAGATCATCAAAACGGGCATGAGCAAGAAGAAGTGCTTGAAGAAAAATCTGTAGATTCGGCACAGACAGAAGAGAACGAGTCAACTGAATCAAATGAAGATGAGGTTTTAAATGCTGAGATTGTGGAAGAAAGTTCTGAGGGGACGGACTTACAAAAAGAAATCGAAGCGTTGAAAGCGAGCGAGCTCCGCATTCGTGCCGACTTTGACAACTTCCGTCGTCGGACGAACGAAGAAAACGCAAAACGTGTCAAGTTTGCTTCACAGTCTGTCATTGAAAAATTGATTCCGCTCATTGATAACTTTGAGCGTGCACTTCAAGTAAATGCAACTTCAGAAGATGCGAAGCAGATTCAATCGGGAGTGGACATGATTCATCGTCAACTGCTAGACGTATTAAATGCTGAGCAAGTCGAAGCGATTGAAGCAGTTGGACAACCGTTCGACCCGAACTTCCATCAAGCAGTCATGCAAGAACCGAGCGACGAGTTCGAGTCAGGCATTGTGACGATGGAGCTTCAAAAAGGTTACACGATGCATGGTCGAGTCATTCGCCCAAGCATGGTAAAAGTTGCAGAATAACACTACTTAACGAGACGGAGGAATAAACGATGGGTAAAATTATCGGTATTGACTTAGGGACTACAAACTCATGTGTGGCAGTAATGGAAGGTGGCGAAGCAGTCGTCATCTCAAACGCAGAAGGTAACCGTACGACTCCTTCGGTTGTCGCATTCAAAGGAGAAGAGCGTCAAGTCGGTGAGGTCGCGAAACGTCAGGCCATCACGAACCCGAACACGATCCAATCAATCAAACGTCACATGGGAACATCGCATACAGTTGATGTAGACGGCAAGAAATTCACACCACAAGAAATCTCGGCAATCATTTTGCAGAAGTTGAAAAAGGATGCGGAAGACTACCTCGGTGAAACAGTCACGGAAGCGGTCATCACAGTTCCTGCATACTTCAACGATGCGGAGCGTCAAGCGACAAAAGATGCTGGTAAGATCGCTGGACTTGATGTTAAACGAATCATCAACGAGCCGACAGCTGCTGCACTCGCATACGGATTAGATAAAGGTGAAGACCACACGATCTTAATCTATGACCTCGGTGGCGGTACGTTCGACGTGTCGATTCTTGAGCTTGGTGATGGTGTATTCGAAGTTGTCGCTACAGCTGGTGACAACCGTCTCGGTGGAGATGACTTCGACCAAAAAGTGATCGACTATCTCGTTGCAGAATTCAAAAAAGAGAACGGCATCGACCTCGGAAAAGACAAGATGGCACTTCAACGTTTGAAAGATGCTGCTGAAAAAGCGAAGAAAGACCTTTCAGGCGTTACAAGCGCACACATCAGCCTTCCGTTCATCACAGCAGGTGAAGCAGGTCCCCTCCACTTGGAGATGACACTCACACGTGCGAAGTTTGAAGAATTGACGGCTGACCTTGTCGAGCGCACAATGGAACCGACGCGTCGTGCTTTGAAAGATGCAGGACTCACGCCGTCTGACCTCGATAAGATCATTCTCGTCGGTGGTTCGACTCGTATCCCTGCCGTTCAAAAAGCAATCCACGACTTCACGAAGAAAGAGCCATTCAAAGGGGTAAACCCGGATGAAGTTGTTGCACTCGGTGCAGCCATTCAAGGTGGAGTTCTTGCTGGGGACGTGAAAGATGTCGTTCTTCTCGACGTGACTCCGCTCTCGCTCGGTATCGAGACAATGGGTGGCGTGATGACGAAACTCATCGATCGCAACACGACAATCCCGACATCGAAATCACAAGTATTCTCGACTGCTGCCGATAACCAGCCTGCTGTTGACATCCACGTCCTTCAAGGGGAACGTCCGATGGCACCAGACAACAAGACACTTGGTCGCTTCCAATTGACGGACATTCCACCAGCACCACGTGGTGTGCCACAAATCGAAGTTAAATTCGATATCGATGCAAACGGAATCGTTCACGTATCGGCGAAAGACCTCGGTACGAACAAAGAACAATCGATCACAATCCAATCTTCTTCAGGTATCGATGAGGCGGAAATCGAGCGTATGGTGAAAGAAGCCGAAGCGAACGCAGAAGCAGATAACCAACGTAAAGAAGAAGCGGAACTTCGCAACGAAACAGACCAACTCGTCTTCGCGACAGACAAGGCCATCAAGGACCTTGGTGAGCAAGTGGAAGAAGCGGACAAAGAAAAAGCAGAAGCTGCGAAAGAAAAAGCAAAAACTGCTCTCGAAGGTTCAGACCTTGAGGCGATCCGTACAGCCAAAGACGAATTGTCAGCTGTCGTTCAAGAGTTGACGCAAAAAGTATATGCTAAAATGGCTGAACAGCAAGGTGCTGAAGGCGCAGAACCACAAGCAGATGCGAAACAGGACGATGATGTCGTGGACGCAGAGTTTGAGGATCTTGACGACCGTAAATAAACAGCTGTTGTAAAGGAGAGCGCCAAAGCAGGTTTCTGCTTTGGCTCTTTCCATGTTAAGGTAGAATCGGTAAAATCGATACGAAGATCGAGAAGATAGGAGCGAGAATAGTGGCGAAACGAGATTATTATGAAGTGCTCGGGCTCGATAAGTCGGCCTCGGCACAAGACATCAAGCGGGCATACCGGAAATTGGCCCGTCAATATCACCCGGACATCAACCAAGAGGCAGATGCAGCGGATAAGTTCAAAGAGATCGGTGAAGCGTACGAAGTGCTTTCAGACGAACAGAAACGGGCACAATATGACCGATTCGGTTTTGAAGGAGCGAACCAATTCGGAGGAGGAGGCGACTTCCAAGGCGGATTTGGTGATATCTTTGACATGTTCTTTGGAGGCGGTGGACGCCGTCAGGACCCGAACGCACCGCGTCGCGGGGAAGATTATCAATATGTCGTCGACCTCGACTTCATGGAGAGTGTGACTGGAAAGACAGAGACCATCGAACTCGAAATCGAAGTCGAATGTGACACATGTATGGGTAGTGGTGCGAAACCTGGAACGAAGCCAGAAACGTGTAACCAATGTGGCGGCAGCGGTGTCGAGACGGTCGAACAGAACACGATTCTCGGTCGTATGGTTAATCAACGTCCATGTAGCAAGTGTCACGGAAGTGGTAAGACGATTAAAGAAAAATGCCCGACTTGCCATGGCTCAGGTCACGTGAAGAAGAAACAAACGGTCGAGGTCAAAATCCCAGCCGGTATCGATAACGGTCAACAGATTCGTCTCTCTGGCAAGGGTGGTCCAGGCGTGAACGGTGGACCAGCAGGGGACTTGTACGTCGTCGTTCGCGTCAGAGCACATGAGATCTTTGAACGTGTCGACCAACATATCGCAATGGATATGCCAATCACATTCGCCCAGGCTGCTCTCGGTGCGGAAATCGAAGTACCGACAGTTCACGGAAATGTGAGCTTGAAAGTGCCTGCGGGTACACAAACCGGTTCAAAATTCCGTTTACGCGGAAAAGGGATGCCGAGTGTGCGCGGAGGTGCAAATGGCGACCAGTATGTCAGTGTCATCGTGATGACGCCGAAGAACATGACTGACCGTCAAAAAGAATTGCTTCGTGAATTTGAAGAGATTAGCGGTGAGTCAGGTGTCGAAGAGGAACATGGTATGTTCCAAAAAATGAAAAAGTTCTTTAGTCACTAAAAGGAGTGTGTACGAGCGATGAAATGGTCTGAAATTTGTGTCCACACGACACAACTTGCGGTAGAAGCCGTATCGAATTTATTACATGAAGTGGGGGCACAAGGTGTCGTCATCGAGGACGTCGAAGATTTCGACCGAATGATGGCAGAAGACCATTTCGGAGAGATTTGGGACGTTTCAGATCGCGAAACGTATCCAACCTCTGGAGTGCACGTCAAAGCCTATATCCCGGCTTCTGCAGATTTCCAGGATGTGCTGTCGAATCTGAAAAAAGAAATTGAGCGACTTCGCCAGATGCTTGATATCGGTTCAGGGGAAGTCGAGGTCGTGGAAATTGATGAAGAGGACTGGGCACATTCTTGGAAGCAGTATTACAAGCCGGTCAAAATCTCACAACAGCTGACCATCGTTCCGCTATGGGAAGAGTACACTCCACAACCGGAGGAGAACGTGATTTTGCTTGACCCAGGCATGGCGTTCGGTACGGGAACTCACCCGACGACGATGCTTTGCATTCAAGCGATTGAGAACTATATCCAGGCGGGTGATCACGTCATTGACGTCGGAACAGGATCTGGGGTCTTGTCGATTGCGGCAGCAAAACTTGGCGCGACAAGCGTGAAGGCGCTAGATTTGGATTCGGTCGCCGTTGAAGCAGCTCGTCAAAACGTGGAAACGAACGGAGTAGGCGAACTCGTTCAAGTCGACACGGGCGATCTTCTGAAAGGTGTCGAAGGAGAATATGAGTTGGTCGTGGCGAACATTCTCGCTGATGTCATTCTCCTCTTCATCGAAGACGCCTATGCTCGCACGAAATCAGGTGGACGCTTCATTACTTCCGGTATTATCGGAGAGAAGCGGGCTGAAGTGACGGATGCATTGGTCGCAGCTGGTTTCGAGATTGAAGAGACGCGTGTGATGGAAGACTGGGTTGCGATTATCGCGAAGAAGGGATAAGCCATGCAACGATACTTCCTGACACCAGAAGCGTTCAAAGGAGACACGGTTACACTTCCCTCTGATGTAGTCCATCACATCGGGACAGTCTTACGACAAGGTCCCGGGTATGAAATGGTCTTATTGGACGGTACAGGTATTGAATATGCCTGTGAAGTGACATCGCTGGAGAAAAAAAGCGGAGAAGCAAAAGTCATGTCATCGCGCCAGTCGACGACGGAATTGCCAATCGAGGTCACTTTGGCGTACGCACTCCCGAAAGGGGACAAAGTCGAGCTCGTCGCCCAAAAAGCAACTGAGCTTGGCGTCCATCATCTGTTATTGTTCGAATCGACCCGCTCGATTGCCAAGTGGGACGGAAAAAAAGCTCCGAAAAAAGTGGAGCGGATTCAAAAGATTATGCAAGAAGCGGCTGAACAATCTTATCGTGCCGTGGTACCGACTTGCTCGTATATCTCTCCGAAAGAGCTCCATCAGAAAATGGATGCCTATGATGCCGTCATTATCGCGTATGAGGAGTCGGCAAAAGATGGCGAGCAGTCTGCATTCGCGCAATTGTTGAGTCAATTGAAGGCGAAACAGCGTCTTCTCGTCATCACGGGCCCAGAAGGCGGCTTCGATTCAACAGAAATCAGTCAATGGACTCAGGCGGGAGCGGTCGCTTGCGCGTTCGGACCACGTATCCTTCGGTCTGAGACGGCTCCACTCTATGCATTGTCTGCGATCTCGTTCGCACTTGAACTGAATGAACGACACGAAAACGGATGACCTCAATGAGGTCATCCGTTGTTTTGTGTCGTTTATTTTTTGTTGATTGTAATCACTTTCTTCGTCACGTTTCCAGCGAGGTCAGTCACTTCAAATGTGAAGGTGTTTTTCCCTTTCGCTGTAACAGGAAGTGTGATGGTTCCTGTGCGTGAGAAGGCACGCATCGCATAAGGTTCCTTCAACGTATGACTCCATTTCAAGTCCCCGTTGACACGAAGCTTGATCTCATCAAAGTTATCCGTCACCTTAACTTTCACGTTGACTGACTTCTGTTTAGACGATACGTTTTTCGGTACGTTCGTAACCGATAACGTGGCTTTCGTGGAGTCGACGAAAATCGGACGGACGAAGTTCGTCACGTTTCCAGCCGTGTCTTCTGCCATAAAACGAACTTTATGGAAGCCGTCTTTATATTTCCGTGTCGTATTAAACGTGTATTGGTCAGCAGTCGTGTCATATTTAAGTGGTACCTCGACTCCATCAACCATGAATGACGCAATCTCAGATGAATCTTTAATTTGTCCGATGATCGGCACGAGGGATGAACCGTATGGAGACAATGCTAAAGGTGCATCGACAAAAATCCCTGGTTTCGTCGCATCGTTTTCAGTAGAGACATTTCGGGTGATCACGTTCCCGGCATTATCGGACACGCGAACTGAGAGCTGGTCCGTTGGTTCGAGCTGTGTATCGAGTGTGTAGTTCGCTGTATCGGATGCTTCTTTCTTCACAACTTCGCCGTTGATGAGGAATTCGATGCCGTTGATTCCAGCAAAGTCATCCGACGCTTTGACGCTTGCTACGTTGTCGTCCCAACGAAGCGTGAAGCGTGGGTCCGTATAATCTACTTTGACAGGGATGCGTAGCGATTGAGCTTGTTTCTTCATGTAGTCGATGCTTGCTTCGATTTCATAGTAATATGTGCCTTTTGGCGCCATCTTCCCATTCAATTTTCCATCCCAAGCATTATCCGCTGCGTAATAGTAGTAATCGCCACTTCCACCATCGAAGTAGTTCTTCGTCAATTCGTCTTCCATCTTGAGGGTGCGAAGGACGTTTCCTTTCGAGTCAACAATACGATATTTGATATCTTTTGCATTACGTAATAGCGAGAAGACCGGAGTCGCCGTGTCTTTTGACCCGTCTCCATCTGGTGAGATGGCAACTGCCTCACGAGCCACAGACTCATCTAGCTTTTCACCTAAGTAGTTACCCTCTGCATCGACCAATCCAGACACGCCGTAGAATGCACCTTCTCCATAAATGGTTTCGTCAAAGATCGGCGCCTTGCCCCAGTCTCCTTCGAAACCAACGAATGGAACGACGAGAGATGGGTGACCGTCTGTGCCGTTCGGGTCAGTCAAACGAAGGAACCCGTCGACGAAATAGCCGTTCTCAAAGACCGATTTGGCAGATACTGTGCCTTCTAACGTCTCTGGATTCAAGACTTTTGCTTTCGAAACATCGATTGAGACAGTGATTTCTTTTTTCTGTTTGGCTTTCAATGTGACTTTACTTGAATTCGATCCGTTGATTTTTACGATGGCTTGCTCGAGCGCTTGAGCTTCCATCGCGTTTTGAACGATTCCATCTTTGTTTTTGACAGCGAGGTCCGTTTGTAACGATGCGGTCACATCATAAGTCAACGATTCATTCGAGAGGTTCTCGACGACGACTGTGAACGATGCCTTACTCTTCGTCAATTCTTTTAACGCAACTTTTGCTTCTTTCGTTTTCTTCTCATATGCCACTGCCGGTGAAGTCACGGCTGCATGCAGTTGCATGAGTCCAGCTCCGGCACGACGTGGTGAGTAAGGGAGTGACTGTTGTAACTCTTGGTTATACGGTCCGATATCCGTGACAGGCTTCGATGTGTTGAGCATCAAGTTCTTCGCCATCGTAACGCGTGCCTTTCCACTTAATTTGAAGTCACGGTCCACACGTTCTAAGACAAGGGCCGCCCCTCCGGCAACGTGTGGTGCTGCCATTGACGTTCCGCTCATCAACCCGTATTGGTTATCGTTAAACGTTGAGAAAATTTGTCCGCCTGGTGCCGAAAGCTCTGGTTTGAAATCAAGGTTCGGTGTGACGCCCCACGATGTGAAATCAGACATCGCCCCGGCAGACCGGTTGTTGACGCTGATTCGGTCACCGGCAAACGTTAATTGAAGAGGACCTTCAGCTAATTTGTCTTTCAGTTCATTTCCATCCTGAATGCTGAGTGAAGCCATCGGGATTTGAGGTTGATCGAGAGCCATCGAGACATAATCACCGTGTCCGACCGCACCACGTACGATGACACCTGCTGCACCTTGTGCTTCAGCTGTTTTTTGAATCTTCGAGTAGAAATATCCGCCGTCGCGAACAGCGAGGACGAGTTTTCCTTTCACGTCTTTTCCTTCATAATTCTCCGGTTGCCCGTCTCCGACATACACGAGGTCATACGTTCCTTCCTTGAAGGCAGGGCCGTCTTGTTTCTTCCATCCAATCTTTTCATCCCCAACAAGGAATGCGTCCAATTGAATTTGATCATTCTCTAGGGACGCGACCGATGTCGATGCTTGGCTGACACTCGGTGCCCCGACGACACCTGTATCTGGGTTTGAAGCAGTCGGTAAGTCGAATCCGTGACCAAAGTATGCGGAGTTCCCGGCAGAAATCGACATAAAGATTCCATTGTCGACGGCACGTTGAACAGCTTGTTGTTCTGGCGAATCGGTATCGACGAAGCCGGCTGTTGAGCCGAGACTCATGTTGATGACGTCGGCACCGAGTTTGATGGCATCATCGATTGCTTTGATGTAGATATCTCCATATGTAGAGGCATAGTTCGGATCGTTACTGAATACTTTTAATCCTAAAATTTGTGCTTCCGGTGCGACCCCTTTGATTCCACCGTTTTCCAAGTCACCGTTGGCGGCAACCGTTCCAGAAACGTGTTGTCCATGCATAGAAGCGCCAGGTGAATCGTCTTTGATGTCATCGTTCTCATCGTAGTAGTTATATGCGTATGGAACTTTCTCGTTCACATATTCACCCGGGAGACCGAATGCTGTAATGGCCTGATTGACTTCTGATTTTGTCAATTCTGCTGTTTTTGCATCTGTAATACGGTAATCACGGTGGTTGGCATCAATCCCTGAATCGATGACGGCAACGACAGTACCTTCTCCAGCGAACCCGTAATCTCCCCATGTTTGTTCGGCTTGAACCATGCCATTACTCGTGATCATGTCCGGTTTGACTTCAGGGCGCTCGTACTCGTTGACGATGTGAACAGTCGCCACTTCAGGAAGTGCTTCGACCTTCGCGATTTCACTCGTTGATAGGAAAGTTGAGAAACCGTTAAAGACGGTCGTGAATTCTTCAATCGGTGTAGCGGTCACGCCTTGTTTCTTTAAGGCTGATTTAGCACGTTTTTGCTCTGATTGAACAGATTGTTGTGCCTTATTTTGTTCCGATTTTGTCAATTCGTTAAATTTCTTTCCTTTTTGAGCGGCTTCAGCAATGGCAGGATCACCGACGAGCTCGACAACAACGCGAACTTTTTTCTGTTTCTTCTCTAGAACCAGTTTCGGTTTAACAGAAGCTTCTGCTGAAACAGACGTTGTTCCAGCTTGAATCAGTGCAGGTGATAAGGCGATACATGTAGCGAGTGAAGCGTTTAAATAGATTTTTTTTCGTGACAACGTATAGACCCCCTAAAATTTGTTATTACCTGTAAAAAATAAAGCATATACTCACATTGAGAACTATCATATCGCTAATCAGATGAAAAAGAGTGGATTTATTTGTAAAATAGGTAAGTGTTTTTGCACAAATTTTAATGTTCTGACAATTACTAAAGACCTAACACATAAGGCCTATATCCAACTAGATGTGATGCGAGAATCTAGCGAATGACTTGAAATGAATAAAAAAACCTGTTAATGTAACGTTAAAGTTAAATACCAATAAAACATATCAAATTAGTAAGAATTAAGATTGGGGTAGCGATATGAACTTACCATTCATGGATATCTTTAAGGATTGGGCAAAGGATTATGATACGACGGTCGAGGGGCATGATGAGCAATATCACGAAGTGTTCATCGGATATGAGCAAATGCTCGATGAGGTTGCCCTATATGTCGAAGGGACGGTACTTGAATTTGGTGTCGGAACAGGAAACTTGAGTAGTCGAATTATAAAGGGGCATCCGTTTATTGCGATTGAACCTTCGCCGGAAATGCGACAGATTGCTGTTGAAAAATTGGGGATTGATGTGCTCGAAGGCGATTTCCTCTCTTATCCGGATTTATCAAATGTGGATACGATCGTATCGTCATATGCGTTTCACCACTTGACAGATTCTGAAAAGGCCACAGCGATCGGTCAATACGTCGAAGACTGGGAACATCCGAAGTTCGTGTTGCTTGATACGATGTTTGAGTCACCAGCAGCTCGTCAGAACATCATCGATTGGGCGACGACGAAGGGGTACTCGGACCTCGTCGAAGACTTAAATCGTGAATACTATCCGTATACGTCAACGATTCGTTCCATGTTAGAAGCGAACGGATACAACGTGACGATGACGCAGAAAAATAAGTTTGTCTGGCTCGTAATAGCCACTAAATAACGAGGAGGAATTACTCATGAAAACATATAATGTTGAAAGCTTTAACTTGGATCATACGAAAGTACAGGCGCCATTTGTTCGTCTCGCTGGTGTGAAAGAAGGGACGGCTGACACGATTTATAAATACGATATTCGTTTCATTCAACCGAACGAAGGACTTATGCCGATGCGCGCGGTTCATTCACTTGAACATTTGATTGCCGAGAACAGTCGTAATCATTCTGAAGACATCGTCGACATCTCGCCGATGGGCTGCCAGACAGGCTTCTATTGGACGATGCTCAATGATGGGAACTACGAACGAATGCTTGATCTCGTGGAAGCGACGCTGCGTGATGCGATGAACGCTGAGGAACTACCGGCGCAAAACCCTGTTCAATGTGGGAATGCGAACCATCATGATTTTGAAGGAGCTAAGAAATTAGCTGCTGACATGCTCGCGAAACGTGACGAGTGGCATATCGTCTTCAAGGACGAAGCGTAAGATGATTGTCCGTGACGTCTATGAACTCATCGGGGACACACCGCTCATTGAACTTCGATCGCTTCCTGTACCAGCGAATGTCAAAGTGTACGGGAAGCTCGAGATGATGAATCCGGGTGGAAGTGTCAAAGACCGACTCGGGATGAACTTAATTGAACGGGCGATCGAGCGTGGCGATATCGCTTCAGGTGGCACGGTCATTGAGCCGACAGCCGGGAACACAGGAATTGGGCTTGCACTCGCTTGTCAGCGATATGACATCCGTCTCATCACTGTGACCCCGGAAAAGTTCAGTCAAGAGAAGCAGGCGTTGATGCGACTGCTTGGAGCGACCGTCGTCAACACGCCGACCGAACTCGGCATGAAGGGTGCGATTGCACATGCCATTGAGTTGGCTAAAGAACATGACGCCTATGTCCCAGAACAGTTCTCGAATCCCGACAACCCGGATGCTTACGTCGACATTCTTTCCCATGAGTTATTGAAAGATGTGCCACAAATTGACGTATTTGTAGCGGGAGCGGGGTCAGGTGGAACATTCACCGGTGTCGCCAAATCATTAAAGCCACTTGGAACGAAAACTGTCGTCGTGGAGCCGGTCGGTTCCATTTTGAATGGCGGTGAACCAGGACCACATAAAACAGAAGGAATCGGCGTCGAAAAATGGCCACCCTTTTTGGAGAGGGCTTACGTCGATGCGATTCATACCATTACAGATGAGGAAGCCTTCTACTACGTGGCACATTTAGCGAAACAGGAAGGTTTGCTCATCGGTAGTTCTTCAGGCGCTGCCATTGCAGCATGTGTAAAAGAAGCGAATCAATTGACGGAAGGCACGATTGTCACCATCTTGCCTGATAGTGCAGAACGATATTTAAGTCAAGGAATTGTCAAGGAGGCAGAACATGCGTACAAAGACAGCACTCATTCACGGTGGTAAAACGACAGACCCATTGACAGGGGCCGTCACACCACCGATTTATCAAACGAGCACGTATAAGCAAGACGGGATTGGCAACTTGCGCGAAGGATATGAATATTCGCGCTCAGCAAACCCGACACGAACGGCTCTAGAAACATTGATTGCCGATATCGAAGGCGGCGTACAAGGTTTTGCATTCGGATCTGGGATGGCAGCCATCTCGACGGTGCTTATGTTATTGAAATCTGGAGACCACGTCATCGTCGGGTCTGATGTATATGGAGGAACATACCGTGTATTCAATCGAGTATTTCAGTCACGAGGCTTGGAAGCAACTTTTGTCGATACATCCGATGAAACAGCGGTTCGGGATGCGCTTCAAGCGAACACGAAAATGATTTATGTCGAGACGCCGACCAATCCGCTTTTAAACGTGACGGATATTCGGGCGATGCGTGCGATCGCCGACGAGGCAGATGTGTTACTCGTTGTGGACAATACGTTTATGACGCCTTACTTCCAAAATCCGATCGATCTCGGAGCAGACTACGTCCTTCACAGTGCCACGAAGTACTTAGGCGGACATAGTGACGTCGTGGCCGGACTTGTTGTCGCGCGTACGGAAGAGCAGGGCGAGGCGTTGGCGTTCCTTCAAAACTCTGTGGGCGCAGTCCTTGGACCACAAGACAGCTTCCTCGTCGTTCGCGGCATCAAGACGCTAGCTGTTCGGATGGAGGAGATTGAATCGAATGCACGCGCCTTGGTTGAATTTCTTCAGTCGAACGAGTCTGTATCACGCGTGCTCCACCCAAGTGTATCGAGTGAAGAAGCGAAGCGGATTCATTTATCGCAAGCACGCGGATTCGGTGGGATGATCGCATTCGATGTCGGTTCAGCGGAAGCGGCAGAAATGATGGTCGCGAAGACGAAATACTTCACGCTCGCAGAGAGTTTAGGTGCGGTCGAGAGTTTGATCAGTGTCCCGGCACGCATGACACATGCCTCGATTCCAGCTGAACGCAGAGCAGAACTTGGCATCACCGATGGGCTCGTCCGTATTTCGGTCGGACTTGAGGACATTGATGACTTGATCGAAGACTTGGCACAAGCATTAACAGCAATTGAACAAGTGAAACAATAAACGGTCAGGGCGCGATTTCGCGCCTTTTTTTCATGAGACAAAAGTCTTGTATCGGGAGTCTTTCATCGACTAAAATGTCTTTAACTTGTAAGAGAGCGGGTGAACGTGTGAATAAGGGAGTATGGACGACAATCGGGGCCTACGTCATGTGGGGCGTCCTTCCGATTTATTGGAAATTTTTACAAGAGGTGCCGAGTGGTCAAATCTTGGCGCATCGAATCGTTTGGTCCTTTTTATTTATTTTGCTCGTCCTAAGATGGACAAATCAGTGGAAAGAATTCGGTTACGCTCTTCGACACCGTGCTACGCGAAACGCGTTCATGTTAAACGGGTTCATTGTCAGTACAAACTGGTTTGTCTACATATGGGCTGTTAATCACGGCTATATTATTGAGGCGTCTCTCGGGTACTACATCAATCCCCTTGTCAGTATGGTGTTAGGGGTGCTTGTCTTTCGGGAATCATTAAATCGAGTCCAATGGATGGCCGTTGGAATTGCGTCAATCGGCGTCCTCGTCTTGACGTTAGGGTATGGTACGTTCCCATGGATTTCATTCGTCTTGGCGAGTACGTTCGGGTTTTATGGGATGGTGAAGAAGCGCCGTCCCCTTGCTTCAACGGTCAGCCTAGGAATCGAAACGCTAGCGGTGGTCCCGGTGGCATTGCTCTTCCTCGGGAATCAAATTGTCACAGACAAAATTGCCTTGGACCTCTCGCCGGTGATTTGGGTGGCGCTTCTCGGAACAGGCGTGGTGACGGCACTTCCACTATTGTTGTTTGGTTACGGAGCTCAGCACATCCCGTTCACGCTTGTCGGGTTTCTTCAATTTATCGCACCGACACTTAGCTTGATCATCGGGGTCGTCATGTACCATGAACCGTTCACGTCATATCATGTCTTTGCCTTCACCTGCATTTGGCTCGCTATTTTCTTCTTTAGTTGGAACAGTTGGGTCGTCGCCCGTAAACGTCGACAGTTGATTTGAATGTGAAAGCTGTTACATCTCGAAAAAACATGGTAATATGTTAGATGTCAGACTTATTTGTCAGAGGAGGAAATGAATAATGGAATTAGCCCGTTATATCGACCACACAGCTTTAAAAGCTGAAACAACAAAAGATCAAGTTACAACACTTTGTGCAGAAGCGCTCGAATATAAATTCGCAAGCGTTTGTGTCAACCCGACATGGGTCAAGTATGCTGCAGAACAACTCAAGTCAGATGATGATGTCAAAGTATGTACAGTCATCGGTTTCCCACTTGGAGCTAACACGCCTGAAGTAAAAGCGTTCGAAACAAAAGATGCGATTGCTAATGGTGCAGATGAAGTAGACATGGTCATCAACATCGCAGCACTCAAAGATGGCGACTACGACCTCGTAGAGCGTGACATCCGTGCGGTTGTCGAAGCGGCAAACGGTACACTCGTCAAAGTCATTTTTGAAACATGCATGCTCACAAAAGAAGAAATCAAAAAAGCTGCCGAACTTTCAGTGAAAGCTGGAGCAGACTTCGTCAAAACATCGACTGGTTTCTCAACAGGTGGCGCGACAGTCGAAGACATTCGTCTCATGCGCGAGACGGTCGGACCTGACATCGGCGTAAAAGCTTCAGGTGGTGTCCGTGACTTCGAAGGTGCGAAAGCGATGATCGATGCTGGTGCGACACGCATCGGGGCATCAGCT
Organism: Exiguobacterium sp. s63; assembly: GCF_018617335.1. Classification (GTDB taxonomy): domain Bacteria; phylum Bacillota; class Bacilli; order Exiguobacteriales; family Exiguobacteriaceae; genus Exiguobacterium. Next base: position 408,021 of record NZ_JACSKB010000001.1, on the reverse strand, counting down.
GGTATCGCAATCGTCACTGGCGGTCGTTCAGACAGCGACTATTAATAAGTGGTTGACCACACGACTTAATTTCACTATAATATGATATGACGTGTGAAACACGTTTCCTTAGTCGTGTAATTCGGAGGGAGGGAAAACTAGTGGAAACTCGTGTCCGTAAAAACGAATCGCTTGAAGACGCTCTTCGTCGTTTCAAACGCGGTGTTTCGAAAGATGGCACACTTGCCGAAGTTCGTAAACGTCGTCACTACGAAAAGCCAAGCGTAAAACGTAAATTGAAATCAGAAGCTGCGCGTAAGCGTAAGAAATTCTGATTCCAGTTTCATTTGTAGAGAGGGTGTTGGCTCATGAGTCTTCAAGAACGCTTGACGGACGACATGAAGCAAGCCATGCGCGCGAAACAAAAGGATCGTCTTACGACGATCCGGATGGTCAAAGCGTCGCTCCAAAATGAGGCTATCAAACTAGGTCGTCAAGATCTTACCGAGGAAGAGGAACTCACGGTGCTCAACCGAGAGATGAAACAGCGCAGAGACTCCCTCCGAGAATTCGAAAGCGCTGGTCGTGAAGACCTTGCTTCCAAAGTAGCAGAAGAGATTGTCGTCCTAGAAGCCTATATGCCTGAACAACTTTCAGAAGATGAAGTGACCGCCATCGTCCAAGCAGCTATTGCCCAGACGAACGCAGCCGCTCCATCAGATATGGGTAAGGTAATGGGCGTCGTCATGCCGCAAGTTAAAGGCAAGGCAGACGGTGGTCTTGTGAACCGAATCGTCAAACAACAATTGACGAATTGATGAGAAAGTAGAAACTTTTCGGGAGACCGAAAGTTTCTACTTTTTTTGCGTATTCTGAAACCACATTCATTCTCGTTTCGTATACACTAGAGATAGGAGATAGCTTTGAATTTGGAAGGGGGTAGCAAGACGATGACATTTGGTCTCGGAGTGATTCTGACTGTCTTTTTTGTCGGAGTCGTCCTTCTTGGAATTGAAGTGTTCGTAGCAGGGTTTGGATTGTTCGGTTTGCTCGGGATTGGTGCAGTCGTTGCCAGTTTGATTATGGCAGGTGCGACAATCGGACAGTTATGGCTCTCGCTTGGTTTGGCGGCTGCCGTACTCACAGGTCTAGGATTTTGGGCGTATCGCCGTTTGAGTACGAATCGACCGCTCATTTATAAAGGGCTGATTTTGACGGACTCGACATCGACTGAAAAAGGTTACTTGTCCCACGAGGATCGAAAACAGCTTCTTGGGAAGATAGGTGTCACCTTGACACCACTTCGCCCGGCCGGAACTGCCGAAATCGATGGTGAACGACTTGACGTCGTGACAGAAGGTGGCTATCTCGATCAGCATACAAAAATTCAGGTATATAAAGTGGATTCAGGACGGATTGTCGTTCGAACCTTTATAGAACCGAAGGAGGATGTAACAGAATGACACCAGAAATATTGACAACGTTACTCATTACAGGTGGAGGATTAATTGCGCTTGCTGTGTTCTTCACGTTTGTACCGGTCGGACTATGGATCAGTTCGTTTGCGGCAGGAGTCCATGTATCCATCTTCACATTAATCGGGATGCGCCTACGTCGCGTCATTCCTTCAAAAATTGTGAACCCGTTGATTAAAGCGGTTAAAGCAGGAATTGAGTTAAATACGAACCAATTAGAAAGTCACTTCTTGGCGGGTGGTAACGTAGACCGCGTCGTGAATGCATTGATTGCGGCTCACCGTGCGAATATTGAGTTGTCGTTCGAACGGGCCGCTGCCATTGACTTGGCTGGTCGTAACGTACTCGAGGCCGTACAGATGTCTGTTAACCCGAAAGTCATTGAGACACCATTCATCGCAGGTGTGGCAATGGACGGGATTGAAGTGAAAGCGAAAGCTCGGATCACGGTTCGTGCAAACATTGACCGCCTCGTCGGTGGTGCGGGGGAAGAAACGATTATCGCACGTGTCGGGGAAGGGGTCGTTTCAACGATTGGTTCACAAAACAATCATAAGCACGTGTTAGAAAATCCTGATATGATTTCACGTACTGTCCTTACAAAAGGGTTAGATTCAGGAACAGCATTTGAAATTCTTTCGATCGATATTGCCGACATCGATATCGGTAAGAACATCGGTGCGGTCCTTCAAACAGACCAAGCAGAAGCGGATAAGAAAATCGCCCAAGCGAAGGCGGAAGAGCGCCGTGCGATGGCGATTGCCCGCGAACAAGAAATGAAATCTTCTGTAGAAGAAATGCGTGCAAAAGTAGTCGGAGCCGAAGCTGAAGTTCCGCTCGCTATGGCAGAAGCGTTGCGAAACGGAAAACTTGGTGTCATGGACTACGTGAATTATTTGAACGTACAAGCAGATACCGAGATGAGAAAAGCAATCGGGGCACCTGTTGATTCTGATTCAGATAGTGAGTGATTGATATGGATGGACTTTGGGTACTCTTGTTAGCCGCCTTCGGAATCGCCTCTGCTGTGATGAAGCGGCTCGAAAAGTCATCGTCCTCTGGAGACCGTCCTCAAAGCAGTGAGCTGAAACGCTATTTGGATTCGGTAGGGGACGTCATGAAGGAGATTGAAACGGCATTTGATGACTCGGACGAAAAACCGGCACCCCAAAAGGTGAGACGTCGAGTCGCTCGAACGGTAGAAGAACGACCGGCTCCACGTGAACGTCAAGTCGAGATGCCGAAAGTGAGCGCACAATTCGAACAAGCGGTTAAAATTCCACCGATTCAACAGGAAAAGAAACCGAGACAACTGAACGTTTCACAAAAACGAATGCGAGAAGCTGTCATTTGGAGTGAGGTACTACAACCTCCCATCTCGAAACGGAAGAAGTGAACGGAAGGCAGTAACGTCATGTTACTGCCTTTTGCGCGTGGAAATTACACGGTCTTTCTTTCACGATAGGCGTGATAGTGCTAAAGTAAAAGAGGAATATCCGATTTTAATGAGGGGGCAATGCATCCATTGATTATGACTGATAAAATACCATTCGTCATGGAACATGCGAACGAGGCACAAGCTTTACTCGGACCGAAAGATGAAGTGTTCCAGGCGATTGAAACAGAATTGAAAGTGGCACTCATCCCAAGGGGTGAGGAGTTGATTATTCAAGCTGACACACTTGAGGCTCTTGAATTAACGAAACAAGTGATCATCACCTTGCAGACGTTAGTGAAGAAAGGTGCCCGGCTAAATGAAAGTGATGCCATCAGCGTCATCCAGCACATTCAAGTCGGAAAGGGAGATGAACTGCTCGAACATTATGAACGAGTCGTTTTCACGACGAATAAGGGGAAACCGATCCGTGCCAAGACAGTAGGGCAGAGTCGGTATGTTCGTGCGATTGAACGACGTGATCTCGTCTTTGGGATTGGACCGGCCGGAACAGGGAAAACGTACCTGGCTGTCGTGCTTGCGGCACGCGCCTTGAAAGAGGGGCAAGTCAAACGGATCATCTTGACGCGTCCTGCCGTTGAAGCGGGAGAGAACCTTGGATTTTTACCGGGAGATCTAAAAGAAAAAGTGGATCCCTATCTCCGCCCATTGTATGATGCTCTATTTGATGTGTATGGGGTGGAACAGACGAACCGTTTGTTAGAACGAGGTACGATTGAAGTGGCTCCGCTCGCTTATATGCGTGGACGAACGTTGGAAGATGCGTTCGTCATCTTGGATGAAGCGCAGAATACAACAAAAGAACAGATGAAGATGTTTTTGACGCGACTCGGTTTTGGATCGAAAATGGTGGTCACAGGGGATTTGACCCAAGTCGATTTACCGAAAGGCAAGGCATCGGGGTTGCAGGAAGCATTACACTTGTTAGAGGGTGTGGATGGTATTCACTTTGAACACTTCAGTGCGTCTGACGTCGTCCGTCATCCGCTCGTCAAGAAAATCATCAACGCCTATAGTACGGACCTCACTTAAATGTACGGGTGAGGTCGCCAGATCGTGAAAGGGGGGGCACGAATGCAGCAAGCTAAAAACTGGACAGTCGCGACCATCTCGTTGATTTTCTTTCTCTTATTAGGTGCCATTCTATACTTTACCGTGCGCCCATCCATCATCAGTGTGGAACCGCTCGGGATTGCCGAACAGGATATCCGGTCTCCGATCACGGTTGAGGACCGTGTTGCGACAGAACGATTGAAACAAGAAGTAACAAATGGTGTCGGCAGTCAATTCTCATTGAGAAAAGAATTTGCAGACCAACAAATCGCTAAAGTCGAGCAATTGTTTGCAGCGTTCGACAAGACAGATGACGACACGGAACTAGCGGACATTAAAAACCGTCTAAATTCCACAGAGGCGAACGGGGTACTCGCTGATGAGGAATTGAACTCGCTTCTTGAAGCGAGTGAAGATACGCGTCAAACGGTCGAGGACGTGACTGTGACCGCATTACAGCAAGTGATGGATAATCGGATTGAAACGAGCAATGAGGCCGTCGCGGCAGCGCGAGACCGTGCCGCTGCCATTATCGACCAATCACCTCTCTCGTTCGAATTTCGAGCGATCTCAAAGACGTTGAGTGATGAGCTCATCGTTCCGAACTACGTGTTCGATTCTGAAGCAACACGTCAAAAAGAGCAGGAAGCCGTGGATGCAGTTGACCCGGTAATCATTCAGGAGGGGCAGCTCCTCGTCAGTCAGGGAGAGGTTGTCACGCGGGAAACGTACCGGAAGCTTGAATTATCAGGCGCCATTGACCCGAACCGCTCTCTCGCTCCATTATTTGGATCGTTTTTACTAAGTGCCTTATTAACAGGCGGTTTTTTATTCATGCTGATTCGCTCGAAGATTAAAGATTTGTTGCTAAGTCCAAAAATCTTAGTGACGGTGTATGGGTTATTGCTGTTACAACTTGGCATCTTCTTTGGGGTCGGGTACATCGGCGTCGACTATACGACATATGCCTATATCTTGGCGCCAACCGCATTTGTCGTCTTACTCTTACGCATTTTGATTGATGAGCGAGTCGCTCTCGCTTCAGCTTTCATCACAATGATTGCCGGGAGTATCGTCGTCACATTCGGGCAAAGCACAAATTTCATGACGTTGGTATACGTTGCGACAGGTAGTTTTTTAGCCGTCTTTTTGGTTGAACCGAAAATTCAGCGAAAGCGTTTATTCTTGTCGGGCGTGTTTCTCGGTCTCGTCAACATCATCATGGTGATTGCCTTACTCTTACTACGGAACGTGCAAGTTTCTTGGGAAATGGCGATGTATCTTTCAGGATTTGCCGTCATCAGCGCCCTATTGTCGATTGTTTTGACATTTGGTTTCTTACCCTTCTTAGAACCATGGTTCGGCGTCCTATCATCTGGTCGACTTGTTGAATTGATGAGCCCGACCCATCCATTGTTACGTAAGCTTTTGATGGAGGCACCCGGTACGTATCACCATAGTATGATGGTGGCGAACTTGGCAGAGTCCGCATGTGAGGCGATTGGCGCAGATGGTCTCCTCGCGCGTGTCGCGAGCTATTATCATGATCTAGGAAAGACGGAGCGTCCGCTTCATTTCATCGAAAATCAGCAAGGTGGAGGGAATCCTCATGATCGCCTGACACCTGAAGAATCGGCGGATATCATTATGGCCCATCCTTATGATGGGGCCGATTTGTTGCGACGGTATAAATTGCCGAAAGAAATCATCGATATCGCCGAGCAACATCACGGGACGTCTCTATTAAAATATTTCTTCGTGAAAGCGAAAGAAGAACACGAAAAAGATGTAGTCGAGTCTCGCTTCCGTTATCCTGGACCGAAGCCACAAACTCGTGAAGCAGCGGTCGTCATGATTGTCGACTCGATTGAAGCGGCCGTCCGTTCACAGAAACAACCGACACCCGAGAAGATTCGAATGCTCGTTCGCGCCATCATTCGAGATAAGTTGGCGGATGGTCAGTTTGAAGACTGTGAATTGACGACACGAGAAATTTGGCGCGTCGGTGAAAGTGCCTGTGAGACGTTGACCGGATTATTTCATGAACGAATCGAATACCCAGAATTAAAGAAAGAGGGAGAACTACATGCAAATCATCTCGAACGATGAACATGAATTGTTAACAACATCTCAAATCGAACTCGTCGAGTCGATTCTACAACACGCCGCACAGTTAGAAGAGGTGGAAGAACCAAGTGAACTGTCGGTCACGTATTTGACGAATGCCGAAATTCATGAGGTAAACCGGGAGTGGCGAGGCAAAGACGCACCGACCGATGTCATCAGCTTTGCATTTGATGAGATGGGGGATGACGAGATGGATTTCATGCTCGATGAAGATGAACCACATCTTCTCGGTGATTTAGTCATCTCAGTCGAACGTTGTCGGGAGCAGGCGGCTGACTATGGTCATTCGTTTGAGCGGGAGCTTGGCTTTTTAGCAATCCACGGATTCCTTCATCTTCTTGGGTATGATCATATGACACCTGAGGAAGAAGCGGAAATGACCGCGAGACAAGAGGAAGTGCTCACTCACTTCGAATTGAAGAGAGGCAACGTGTGAAACCGTTCCGTGTAGCATGTGTCGGCTTGTTCCATGCCATTCGAACAGAACGAAATATGCGACTACATCTCATATCAGCGTTACTCGTTTTCGTCTTTGCAATATGGCTACAAACGACTCGAATCGAGAATGTCATCTTACTGATATGGGTCGTTGCCATCATCAGTTTAGAGATGATGAACACTGCGATTGAACGAACGGTCGATCTCGTGACAAAGGACGTCCATCCCCTTGCGAAGCAAGCGAAAGATGTAGCCGCGGGGTCCGTATTGGTCGCTTCCGCAGGTGCTGCCGTAACGGCACTCATAATATTCGGTCCTCGGCTATGGAACATGCTATACTAATAGTTCTGAAATGGAGAAAGCAGGTGCACTATGTATCAAGAAGATTTTAAATCTGGATTCGTGTCGATCATCGGCCGACCGAACGTCGGAAAGTCGACATTCCTCAACCGTGTGATCGGGCAAAAGATTGCCATCATGTCGGATAAACCTCAAACGACTCGAAATAAAGTACAAGGTGTGTACACGACGGATGATTCTCAAATCATCTTCATCGATACACCAGGGATTCATAAGCCGAAGCATCGTCTCGGCGATTTCATGATGAAAGTGGCGACGAACGCTCTTCGCGAGGTCGATGCCATTCTATTCATGGTGAACGTGACAGAGCCACGTGGTGCCGGTGATGACTTTATCATCGAGAAATTGAAAGGCCTTGATACACCGATCATCCTCGTCATGAATAAAATCGATTTGATTCATCCGGATGAACTTCCAAAGGTGATTGAACAATATACGAATGAACTGGATTTTGCGGCATATGTCCCGATTTCTGCGTTACAAGGGAATAATGTCGATCCACTCTTAGGTGAGATCAAGAAATTGTTGCCTGAGGGACCGATGTATTACCCAGCTGATCAAGTGACGGACCACCCGGAACGATTCATCATCTCGGAGATGATTCGTGAGAAGGTACTGCATAAGACACGCGATGAAGTGCCGCACTCGATTGCTGTAGCCATTGAATCGATCAAGAAACGTGAGAACTCTGAGATGATTGATGTCGAAGCCGTCATCATGGTGGAACGTGATTCGCAAAAAGGAATCATCATCGGGAAAAAAGGTGCTATGCTTCGTGAAATCGGAACGGATGCCCGACAAGATATCGAGGCCCTTCTCGGTACGAAAGTCTATTTAAATCTGTGGGTGAAAGTACAGAAAGACTGGCGTAACAAAATGGGTCAGCTCCGTGACCTTGGTTTCCGCGACGACGAGTATTAAGCCATGTTACAAAAAGTCACGGGAATTGTCATTCGCACCGTTAATTATGGGGAATCGAATAAAGTCGTGACATTGTTTACAGAGGAACTTGGCAAAGTCGCGATGATGGCGCGAGGCGCAAAGAAACCAGGCAGTCGGTTTCATGCCTCGAGTCAGCCGTTCGTGGAAGGTGTCTACATCTTTCCATTCAGCCGTGGGCTCGCGCAATTGAAATCGTCCGATGTCGTCACGTCATACCCGGAGATCCGGAAAGATGTGGAACGGATGGCGTATGCGATGTATTGGTTGGAACTCGTTGACCGTTCTGTCGAAGATCGTGTCCAAAACCGTCCACTGTTTCGGATTTTACAGGATGCACTCCAAGCATTAAATGCAGGAATGGATGCCGATGTAATCACCCATCATTTTGAATTAAGGATGTTACATCTGTTAGGGGTGTCTCCTGTATTGACTGGATGTGTCCGATGTGGCGATGTGACAGATCCTATGTACTTCTCTGTCACATCAGGTGGTTTTTTATGTGCGAAACATCAAGAAGAAGGTGCCGTTCGATTGTCAGAGCGCCTTGCGAAATTGCTCTATCTGATGAGTAAACACGAATTATCAGAGTTTCGGAATGTACCATTGTCTGATGAGTCCAGACTTCTCTTACGACAGCTCTTTGATGCGTATATGGAATCATACAGTGGACTGCGATTAAAGACGAAGCGAGTACTCGACCAAATGATTCGACTTCATCTGAATGAGGATTGACTTTTTTAGGTGAATCCGATACGATGAGTTACGATTAGACAAATGAAATAGCGTGCGCGATGAAGGAAAAAAGTAACTCTTCCTGTCATGAATGAAGCGAGTCCGGGTTGGTGTGAGCCGGGCGTCATGAGAAGAGTGAATGGCGATTCCAGAGCGCCCACATCTTTTAAGAGTGGCCCCATTATAGGGGCAAGTAGGGTGGAACCGCGGGAATCAATCCCGTCCCTATGTGCTAGGCACATAGGGGCGTTTTTTGTCGTTTCAATACTATTGGAGGTGTCATTAATGAAGCACATGACTATGCAAGAGATCATTCTCACGCTACAAAACTTTTGGGCGTCAAAAGGCTGCTTGACGATGCAAGCGTACGATGTAGAAAAAGGAGCCGGGACGTTGAACCCGATGACTACATTAAGAACACTAGGTCCGGAACCATGGAATGTTTGTTATACAGAGCCATCACGTCGACCGGCTGACGGTCGTTACGGGGAAAACCCGAACCGTCTATATCAACACCATCAGTTCCAGGTGATCATGAAGCCGTCACCGAGTAATATTCAGGAGTTGTACTTAGAGAGTCTTGAATTGATTGGTATCAATCCGCTCGAGCATGATATCCGTTTCGTCGAAGACAACTGGGAAAACCCGACGTTCGGAGCAGCGGGTCTCGGTTGGGAAGTTTGGTTGAACGGAATGGAGATCACACAGTTCACGTACTTCCAACAAGTCGGTGGAATTGAGTGTGACCCGATTGCCGTGGAAATCACATACGGACTTGAACGTCTCGCTTCCTATATTCAGGAAGTAGAAAGTGTATTCGACCTTGTTTGGACAGATGGATTCAAATACGGCGACATCTTCTATCAACCTGAATTTGAACATTCGAAATATACGTTCGAACTGTCTGATGTTGATATGTTGTTCACGTTATTTGATACGTATGAGAAAGAAGCGAAACGTGCGCTTGAAGAAAACCTTGTCTTCCCTGCATACGACTACATTTTAAAATGTTCGCATACGTTCAACTTGTTGGACGCAAAAGGCGCTATTTCTGTGACAGAACGTACAGGGTTTATCCAACGTGTCCGAAATATGTCACGTGCGTGTGCCGCTAAATTTATTGAAGAACGGGAACGCCTTGGTTTCCCACTTTTGAAACAAGAGAAAGCAGGTGACTTGAATGCGTGACCTTTTGTTAGAGATTGGATTAGAGGAACTACCAGCTCAATATGTCTTACGTTCAGAGAAACAGCTGGCGGAACGTGTTGATGCGTTTTTAAAAGAGGCGCGTGTTGATTTTGGCTCAATCGAAGTGTACTCGACACCACGCCGTTTGGCTGTCATCGTTCGTGATGTAGCCGAAACACAACAAGACTTGACAGAAACCCTTCGTGGACCGGCCAAGAAGATTGCGCAAGATGCGGAAGGCAACTGGTCAAAGGCGGCGCAAGGTTTTGCTCGCGGTCGTGGACTCACGGTAGAGGACCTTTATTTCGCAGAAGAAAAGGGAGTCGAGTACGTCTTCGCAGAGCGTCATGAAAAAGGACAAGAAACAGTTTCGTTATTAAACGGACTTGAAGACGTAGTCCGTAGCATGACGTTCCCGAAAAATATGAAGTGGGGAACGAGCAGTTTACGGTATATGCGCCCGATTCGTTGGTTGATCGCCCTCTTTGGTCAAGACATCATCGACTTCACAATCGAAGGCGTGAAAACGAATAATGTGACACGAGGTCATCGCTTCCTCAGTAAAGGAGACTTTGTCGTCAACTCATCTGGTGAATACGTAGAAGCACTAGAAGCTGCCTTCGTCATGGCAAACTACGAGACGCGTAAAGCCGAAATCGAACGTCAAATTCAAGAGCTTGCCGCGAAACAAGGATGGACGATTCCACTTGATGCTGACTTGTTAGAAGAAGTAACAAACTTAGTTGAGTGGCCGACTGCACTCTTTGGTGAGTTTGATGAGACATATCTGGATTTACCGGAAGAGGTACTCATCACGACGATGAAAGAGCACCAACGCTATTTCCCGGTCTATATCGATGGTACGTTAAAAAATTATTTCGTTACCGTTCGAAATGGGAATGCCGACCATCTTGAGAATGTCGCACGCGGGAATGAAAAAGTCATTCGTGCGCGTCTTGCGGATGCCGTGTTCTTCTATGAAGAGGACAAAAAGACGAAGATTGATGATCAGCTCGGTCGTCTTGACCGCATCGTCTTCCATGAAAAATTGGGAACGACTGGAGCAAAAACGCGTCGTGTAACAGAAATCGCGAAGTCGCTTGCGCCGTTATTTAAAGCTGACCTCGAAAAAGTAAATCGTGCTGGTGCGATTCATAAGTTTGACCTCGTCAGTCAAATGGTATATGAGTTTACAGAACTTCAAGGCATCATGGGTGAAAAGTATGCGCTTCAGCAAGGTGAGGACAAGGAAGTCGCGGCTGCAATCCGTGAACACTATATGCCACGCTTCGCAGGAGATGCCTCTCCCGAAACGGCGACAGGTGCTGTGCTCGCCCTTTCTGACAAACTGGACTCGATTGCCGCATTCTTTGGTATCGGTATGATTCCGAGTGGTTCACAAGACCCGTTCGCGCTTCGTCGCCAGGCCCAAGGTGTCGTTCAAATTCTTGGGGATTGGAAGATCGACCTATCAATCGACAAACTTCTTTCAAAAGTTGTCGAATTGCAACTAGAAGCAGGACTCTATGAAGCCGATAAAGAACAAGTTAAAGCACAACTTGATGAATTCTTCAAACTACGCTTGAAATATCGCCTACAAGAGCAACAGGTTCGTTATGATGTGATTGATGCTGTATTGACAACAACGCTTACGGTCGATCGTTTGGATGCTCGTGCCCACGCGATTCAAGACTTTGTATCGAACGATGCGAAAGCGTTGATTGAACAGTTATCACGTGTCGTCAACATCTCGAAAAAAGGTGAATTGGGTGACGTCGACCCTGCCTTGTTTGAGAATGATCAAGAAGTTGCGTTACACGAAGCAATAGAACAAATAGCTTCTGAAACGATGAAGGCCGTTCAAACGGGTGATTACAACAAAGCGTTACAACTTCTTCAAACGCTCGAAACACCGATTATGATGTATTTCGAACATACAATGGTCATGAGTGAGGACGAGGCCATTCGCCAAAATCGTCTCCATGAAATGAACCGACTTGCAACGACGATTAAGAGTGTCGCAGACTTCAACGCGCTCGTACTCTAAACAAACTAGAGGGGGTTGGCTATGCAACTGAATGAACGCCAACAAAAAATCGTTGAAATTGTGAAGGAAAATGGACCGATTACAGGGGAGCACATCGCTCAAGAGTTGTCGTTGACGCGTGCGACCCTACGGCCAGACCTTGCCATTTTGACGATGACAGGAATACTTGAAGCTAGACCTCGTGTCGGCTACACGTTCGTTGGCAAACGAAATTCGTCGATGCTCCGAGAAAAACTTGATTCACTTACCGTAGGAGATTTTATGTCTTCTGCGAAAGTCGTCCGAGATGAGATGACGGTATATGATGCGATTGTCACGTTATTCTTAGAAGATGTGGGATCTTTATTCGTTGTCGGGCGTGACCGAGAGTTGGTCGGGGTACTTTCTCGGAAAGATCTCCTTCGTGCGGCCATTGGGAATCAAGACTTAGATCAATTACCAGTTAACGTCATCATGACCCGTATGCCAAACATTACGGTATGTGAGAAATCCGAAACGTTGATTCGTGCTGGTATGAAATTGATTGAGAAACAAATCGATGCCATGCCCGTCGTGGAAGAAAAAGATGGGAAACTGATTGTGCTTGGACGAATGACGAAGACTAATATGACGAAGGTGCTCATTGCGTTAGCGAACGATGAGTCGATCTGAGGAGGAAACTGAATTGACTACGAAACAACTCGTGTTCGTTGTAAGTGACTCGGTCGGGGAAACTTGTGAACTCGTCGTCCGTGCAGCGAGTATCCAATTCCATGAGAATGCGATTGAAACCCTTCGCATCCCGTTCGTCGAAGATGAGCAGACGATTATCGATGTCGTCACGCAAGCGAAGGCGCAGCACGCGATTATTGCATTCACACTCGTCAATGAAGAGCATCGCGCCCTTCTGATGCGACTCGGTGATGAGCATCACGTCAAGACAGTTGATCTACTCGGCGATTTACTCGACGTATTATCCGGACAGCTGAAAGAAGCGCCTCGTGAAAAGCCGGGTCTCATCTATCGATTGGATGACGATTATTTCCGGAAAATCGAGGCGATGGAATTTGCCGTTAAATACGATGATGGTCGAGACCCACGAGGGTTGAAGAAAGCCGACATCGTACTCGTCGGTGTGTCACGAACATCAAAGACGCCGCTATCACAATATTTGGCACTAAAACGATATAAGGTCGCGAACGTGCCACTTGTCCCGGAATCACGACCTCCTGAGGAATTATTTGATTTACCTGCAGAACGGTGTGTCGGACTAATCATCTCTCCAGAAAAATTGATTTCGATTCGAATGGAGCGCCTCAAGTCACTTGGGTTAAAACCGGAAGCCGATTATGCACAGCTCGAGCGAATCAATCGCGAACTCGAGTATGCACGTGGGATTTATGAACGAATCGGTTGTGATGTGATTGATGTGACGAATAAAGCCGTCGAAGAGACAGCGGGTATTATTTTACGACATCTTGAGCAATCGAGAGACGACTGAATCGAGTAAGTGTTTCAAATAGTAATCATTGCCTCAAGAGGGTATAATAGAGTATTGACAGTACAGTGAAACGGAACGTGATCAGCGTTCCGTTTCGTTGCGAGATTGGAAACAGGGAGTGGTCAAGATGCCACGTATACCAGATGAAGTCATCGCAGAAGTGAAGCAAGCGACTGATATCGTTGAACTGATTGGTGAACGAGTCGAACTGAAGAAACAGGGACATCGTCTCGTTGGATTGTGTCCGTTTCATTCTGAAAACTCACCGTCCTTTTCCGTTTCACCCGAAAAGGGAATGTATCACTGTTTCGGTTGCGGTGCCGGAGGGAATGTGTTTACATTCGTGATGGAAACAGAGGGCTTGTCCTTTCCTGAGACAGTCGAGCGCCTCGCCACACGTGCGAATATTTCAGTAGATGGTATTCAAGGCGACGAGGAATTGACGCGTGAACAAGTTTGGCGTAAACAGATGCGGGATGCGCATCGGCTTGTCGCTGACCTGTATCACGAAGTGTTGATGAAAACGGAGGCTGGCGAAGTAGGCTTATCGTACTTGCGAAATCGGGATCTGTCTGAAGATACGATGGCGCAATACAAAATTGGATTTGCCCCAGACCAACGACGCTTTACTGTCGAGTTGTTGGAGCGGCGCGGGTTTGATTTAGAAGTGATGGTTGAAGCGGGTTTGATTTCAAAGTCGAAGTCCGGTGAATATTTTGACCGATTTGAAGGACGGGTCGTCTTTCCGATTGCGGATCGAGACGGCACCATCGTTGGCTTCAGTGGACGCGCGATTGATGACAGACAACCTAAATACGTGAATACGGCTGAAACGCCATTATTCAATAAGAGTGAATTATTATTTGGATTCTCTCAAGCCCGGGCGACGATGCGTAAGAAAAAACGTGTCTTCCTCGTGGAAGGGAACGTGGACGTGTTACAAGTTGCTCAAGCCGGAACTCAAGAGGTCGTGGCCTCACTTGGTACTGCGTTCTCCCCACAACACGCAAGGGCCTTATCCCGAATCGTAGAAGAGGTGATCATCTGCTATGACGGGGACCATGCGGGACAAGAGGCGACACAAAAAGTCATTCGTTTATTAGAGACATCCCCACTAGATGTTCAAGTTTTACCATTACCCGAAAAGACGGACCCGGATGATTATATTCGGCAACACGGGGCTACTCATTGGCAACAATTTGTCGAGACGGAGCAGTTGAGCATTCTTGATTTTATGAACCGGATGCATCGGCGAGGAAAAAACTTGAACCGAGAAGGAGAACGCATTCGCTTTATTGAATCTATGCTTGAAGAGATCGGCAAGACAAATGATTCGATTCGAAGAGATTTATACGTGAAAAAATTGTCGGATGAGTTTGACATTCCACTAGAGACGCTTCGTTCGAGAATTCCTCGTCCGACGTCAAGCGAATCAACTCCCGCCCGTGCGATGGAACCTGTGGAGCCGATACGAAAACGTTCGAGTAAAACAGGTGAGCCTCGTTGGATGAAAGCAGAGAAGTACTTGTTACGTGCGATGTTGACGGGGCCGGAACAAGTTCGTTTTGTACGTGACCGTTTGGGTCTTGGTTATCAGGATGAAACTCATCGTATGTTGAGCTCGGCATTATATGAAATCGTGTCCGACACGATGACGCAAGATGAATTTGATCAAGTTACGCTACCGTTTATGGAGCGTTATTGCGATCAACGCCCCGACTATGCGATGCGCTTTGCGGAGATTCGACTGATGGCTGGACCGGATGAACTGTCTGAAGAGGTTTTAGACGAATACATTCGGGTCATAAACAGTTATGAGGAGCAACGTCAAATTGAGCGTGCAAAAAGGGAAATCGCTCAAGACGCCGAAAGTATTGTAGACCAGGCGTCCAAGCTACAAGAATTGATTGCCCGTAGTCGTCGTCTTCGAGAACGATGATCGTGGATGAAGTTTGGAAGGAGTTGAACTGCTAAATGGCAGAGAAGAAGAAAGAGGATTTATTTAACGCCATAGAAGAGCTTGAGAAATTAGGTAAGAAAAAAGGCGTCGTCTCAATGCAAGCAATCCAAGATCGCCTCAGTCACTTTGAGGTGGATTCGGATTTCATCGATAACTTCATCGAAGATTTAGAAGCGAAAGATATCCGTGTCACAGAGGATGCGGCGGACGCAGAAGAAACACCTGCGAAAAAAGAAGATGAAGAAGTCGATTTAAATGATTTATCGGTACCCCCAGGTATTAAAATCAACGATCCGGTTCGCATGTATTTGAAAGAAATCGGACGCGTCGATCTTCTCAGTGCAAAAGACGAGACAGAGCTCGCTAAACGAATCGAACAAGGGGATGAAGAAGCGAAGAAGCGTCTCGCAGAAGCGAACCTACGTCTTGTCGTTTCGATTGCGAAACGTTATGTCGGACGTGGAATGCTTTTCCTTGATTTGATTCAAGAAGGGAACATGGGACTCATCAAAGCGGTCGAAAAATTCGACTACATGAAAGGGTTCAAATTCTCGACATACGCCACATGGTGGATCCGTCAGGCTATTACACGTGCGATTGCCGACCAAGCTCGTACAATTCGGATTCCGGTGCACATGGTCGAAACGATTAACAAGCTCATTCGTGTGCAGCGCCAATTGCTTCAAGATCTCGGCCGTGAACCATCTCCTGAAGAGATTGCCAAAGAGATGGAACTCACACCTGAAAAAGTGCGTGAGATTTTGAAGATTGCCCAAGAACCTGTATCTCTTGAAACACCAATTGGAGAAGAGGACGATTCACATCTCGGTGATTTCATCGAAGACCAAGATGCGATGGCACCACAAGATGCGGCAGCTTACGAATTGTTGAAAGAACAATTAGAAGACGTATTGGACACGTTGACGGACCGCGAGGAAAATGTCCTCCGTCTCCGTTTCGGCTTAGACGATGGCCGTACACGCACACTAGAAGAAGTAGGAAAAGTGTTCGGCGTCACCCGTGAACGGATTCGTCAAATCGAGGCGAAAGCCCTCCGGAAATTACGTCATCCAAGTCGTTCGAAACGCTTGAAAGACTTCCTCGATTAAGTTCATATTTGAATAAAGTGTGAAGTTTTAGAAGAAAGGGAGGAAAATGAGTGATTTTCCTTCCTTCTTTATTATTTTTTGAGTAAAATAGTGTTGGATAGAAATTTGGAATGAACATGAGGGGGAACTACAATGCGTAATCCATTGTTACCGTTTGCGGCAATCGCAATCGTCGCAATTATTGCCATGGTATCATTATCGTATTTTGGGGTGAATCAGGCGCAACAAGCGGCTGAAGGTCCATCAGTCACTGAAATGAATCCAGAAGAATTGTATGCAGCGAAAGGTTGCACAGGTTGCCACGGCGGAAACCTTGAGGGTGGCGTCGGTCCTGCACTTACTGGTGTTGGTGAACGCCTTTCAGCTGAAGAAATCGCAAACATCGCTGTAAACGGTAAAGGTGCAATGCCAGCAGGTCTTGCAACGGCTGAAGAAGCAGAAGTACTTGCGAACTGGTTGATTGAACAATAAGCTGTGACGCACTCCATGACGGGGTGCGTTTTTTGTTGTCGAAGTGTGGAGAATTCGATACGCTAAGGAAGAAGTAGAACAAAGGAGTTGTCTTGTATGCAAGAACGTGTCATGTTAGACCGCCGATTAAAGCAGGTCGTTGATTATATCCCTAAAGGAAGCGTGCTCGCTGATATCGGATCAGACCATGCGTATGTCCCATGCTATGCCTATCAACATGGAATCATTGAGAAGGGGATTGCAGGTGAAGTAAATGTCGGACCGATGGAGGCCGCAAAAGCTCAAGTTGACTTGATTGGGGCACGTGATGTCATCGACGTGCGTCTTGGCGACGGACTAGCCGTACTAGGCGAGGATGAAGCGACATGTATCTCGATTTGTGGAATGGGAGGCAGCTTGATTCGGTCCATTCTCGAAGCAGGAAAAGAAAAGCTTGGTGCAGTGGAGCGACTCATTCTTCAACCGAATGTCGATGGACAACATGTGCGAAGCTGGTTATTAGCGAACGGCTATGTCCTTGTCGAAGAATCAATTGTCGAAGAAAATGATAAGGTTTATGAGATTCTCGTTGGTGAAAAAGGGTCGGAAACCATCTATAGTGAAGAACCAAACGAACAATCGTGGCAACTCTTATTCGGTCCGTATTTGGTGCAGGAGCGGTCCGATGCGTTCAAGCTAAAATGGAGCAGAGAAGCCGATAAGTTGGATTACGTACTTGGTCAAATGGCGGAAGGGAATCAGTCAGATGCCTTAATTCAAAAACAAGATGAGTTCAAACGGATGCGTGACAAGATGAGAGAGGTGAGTCAATAATGGCGAACGGAAATCATGTGATCCAGTTGTTTGAAGAATTTGCACCGAAACATTTAGCAGTCGAAGGAGATAAGATCGGGTTGCAAATTGGGTCGCTGAATAAAGACGTCAAACGAATCATGGTGACGCTCGATGTGCTTGAATCGGTCGTGGATGAAGCGATTGAGAAAAAGGTGGATTTGATTATCGCCCATCATCCGCCTATCTTTAGTCCGTTATCTCAGGTGAATGACCGCTCGACGGCAGGGAAAATCGCGATGAAATGTATTCAGCATGATATCGCGGTCTACGTGGCGCATACGAACCTAGATGTCTGTGAGGGTGGCGTGAATGATTGGATGAGTGAAGCAATCGGATTGCACGACATAAACGTACTCGTTCCGACGTATGAAGAACCGGTTTATAAATTATCCGTATTTGTTCCGGAGTCACATGCAGAAGACGTGTCACGTGCATTAGGTAAAGCTGGCGCCGGACACATCGGAGACTATGCGGATTGTCAGTTCCGTGTTGCTGGCACGGGACAGTTCACTCCGCTTGAAGGAACGACACCGTTCATTGGAAGACCGCATGAAACAGAACAAGTGAGCGAAGTGAGAATCGAGACGGTCGTTCGAGAGAGTCAGAAAAAGCGAGTTTTACGAGCGATGCAAGATGCTCATCCGTATGAAGAAGTAGCATACGACTTGATTCGAGATGAGATAGAAGGGCACGTATTTGGGTTAGGGCGAATCGGACGTCTAGAACAACCTATTACGCTTGAACAGTTTGCTGCGCTTGTGAAGACATCTTTCAATGTCGAGGGCGTACGCGTCGTTGGAAATCCGGAACGGTTGATTGAGAAAGTGGCGGTCCTTGGCGGAGACGGGAATAAGTATGTATCGACTGCTCACTTTAAAGGTGCGGATGCCTACGTGACAGGGGACCTATACTTCCACGTGGCGCATGATGCGATGGCGTTAGGACTTGCCGTTGTCGATCCGGGTCATCATGTCGAAAGTGTGATGAAGCAAGGGGTCATCGATGTGCTCTCAAGAAAGTTTGAACAGGCGAAAATCGATGTCGACTTGCTCATTTCAGAGGCGAATACGAACCCGTTCCAGTTCAGATGACACGTAAAAATCCCCCATCCTCTAAGAGGATGGGGGATTGCTTCACTTACGCAATGCTTTTACTTTCGGCAAGATGCTCCGAAGTTCAAGGAACGGTGTTTTATCGTGAGTACTCAAATCATTCGGGTCATACTGTGACAAGAAGTCGATGACTTTTTTCGTGATCGGAGTTGGTGTGGATGCACCGGATGTCACGGCAACAGTCTCTACACCTTCGAGCCAGTTCAAGTCGAGCTCGCTCAAGTCACCGATGCGATATGCATTCGTTCCGGCAATCTCCTTTGAAACTTGTGCCAGGCGATTCGAGTTGTTTGATTTAGGGTCGCCGACGACGATCAACAATTCGCAGTCGCCTGCTTGTTCAGCGACAGCTTCTTGTCTGACCTGTGTCGCATTACAGATTTCATTATGCACTTCCACGTGTGGGTAACGAGCCTGAATCGTTTCTATCAATGCGGAGACGTCCCATTGACTCATCGTCGTCTGGTTCGTCACGAGAATTTTCCGGTCAAACAACCGGCTCGGCAATTGGTCGATTTCGTGTTCGTATTGAATTAAATGGACGTGGTCCGGTGCGACCCCGATCGCCCCTTCAGGCTCAGGATGCCCATGTTTTCCGATATAGATGACATCATATCCTTCTGCCGTTTTTTCACGAATTAAATCGTGAGTCACAAGGACGTCTGGACAAGACGCATCGACAATCGTCAATCCTTTTTCAATCGCCCGTTTCCGAACGAGTGGTGAGATTCCGTGTGCCGTGAAGACGACCGTTCCACGGTCGATCGTTTCGAGCGCTTGCATGCGATCTTCTCCATCCACAGTTTTGACACCAAGATCCTCAAACGCCTGCGTAACGTGACGGTTGTGGACAATCATTCCAAGTATATGAATCGGGCGTGGCAAATCTGGATTTGCGACTGCCTCATTTGCAAGTTTCATGGCATCGACGACACCATAACAATATCCGCGAGGACTAATTTTTTTAACTTTCATATGAAGACGAAGGCTCCTTTCGAAGTGCTTTCATACATATTAGTCTAACATTGTTTCGAAAATACGAAAAGATTTGCGTGTATTCATGCTATAATTTTTAGGTTAGAGAGGAGGGACGCCGTGAGTCACATGAAATCAATACGTGAACTGAAAAAATCATACTTTTTCCAAATCACATTTATTATCATCATCATTTTAGCACTCGTCATTTCGTCGCTTGCCTTTTCTGCTGACCGCGTCACGGTGTCTCGAGCAGAAGAGTTGGCAAAAGAGCAATTTGATTACGCAATCGACGACAGTATTGAAAATGTCGAATCTCGACTTGGAAAACTGTATGAAGATTTGGTTTATCTGGGTGCTTACGTCGGAAATGAGTCATTGATTGAAGAACGTATCAAAACAGGATATTTGAATCAGCGGACGAGCTTCACATCCATTTTCTATTATGATTTGAAACAAGATTCGTTCAAATGGTATTCGGAACGACAGGTTCCTTCCTATGCGATCAAGCGGGATTCAAAGTTTAAAGAAGTGTTAACCGCCAGTGGAAAAGAGTTATATATGAGTGACCCCGTGATGATCAGTGGAGATATGGGGACCTTTTTATACGTTCCCGTCATTGAAAACAATCAACCAATCGGGATATTTGGTGGGAGTGTCAGCGTCTTAAACTCCGACTTATATCGCAGATCATTAGAGTCAGCGAATGATGATATGATTCTTTATTTATTAGACGAACAAGGTGAAGTGTTGACGACTTCCTTTAACTTGGTCACGGATGCAGAACGCCGTGTGTCACGAGAAGTCATTGATAACGTGTTAGGTAGAAGTTCACGAACGATTTTGAGTACGGATGAAGACACGTTAATGTATGAACCCGATGCTCGAGTGAGCGGATGGAGCATGCTCGCTAAGCATCAGAACGACTCAGTGTATGAGACGGTATATGATACACGTTGGCAGTACCTGATGATTGCCCTCGTTACGTTTTTTTTAAGTATCCTAGTAGGATTGTTGTTGTCTCGTACGTTGACGAGTCCGCTTGTCGAGTTGGTCAACCAAATCAAAAAGCAACAATCACTCGGCACCATTTCGTTAGAACGAACGGGTTCAAAAGAAGTGGAAACGTTACTCGACACGTATAATGATTATGCTCAGCGAATGGAGACGTCACGACGTGAACAACTAAGTCAACAACAGCTGATTTTGCACCAAGAAAAGTTAGCCTCTCTCGGACAGTTGGCCGCGGGGATCGCTCATGAAATTCGTAACCCGCTTACACCCGTACACATCACGTTACAAATGGTACGAGCAGGGCAGAGTGATGAAGAGATGGTGAAGGTTGCCATCAAAGAGTTGGAGCGGGCAAACGATTTGATTACGACCATGTTGACGCTCGCTAAACCCGATCAGGCCGGAAAATATGAAACATGGATTGACATGATAGAGTTCACGAAGCGACTTGAATTTTTAATGGATGCGGAATGTTATAAACGTCCGACGAAATGGGAATTACTTGTACCGAACGACATGCCAGCATTTTATGCATCGTTTGATATGCTCGTTCAAATTATCTACAATCTGTTTAAAAATGCGGTCGATGCGGTCGAATCAAAAGGTGCAGAGGGGAGTGTAGTCGTCACCGTCCTCTTTACCGAACAGGAATATCGTTTCCTAATAGAAGATAATGGAATCGGGATGAGTGAGAATCAACTTGAAACGATCGGTTCTGCATTTAAAACGACAAAAGAGAAAGGCAATGGTCTTGGTATTTACATGATCCAAGAGTATTTGAAGAGTGTGAACGGTGCGATGGAAATTGATAGTGTGTTAGGTAAAGGCACCGCCATCTTAATCAAGATTCCAAGGAGACACCCGTCATGAAAGGACTCAAACATTATTGGCTCTGGTTGCCGATTGTTTGGGCGATGACGATTCTTCTCATCACATCGATTCAACTCCCGGAGCAAAAAGCTACCGAAAAAGAAGTGGGCTTTGTGTTCGTTAGTGATAAACACGAACATGCCAACAAACTATTAGATTCGTTCGTGCACACTGCCAACCAAAAGGGATTTATCCCGATTCCGACAACGAGTGAAGATTCTCGCGTCTTAGAGAAAGAGAAACTAGATTCATTGATTGACCGTGGGGTCGAGGCAATTTTTTTAACGACACTCGATGATACGTTCATCCAACCATCATTGGAACGTGCGAAAAGTAAAAACATTCCAATCATTGCGATTGATCGAATGATTGATCATCCGAGTGTCCTGACATCGGTCGTATCGGACAATGTGGATATCGGACGGATGGCAGCCGAACAGATTGCCGCAAATTATAAAAACCTAGATCGACCAATTCGTGTAGTAGAAGTGAGTGGGACCCCAAAAGTTCGTTCCACGATGGACCGTAGTTTAGGGATCCGAGAGTATGAGAAAGAACATGCAAAGGACTTTCAAATTATCGCGTCGATTACCGGGAATTATGATACGTTTCAAGCAGAGATTGAAATGTCACGTTGGTTAGAAGAGAAGATTCCATTTGATGCGGTGTTTTCGCATAATGATGATAATACGTTCGGCGTCGTTCGCGCTTTAGAAAGCCATGGTCTAACAGATAAAACGATTGTGTCGGTTGATGGGGTTTCAGACATTTATCCGCTCATTCAAAACGGGAAAGTGAATGCGACCGTCGTTCAGTCACCGAACGAGATGATGGAAGTCGGCTTCAAGGCGCTCGAACAGCATTTAAATGGAAAGAAAATTGCCAAACACTACTATTCATCGAGTTATTTATATGAAGGTGTGGCAAAAGATTGATTGACAAATGATTTGATTCCGCTATGCTAGGAAAAGTGGAAAGAAACAGGAGGTGTATCGATTGAACAGCTTCCAACAGTTCAAATTGCTACCGTTTATGATTGATGCGTTAACAGAAAAACGCATCACGAAACCGACCGATATACAAGCACGGATCATTCCGGCTGCTTTAAATGGTCGAGATATTATTGGAAAATCACAAACAGGAACGGGTAAAACACTCGCATTCTTGTTGCCGATCGTTGAAGCGATCAACCCAGAAGAAGAATCCGTCCAGGCAATCGTTGTCGCACCGACACGCGAACTTGCTTGGCAAATTCACGAAGAATTGAAATCAATTTTGATTAAGAACCCGGAGTATATTAAATCAAGTTTAATTGTCGGGGGAACAGACCGTGAACGTCAAATTGATAAGATGAAAAATCCGCCACAAATCATCATCG
Organism: Exiguobacterium sp. s63; assembly: GCF_018617335.1. GTDB lineage: Bacteria > Bacillota > Bacilli > Exiguobacteriales > Exiguobacteriaceae > Exiguobacterium. Next base: position 385,021 of record NZ_JACSKB010000001.1, on the reverse strand, counting down.
GGACGCCAGGACGAATTCTTGACTTGATGAAGGCACAAGCATTATTCCCTCACAAAGTGAGTCATTTCGTCGTCGATGAAGCCGACCAAATGCTCGATATGGGATTCTTGCCTGAAGTGGATCGCATCGCGCAAGCACTTCCGGAAAAACTGCAAACAATGGTCTTCTCAGCAACAATCCCTGAGAAGCTCGAACCGTTCTTGAAGAAATATCTTCATGATCCACGTTTTGCAGAAGCAAGCCCGGAGCATCGTGTCGCACCAAAAATCAAGCACCACGTCATCCCGGTACGTCACCGTGATCGCAAGGAATTGACTGTCGAAATAGCGAAAGCAATCAATCCGTTCGTTTGTCTCGTGTTCACAAACACGAAGCAAGAAGCGGATGAGTTAGAGGCATCGTTCCGTGAGGCCGGACTTAACGTCGGTACATTGCACGGAGATATGCAGGCACGTCGCCGCAAACAAGCGATTAAAGATATTAACGACGCGAAATACCAATACGTGATTGCCACTGACTTGGCGGCACGCGGAATTGATATCTCTGGTGTGTCACATGTCATCAACCACGGAATCCCGAAAGACCTTGATTTCTATACGCACCGAGTCGGCCGTACGGGCCGTGCAGGTGCGTCAGGTGAAGCGTATACGTTATACGAGGACCATGAAAATGGACCGATTAACCGTCTCGAAGAACGTGGGTTTGAATTTACACACGTCGATTTGCGCAACGGTTCGATTCAACCGATTAAAACACGTCGTCGTCGTCAAACAGACCGGAAGATGAAAGTCTCGCATACGGCACACAGTCGCATGGCCGGTGAAATCAAGAAGGCGAAGAAAAAAGTGAAGCCTGGCTATAAAAAGAAATTTAAGTACAAGTTAAAAGAAACGGCTTCACGTGAGCATATGCAGCAACAACGTTCCGATCGTCGAGCTGCACGTAAGAAAAACAAACGTTAATTTTTTGAGAGAATCGACTTCTTGGAGTCGGTTCTTCTTTTTGTGTAAACTAAAGAGAGAAGAAAATGAAGGGAAGATGATGATGTTAAAAATAGGTTCACACGTTTCGGTATCCGGAAAAAAGATGTTACTTGCAGGTAGTGAAGAGGCTGTTTCTTATGGTGCAAACACGATGATGGTATATACAGGAGCTCCTCAAAATACACGACGTAAACCAATCGAAGACTTAAATATCGAGGCAGCACTCAAACATATGGCGGCACATGACATCGAAGAGATTGTCGTCCATGCTCCATATATTATTAACCTTGGTAATACGACAAAACCCGAGACATTCGAATTGGCTGTGTCCTTTTTAACACAGGAATTAAAACGGGCTGAAGCACTTCAAGTCGCACGACACGTTGTCCTTCACCCAGGTGCCCATGTCGGTGCCGGGGAAGAAGTCGGTCTCGCTCGAATCATCGAAGGCCTCAATGAAGTGTTAACGGGAGACGAACAAGTGAAGATCGCACTCGAAACGATGGCTGGGAAAGGCAGTGAACTTGGGAAGACGTTTGAGGAACTGGCGACTATTATTGAAGGTGTGACGCACAACGATCGCTTGTCTGTTTGCTTTGATACGTGCCACGTCCATGATGCGGGATATGATTTGGTCGGTAATTTAGACGGCGTCATCGAAGAATTCGATCGCATCGTCGGGCTCGATCGTCTCGGTGTCATTCATGTGAACGATTCGAAGAACGTGCGCGGTGCTAAAAAAGACCGTCATGAAAACATCGGGTACGGAGAGATTGGATTTGATACGCTAAATCGTATTATTCATCATGAAGCATTCGCGCATCTGCCGAAAATTTTAGAGACGCCTTATATCCCGATTAGTGAAAAAACAAAAGTCGCCCCATACAAACAAGAGATTGAAATGTTCCGTGCGAATCAATTTGATCCTGAATGGCGTGAACGCTTCACGCTTGCTCATCAATAAGCGATGACTATTCTACAGGTCGATCCAAATCGATATGATGTATGGAACGCCTTTCCGACATATTTTCTTGAACAGAGTCCCGTTTATGTGAAAGGTTCGGTGACGACACCGACAGCATTCATCGAAGTGTTAGGGCATGGTATTGTGGCGGAGGCTGAAGTACTGCTAGAGGAAAGGATTGAACGACCCGACGATCCGTATTGGATCGGTCTGGAGAAAGAAGAGGTCGCGATGTATAGCCTCGTAGACTTAATTCAACTTCATTTTCATCATCCGCTATTACAGGTGGGGATGTATGGGGCAGATGAATCCTACGAGTCGATTCGGAAGAAATGGATGGATGGTTATCATGTACCGTCATCTAAATGGACGAAAGAGACATATGAGGCGCATTTGTTTCGTGAAAGGCTTATTGCGCCGAATGCGACATCAACAATGTGCACGGTATGCGGTATCGATTTATTTGAACGATATGGAAACGATGCATACAAACTGATGGAATATCACATAGAAGATGATCATGGAATTTTGGTATGTCCAACCTGTCATAAAGCCATTCATACGTTAGACTAAAAAAACGATGCCCGAGGCATCGTTTTTTTAGAATGGCCAGTTCGCCACCACGAATTGATAAACCTTCATCCCGAGGAAAACCCCGAAGATTCCGACGACACCTGGTAATACCGGTGGGGCCGGTAATGGTAATTTGAGTGCAGTGAAAATGGCACCGCAAATCAGACCTGCGAGTAATGATAATAGAATCTCTTGCATATAAAATTCCTCCGTCTCTATAAATGAAAGCGCTTTATCATGATATAACCGAATTTATTATACAATGAGACGTTTCATTTGAGAAGTCTAACATCAGTCATCTGTCATTTTCTCATTTTCTGCTCGCAATCGTAAAACTTCACGTTCTGCCCAATTCGAAGGTTCTCGTTCGAACACGCTCGGAATGTTATTCCAGCGACCACCTGTATATTGATGGATGACAATTTGAGACTGGATTTCTTCCGCGTTGTTCTCTCGCTTCACATAGACATAGTGACCGTCAGACCGTTGCTTTCTCGCTTTGACATTATCGACAAGCTGAAGTGCAAGCATATCTTTGATGTACGATTTGTGTGACGTGTTGAGGATGGGGAATAGAATTTCAATTCGTTTTTTCATGTTTCGAGTCATCCAGTCCGCCGAGGAGCAGTATAAGTCTTCTTTTCCATTTTGATAGAAGTAAAAGATTCGGGAGTGTTCGAGATATCGGTCGATAATCGAGATCACTTGAATGTTTTCAGAGACTCCTTTAATTCCAGGTCGGAGGCAACAGATACCACGAATAATCAAATCAATCTTCACGCCTGCGGATGAGGCATCGTACAATTTTGTGATGATGGAACGATCCGTAATTGAATTCATTTTTGCAACAATCCGACCATTCCCGTATTTTTCGTGTAACTTGATCTCTTCTTCAATTTTATTAAGGAAAAAGTCTTTCATATCGTCAGGAGACGTTTCGAACTGATGCCAAGATGGTCTTTCTCCGTACCCAGACAACCAGTTGAAAAAATTCGTAGCATCTTCCGCTAGTTCCTCATTGGTCGTAAGAAGCCCGATATCCGTGTACAGTTTTGCCGTAGAGTCGTTATAGTTGCCCGTCCCTAGGTGGACAAAACGCTGCAGTACCCCGCCTTCTAAAATACGGACGACGAGTGTGATTTTAGAATGTGTTTTCAGTTCTTTATAACCGTAAATGACGTGGGCTCCAGCTTTTTCAAGTTGTTTTGCCCATTGAATGTTTTTCTCCTCATCAAACCGTGCTTTCAGTTCGACGAGCACGGTCACTTGCTTCCCACTCTCGGCTGCATCGGTCAACGCTTTGATGATGGGAGAGTCTCCAGACACACGATAGAGTGTCTGTTTAATCGCTAGTACGTTCGGATCTTTTGCCGCTTGAGCAATGAATCGGACAATTGGATCAAACGAGTGATACGGATGATGAAGAAGATAATCCTGTTTCGCAATACTTTGGAATAAATCTTTTCCTGACTCGAGACCTTCTGGGATAAATGGAATGAGCGTTTCATTGATCATTTCATCATATTCCATCCCGATTTGACTATAGACACCAAACAGGAATGTCAAATCGATCGGGCCATCGACGATGAAGATATCTCGGTCATGCAAATCAAGCACGTCTTGGAGCATAAACAACAGTTCTTTCCGTAACGAACGTTGCTGAACTTCAAGTCGGATCGCAACACCATAGCGTCGTTTTTTTAACTCTTTTTCAATTTGTTTCAATACGTCACGACTGCCTTCCTCATGAAACGGCATGTCAGCATTGCGCGTGATTCGAAAAGGCATTGTCGATTCGACCACGAACCCTTTGAATAGGGAGTCGATAAATTGAATAATCAAATCTTCAAGCAGAATTAAATCCGTATGCTCTTCTTCGTCCGTCGGAAGTTCTAAATAACGAGGAAGTACGGATGGTACTTGAACGAGGGCAAGTCGCTTTTTCCCTTCATCGTTTGAAGCAATTTCAACGGCGATATTTAATGATTTAGATAAGAGCATCGGAAATGGACGATAGGCATCGACCGCAATGGGAGTTAAAACAGGAAAAACATGCGTCCGAAAATATTCTTTCACGAATTCCATTTGTTGCTTGTTCAAATGCTTTGTCCGCAAAAAGCGGACATTTTGGTTTGAAAGGTGTTTCGTGATTTTTTTGTAAGTCGCGTATTGTGTCTCGACGAGTTCTTGGGCACGCATCGTAATGGCTTTGATTTGTTGTTTTGGCGTCAGTCCCGTCTTGTCCTCTGGTCGGTTGAATCCGGCGAGCACCTCGTCCTTTAATCCACCGACACGTACCATATAAAACTCATCGAGGTTCGAACTAAAGATGGCCAGAAATTTTAAGCGTTCCATGAGGGGGTTTCGTTCGTCCATCGCTTCTTCAAGAACGCGTGCATTGAAGTCGAGCCAGCTAAGTTCACGATTGTTGAAATGATCATACGTATAATCGGACATGTTTATTCCTCCTCGCTCAAGACAATCTCAATCGATTGATCAATCGCGCGCTCTAAATGTTTTTTATGCCGGGTACTTCGTTGCAACTCGAAGCGGGCAGACCCATTCGTATCAAGTGTGATTGTGATCCCATCCTTTGAACTTGATACGTGGAGATCGGTTATGATTTGTCGTTCTGTCAAATCGAAGGCATCGACGAGCTTGACGATTGAACCGAGTAATTCGAGACTCTTTAACAGCTTTTGATCAAACCACTTTGGAAAGGCCTCGATGTGTTGTTCTAATACTCGTTTCGATTTAAAGGATGTGACAAGGGCAAGTGCGAGCCGATCTTCATTGTTCAACCCTTTAAAATCATTCGTGGTGATCAGGTGAAACGTATGATCACTCTTATTGTTATGGTCGATATATTCCCCGACATATGCAAGACGACAGGAACCTTCAAGGAGACCTGGTTCAAACGGTTTTGGTTTAATCGCTTTTTCTTCAATCAATCCTGTGTACAGTTGACGTGCCAAATGAATCAAATGGTGATGACGCGTAGGGTTCACATCATATTGTTTTTCAAAGTGACGAAAACTCTCCTCTTTCACATCGGCAAAACGGACCTTGTCGTGCTCCTCTAAATAATTCTCATAAAAGAGACCCTCCCGCAGTCCGTTATTGCTCATCGTGAACTCGGGTACTTTTAAATAGTTTGCGAGTTCGCCGATTGCTGTGACGGCAGGGGCGATAATATCGACACGGTCCTTTGAGAGACCATCCAACCGTCCGAGTTGTTTACTCGACATGCCGACGAGTTCGTCTACGACTTCTTCGAGTTGATCAGCAGAAATCGTGTATTGATGAATTCCTTCAAGTGGGAAGTTTGATAGGGTCTGCTCGACACGTACTAAGTTACGAGCCGTTCCGCCGACACCGACAAGAGGGACACCATGTGGTTCTAGCCATTCAATTTCTTTAAATGCTTTCTTTAAGTAGGAAGTGAGCGCCTTTCGTTCATCTTTCGTCATTGTCTCATCTTTCATAAATTCCTTCGTCAACGTCACGGCACCAAATGGAAAGCTGTGATAAAAGACGAGTTCTCGGTTTTGGAAATAGGTGACCTCCATCGACCCCCCGCCAATATCAACGGAGTAGCCGTCCTCCACGTAGGTAGAGTTGACGATGGCGGAGTAGCCATAAAAGGCTTCTTCATAATCACTCAGTAAGCGAATCGTCATTCCAGTTGCTTGTTTCACGCTTTGAAGAATGTCGTCCGAGTTATTCGCGTTTCGAATGGCAGCCGTCGCAACCGGGATGACCTCGGTTACCACATGATATTCGTTCAGTTCTTTAAAATGACGTAGTGTATGGATCAGTGAGTCGATCCCCTCGTCTGTCATTTCATTCGAATCATCAATATGACTCGATAACCGGGCAACCTCCTTCACGTTCAAGCGCTCAAAGTATTGTCCTTCATCATTCACTTCAAAAATGACATTTCGAATTGAGTTGGAGCCAATATCAATGACTGCAAGCTTCTTTTCCATAAAACCATCCCCTTCATAGTTCTAGTTTAATCGACTAGGTTTTGAACGAACATACGATTTACGTGAATTTTAACAAAAGTAGGCGAAAATTCTCCCTTCTCTAAGCGTCTCGGGGCGAAGCCCGGCGTAGGTGGGAGATGAATCGCCCGGTCCGAAAGTCTTATCTCCCTATAACAGATGTGACGAACAAAAGTTCGTGATTCCGTCAGATTCTCCCTCCCCCTCCGCGGGTATCGGATGAGGAAGACATATCGCCATCCGCGAGGAGGCGAAAGCGGGGACCGGACCGAGACGGAAACCGGCGACACCCGCCTCCTACAAGCCCCTGTTCCCGTTCCTCGCCGAGGCGGACAGCCTCGCGCTCGCGAACGCGAAGCTGAACCTCGACACCGCGTTCGCGAAGTTCTTCGCCGGGACGGACGGCTTCCCGGTCTTCAAGTCGAGACGACGGTCGCGCGCCTCCTACACGACGAACAACCAGCATGGCACGATCCGCATCGAGGCGGGCAAGGTCCGTCTGCCGAAGGTCGGGTTCGTGCGGTTCACCCAACATCGCCCGTTCGAGGGAATCATCCGGTCAGCGACGGTCTCGATGACGAGGACGGGCAAGTTCTTCATCTCCATCCTCGTCAAACAGGAGGATGAACCATGGATCCCAGCCGAGAACAAGGTCGGGATCGATCTCGGTCTGGACCATTTCGCCGTCATGACGAACGACACGATGGTCTCGGAGAAGATTGACAACCCTCGCTTTCTCCGACAATCCGAAGCGAAGGTCAAGAAGGCGCAGCGCGCTTTGTCACGTAAGAAGATCGGGAGCAAGAACCGTGAGAAGGCTAGGCTGATCCTCGCCAAGAAACACGAGAAAATCGCAAACCAACGCAAGGACTTCCTTCACAAACTGTCAAGACGGATCGTTGACGAGAACCAAGTCATCGTCGTGGAGACATTGACATCGAAGGACATGATGAAGGATCACAAGGTGGCGAAGTCCATCGGAGATGTCAGTTGGTACGAGTTCGTCCGGCAACTCGAGTACAAATCAAACTTCTACGGACGGACGCTCATCAAGTCGGATCAATGGTTCGCATCCACTCAAATCTGTTCCACTTGCGGCGTAAAAGGCGAGAGGAAGGCGATGGATGTCCGTGAATGGACGTGTGCCTGTGGCGCGCATCATGACCGTGACATCAACGCGAGCATCAACCTGTTGAGGTTGGCCGACTGACAACCATTCAGGGCAGGGACTGCCCGACGAGCTTGGTCCATAACCGTGGCTGGTGAGAGCACGGTCTTCCCAAGAAGCTACCACTTCAATTTGCGAAGCAAATAAGTGGTGAGTAGTTCACACGATTGAATGATCTAAATCAGTCTTGCTTGAAGGTGAGTCTAATATTCTGTATAATACAAACGCCTAGGAAGTAGAAATGATTACGATTTAACAAATGAGAGAAGGGATTAGATGACTACATCCGTCGTCAAATTAAGTGACGTGTCTTATTTCTATGACGGGACACCCGCATTACAACATGTATCCATCGATATTCGACAAGGGGACTTTGTCGCGATCGTGGGGGAAAATGGGTCTGGGAAATCGACGTTGATTCGAACCATCCTCGGTTTACTCAATCCTCAGCAAGGATCAGTCGAACTGTTCGGCAAACCCATTTCGCAATTTAAAGATAAGTCTCGTATCAGTTACGTTTCCCAAAAAGCGGCTTCATTTAACTCGGGATTCCCCGTCACCGTTGAAGAAGTGGTGGCCATGGGGCGTTACGGACGCCTCGGTTTGTTCAAGCGTCTGAAAGTAGAAGATCAAGCTGCGATTCAAAATGCACTTGAAACCGTAAATATGTGGCAATTTCGACACCGGAAAATTGGAGATCTATCAGGGGGACAGCAACAGCGCGTCTTTATTGCACGAGCGATGGTCAACCAACCTGATTTGTTGATTCTCGATGAGCCGACAGTCGGTGTCGATCAAAAGCATTTACAAGATTTTTATGAAGTGTTGCATATGTTGAGAGAGCATACGACATGTACATTTGTCCTCGTCACGCACGATTTAAACGTAGTGACCGACCTTGTCACAAAAGTCATTCATCTCGACCGTGGACGCTTGGCCTGTAATTGTGGACTAAGAGAATATAGTGAACTTGGAGAGCTCGCATCGTCCATCAAACCTTATCCGGTCAAAGTGCTCGTTCATGAGGGTACGACATGATTAGCGATCTCTGGACATACAGCTTTTTACGTTATGCGTTCATCGCAGCACTTGTCATCGGGTTCACAGCCCCGTTAATCGGTTCATTCATCGTGGTGAGACGAATGAGCTTGATCGCCGATGCACTATCACATATGACGCTTGCCGGAATTTCGTTCAGCTTATTTCTCGGACAATATATTGCTCTCTTCGCTGATCTCAACCCTCTTTATATGGGAACGCTCATCTCCGTATTGGCGGCACTCGGACTCAATTGGTTACGTGGTAAATATGTACACTTTCAAGAGTTATCGATTCCAATTATGATGTCTGCGGGTATGGGACTTAGTGCCATTTTCATCTCGCTTTCTAGAGGGTTTTCCGTCGACTTGTCGACACTCCTGTTCGGATCGATTTCTGCCGTCAGTCAATCAGATATCACACTGATCGTGAGTGTGGCGATTTTGACAGTCCTCATTATTTTTATTTTTTATAAGCAGTTACTATTTTTATCGTTTGATGAAGAACAGGCAAAAGTATCAGGGCTACCTAGCACGATCCTTCATTTGATGTTCATGTTTGTTGTCGCACTTGTCATCGCGGTCAGCATGCGCATTGTCGGGACACTCCTCGTGTCTAGCTTAATTACGCTACCGGTAGCGGCAGCGTTACGTTTCACTTCGAGCTTTAAACAAACCATTCTTTGGTCCATCATCTTTGGTGAAGTGGCGACCATCGGAGGACTCGTTCTCGCCTATGACCTTGATGTTGCGCCAGGTGGGGTGATTGTATTGATTGCAGTCGGTATTCTTGCCGCGGTTATGGCTCTTGAGAAAGTGATGAGTCTGAAGAAAAAGGAGGTACAACATGAATGAAGCCGAACAATTAAACCGTCTTCGTGCGTCTTCCTTAAAAGTAACACCGAAACGGATTGAAATGTATGCCTATCTCTCGGAAGAAGACCGCTACATTAGTGCGAAAGAAGTATTAGAATATATGCGAGATAAGCATCCGACAATGAGTTTTGATACGGTATATCGAAACTTAAAATCATTTGCCGAAGAAGGGCTTTTAGAAGCGACAGAACTCGATGGTGAAAAGTCGTTCCGAGTCACATGTAGCGCAACACATCATCATCACCATTTGATTTGTCGTAATTGTGGGAAGACGAAACTACTCGATCTATGTCCGATGCGCTTCGTTGAGGCGTTAGATCCGGATTTCGAAGTGGTTGATCATAAATTCGAGATATATGGGTATTGTAAACAATGTAAGCAAAAGGGATTGAATTGATTCAATCCTTTTTTTGTATCGAAAGGGGAGGTCAGATGATTTATACTGCTGCTGAAATCAAACAAATCGATGAACAAGTGATTCAACAAGGAATGCCTGAGGCGGTGTTGATGGAACGAGCGGCATCGGCAATTGTTCCTAAACTGCACATTCGAGAGAACGCAAAGATTTTAGTCATTTGTGGGAAGGGGAACAATGGGGGAGACGGTTGGGTCGTGGCAAGAGAACTCGCCATAAAAGGTCATACGGTGAGCGTTTGGTCTCCTCTAGGTGAATTGAAAACGGATGCGGCTCAGACGCATGCGACCTATGCTTCACAATTCGTTCAAATCGTTGAACAACCGATTCAATCTGACTTCATTATCGATGCCTTGTTTGGGGTTGGATTGAGCGTTCCTGTGACGGGGCAGGCGCGAGAGGTCATTGAGTGGGTCAATCAACAAGCAGTCCCTGTATTATCGATTGATGTCCCTTCAGGTATACCGAGTGATCATGCTCGAGGTTTTGACGGTATGGCCATCCGTGCGACACATACATATTGTTTGCACGGCTTCAAACGTTCTGCCTTTTTAAATCGAACAGCCCCATATTATGGTGAAGTGGAACGAATCGATATCGGGATTCCGCATACATCCGATTGGAACGTCTTATCCGAATCGGATTTTGATCGATCTCTTCTTGAGCGAGACCGATACAGCCATAAGACAGATTATGGGCACGGTTTACTCATCGGAGGGAGTCGACATTTGCTTGGTGCCCCATTTTTAGGGGGGCGAGCGGCGATCCGTTCCGGCATCGGTTTATTGAATTTATCCATCCCAAGAGAAGCGAATCCTCTTATATCGACATTACCCGAAGCGATGTACAATCAACACACTGACGCTTTAGACCGTTCATATGATGCGATTGCTATCGGTCCAGGCATGGTAGAAGGGGAAGGAATCGACCACGTGTGGCAGCAAGTGAGCCGTCAGACGTGTCCGATCATTGTAGATGCTGGGGCTCTTGCGGCGAAACGGTTGGAGTCCCGTGGCCCACTCATTCTCACTCCTCATCCAGGCGAATTTTCCAGACTGACTGGTCAATCGGTCGAGGATATCGAAGCGGATCGATTCTCCGTCGCTAGTGAGTTCGCGAAACAGCATCGAGTCCATTTGATTTTAAAGGGCACCTATACGTTGATTGTTTCACCTGACGGGACGGGTGCCGTTAATACTGTCGAAGCGTCCGCGTTAGCAAAAGGTGGGAGTGGGGACGTATTGACAGGAATCTTACTTGCGTTATGGGCTAGAAAAGAAAAGTCTTCGTCACCGAGTGAACAGGCGGTGCTATGGCATGCGCTCGCTGCCAAATCGATTAGCCGGACGATACACCCTGCAAGTGTACTTGCAAGCGATGTGATCGAAGAACTCGGACGAATGTAAATAGGCAATCCCGATTCAAATCGGGATTGCCTATTAGCGTTGTTGTAGAATGATTTGTTTTTCCATTTGTGCGACGTGATGATGTGCCTCGCTCCATGTCGATATGCGTGTTACACCCTTTGGTAACGTCTTGCGATTATAGGGGGCATCAAATAAGAGTACCGGAATGGATGTTTCTTCATGGATTGAAATCGCATTCTCATATCGATCTTCCATAAACAGTTCGAGTGACAAGTCCTTGACGACATTGATTTTATCGTGAGAACCCGTCATAACCAACGAATCGAGCGGTAGCCGATGGGTTATAATCCATTCCTCTGTGACGGGACGAACGGCCTCACTGCGGGCGGTAACGTAATGTAGATGATGTTGTTGTGTTAATTCCCACAACACATCCTGTACGTCGGAATGGGGCAGGGAGCGGCGGTATATAGCCTCTTCATGTCCTTCCTCAATCATAAACTTCCAAAAATCATGTTGGTTCATCGTCGTGTACGTATGCAACTCGTACTCAGTCGCACGAGGGTAATCAATTGAATAACCGAGTGATTCATTCATATATAGAAAACAACTTTTGGGGTCTGTAACGGTTCCGTCCAAATCAATGCCGATTCGCATCTCATCACTCCTCCTCACATGCCCTCTATTCTATCAAAAACCCGTACGGTTGCAACCGTACGGGAATGAGGATCATTAATTTGATTGATTCGCGAGTTCTTGTTCTTCGCGCTCACGTTCCGCCATTTTTTCAGCGGCAATCGCATCGATTTCTTTTTTCAATTCTTCGACCATCGTCGCCTCAGGCACTTTGCGGATAATCTTTCCGTGACGGAAGAGAAGTCCTTCATTACGTGCTCCGGCGATTCCGATGTCTGCTTCACGAGCCTCACCCGGACCGTTTACCGCACATCCGAGAACAGCGACTTTAATGTTGACGTTGATGTTTTGGATGTATTCTTCTACCTCTTTTGCAATCGAAATCAAATCGATTTCAATTCGTCCGCATGTCGGACAAGAGATCAAAGTCGCGGCATTTGCTGCAAGTCCGAATGACTTGAGCACTTCTTTCGCAACCTTTACTTCTTCAACCGGATCATCTGAAAGTGAAACTCGAACCGTCGATCCGATTCCAAGAGAGAGGATCGCACCGAGTCCGGCAGCCGATTTAAGTGAACCAGAGAAGAGCGGACCTGATTCTGTGATACCCACATGAAGTGGATAGTCGAACGTCTTCGCTGCGAGTGTATATGCTTCAAGAGCAAGGTTTACGTCTGAAGCTTTGAGCGAGATGATCGTGTTGTAGAAGCCGAGGTCCTCGAGAATCTTCACGTGGTGCATCGCACTCTCGACCATACCTTGAGCGGTTGGATATCCATACTTTTCAAGGAATTGTTTTTCTAATGAACCGGCGTTGACACCGATGCGAATTGGAATCCCTTTTGCCTTTGCCGCGTTTACGACGGCCTCTACTTTTTCACGGCGACCGATGTTACCCGGGTTAATCCGGATTTTATCGACGCCACTTTCGATAGCTTTTAAAGCAAGCTTGTAGTCGAAGTGAATGTCGACGACGAGCGGGATATTAATGCGGCTCTTGATTTCTGCAAGTGCGTCAGCAGCACGTTCGTCTGGACAAGCGACACGAACGATTTGACAACCCGCTTCTTCAAGACGTTTGATTTCAGCGACCGTCGCTTCGACGTCGTGCGTTTTTGTTGTTGTCATTGACTGAATAATGACTTCATTCGATCCTCCGATAATCAAGTTACCGACACGAATCGGACGGGTTAATGAACGATGCAAAATTTCTGACATATACGTAATCTCCTTCTTTTGGACAAAATCCAATCGATTTAAGATGATAAGGTTTCTTCATTATCATAACGAAAAGAATGTGAAAAAGCATCTAGGATGCGTGACGGATGTGTGCTCTTTACAAACTCTAACGCTATCTTAACATCTACTTCATAATTTTCCACCGTCTGAAGACCGATATATAGACGAGAATAGAAAAAGAGGTGGCGTGTCGTGAAGTGGAGTGTCAAACGAAATTTGTTTCAAGTATTTTATAGAAAAGAAAAAACAAACAAAAAGATGAAAATGGCGCATCGTTTGCAGTGGACATTGATGCCGATTGTTCTTCTTGTATTTGTGATTACGTTTGGCTGGTTCGCAATCAAGTCTGAACAATTGTTGACTTCAGAAATTGAGCAACGCCTCATTCGTGAAGTCACGGTCATGAGAGAATCAATCAAGACCTCGTATAGTGCGTATGTGGCGAGCGAAAAGCAGCTAAACCGATCTTTAAAGTCAACATATATGCAACAAGCTTCAATTTTATCGGGGGATGACATTGAAGCAGCACAATTTTTGGTGAACGGTGAATCCATTGACCAACTCTCCGGTAAACAAGGAATGAAATCTGACGAATTGTTAAATGGGATAACTGAACCTTCAAGACCGGAAGTTCAGGATTCAGACCGCTTTTTCATTGCATCGGTTCCTATTCCTGAATTGAAGGCAGATTATGTACTCGTCGTCACTAAGGAGTCTGTTCTGGGTCCAATGAATGAATTGAGAAAGTATATTTTTTATATCGTGTTAATTGCAATGCTCGGAATGACCATCCTGTTTACACGGTTGATTCACAACGAAGTAAAACCATTAAGTCGATTGGCCAATTCGTTGCGTCATGCCATTGAATCACGTCGATTTGATGAAGTGACGCTCGGAGCGAAATCTTACGAAATGCACATGTTAGAAACCGAGTTCAATACTTTTATTGATTTATGGAATCAATCGATGGAGATGATGGGAAAAACCGCGAGTGCCTTTCATATGAGTCTTCCCGTCTTTAAACAGGAGCTTTTGAACAGTCATAACCAAGTTGAGCAGTTTCGAGAAGTCGCCGCCACGGTAGAGCATACAAGTCATTCTTATCAAACCGTAACGAGCGGTTCGACGTTGAAAATGAAAGAAGTCACGCGACAAATCGAAATGCTAGAACGGCAAATGACGAGTGTAGATGCACGTGGAAATCAATTGAAAACCATTTTACAAGATGAACTCGAAACATTCTCGTCTGTCAAAGAGGTAAGTGATTATGTCGAACGTCAAGTCGCGTCGATTCAACATAAATTGATGGATAGTGAAAAAAATTCATCCAAAGCAGATGAGGCACTGCGAAGTATCCTATCGGTATCTGGCGCAACAAAGATGCTATCATTGAATGCATCGATTGAAGCAGCACGAGCAGGTGAGCATGGGAAAGGATTTGCGGTCGTTGCCAGTGAGGTCGGGAATTTGGCGAAGATGACAAACGAAGCCACCTTACTAGCAGTCAACGCGATTGAAACGCTAAACGCAGAACGGACTGATTTACTTTCTGAAGTCAATGATTTTATTGAAGAAGTGCATCTGTTAAAAGATACTGTAAGACGTGTCGAGTTAGGGATCGAAACAATCGATCGTGAGATAAAAGTTCAGCTAGATGAATTTCAGGCGATTTCGGTCCATACGACAAGTACTGGGCAACAACTTTTTCATTTAATGGAATCGAATGAGCAACTACGAGAGATTAGTTCGTTGCTTGAGCGGAAATTGATGGAATTGAACGAAGGTGTCGATCGTTGGTCAGATGTTCAACATGCCCTTCAAGAAGCGGGCACGAATCTAGGAGACCAAAGTGAGGCATTGAACCATACGCTAAAAGAATTGTCACCAACATAAACAAAACGTCGGGCTCAAGAGGCCCGACGTTGTTTTGGTTGTGGCACTTTTGTAAGGGGATAGCTAATGTAGGCGAGACCGATCATTAAGCCGAGAGCTAAAAAATCAGGGTTCACATGATTGAGAATGACCAATATCAATGTCGGAACGAAGGTCATCGACACGGCATATGGCCAAGCTTGACGATACGCCCACTTACTTTTCGAATAGATCTTTGTAAACAGTTGTACATAGAGTGCCATGATTGCGACCCATATCAAATAGAAAAAGAAGACGGCGAAGCCGTGTAGGAATAGCCACATGGGAATAAAGAAATCCGGTCGAATCACAAGAAAGTCTAGCATTGTAATGAGGAGCGTTAAGATAAATGTGGCTCCCATATATGCATGGAGCGGGGCTAGACGAAGACGCAATACGCCCTTAGATGGGATTAGACTAGTTCGAAGAAACGTCAAAATAGTGGACAACATACTGAAAACTCCAATCTGTTATATTACAGAAACTGATAAAAACCTTAAAATGGTACAGTGTATTAATAAAACTTTTACATAAAACGTGTTTACATGAAGATACCGATGAAGGCATAATGAGTAGGGCATTAAAAACCAAGCAAATCCAACCAATTCTTAATTAAAAGGAGTACAAAAATCGTGGAATACAATTTGCAAGAAATGTTATTCATGTTTTTTGGAGGTCTAGGGATCTTCCTCTTCGGGATCAAATCGATGGGAGACGGACTCCAAAAGTCTGCAGGGAATCGCCTGCGAGACATCCTAGATAAGTATACAACGAATCCATTCCTTGGTGTACTCGCCGGGATTATCGTTACTGTATTGATTCAATCATCTTCAGGTACAACCGTTATTACGGTAGGTCTTGTTAGCGCCGGCTTCATGACACTTCGTCAAGCAATCGGGGTTATTATGGGGGCTAACATCGGTACGACGGTCACAGCATTCATCATCGGATTTGATGTCGGTGAATATTCACTTCCAATGATTGCAATCGGTGCAGTTCTTCTCTTCTTCTTTAAGAAAGAACGTTACCAGCACCTCGGACAAATCATCTTCGGACTTGGTGCATTGTTCTATGGTCTTGAATTGATGGGAGACGGGATGCGCCCACTTCGCTCAAGTGAGTATTTCATCGACTTGACGCAATCAATGAGTGACAACCCATTCCTCGGTGTCATCGTCGGTACTGTCTTTACAGTCATCGTTCAGTCATCTTCTGCCACAATCGGGATTTTGCAAGAACTTTATGCAGGTGGCTCAATCGATTTGAGTGCCGCACTTCCTGTATTGTTTGGTGATAACATCGGGACAACGATTACCGCGATCTTGGCATCAATTGGTGCATCAGTTGCCGCACGCCGTGCCGCAGCAGCACACGTAATCTTTAACTTAATCGGGACAACAATCTTCATGATCCTGTTGATTCCATTCACGAACTATATTTACTGGATTACAGATTTCTTAGCAATTGAAGATAAAATGCAAATCGCATTCGCTCACGGAACGTTCAACGTCGTCAACACATTGATTCAATTCTGGTTCATCGGATCAATTGCATGGCTCGTGACGAAATTGGTTCCAGGTGAAGACTCAATCGTCGACACGAAAGCACAACACTTAGATCCAATCTTCATTCAACAATCACCATCTATCGCTGTAGAACAAGCGAAATACGAAGTGATCCGCATGGGAGACTTCGCAAAACTTGGTCTTGATGAAGCACGTAACTATTTGACGTCTGGCGACAAGAAACATGCTGAAAAATCAGCACACATCGAAGAAGCCTTAAATTCGTTAAATGCGAAGATCACAGACTATCTCGTAAAATTGGCTGCAGTTGATTTGACAGAACAAGAGTCGCAAGAGCATAAGACACTCATGCATGCAATCAACGACATCGAACGAATCGGTGATCACGTAGAAAACATCATCGAGTTGATCGATTATAAGACAGCTACAAAAGTAACACTTTCTTCAGAAGCACAAAAAGAATTGACTGAAATGTACGACCTTACACGTGCGACGTTAGAGAAGTCACTTCAAACGTTAGCAAGCGGCGATATGGTCGAAGCACGTAAAGTCATTGAAATGGAAGCGAAACTCGACATGCTCGAGCGTCAGTTCCGTAAAAACCACGTCGTTCGTTTGAACACGGGTGCATGTGATGGACAAGCAGGTATGTTCTTCGTTGATATGCTCTCGAACTTGGAGCGAATCGGTGACCATGCGATGAACATTACAGAAATCACGCTTGAAGATGCAAACGAAGTAACCGTATAACATGTAAGCACTCCAATTAAAATTGGGGTGCTTTTTCTTATTTGGCAAGGAATACTCCTTGACACTCTACATCATATTCAGTATATTATTACTGTATAACAACATGGCGGTGTAGCTCAGCTGGCTAGAGCGTACGGTTCATACCCGTGAGGTCGTGGGTTCGACTCCCTCCGCCGCTATTTATAAGGACCCTTAGCTCAGCTGGTTAGAGCAGACGGCTCATAACCGTCCGGTCGTAGGTTCAAGTCCTACAGGGTCCATTCGTCGGCGACATCACTTTGTGACTGTCGCTTTTTTGTTTTCAAACTAAAATTGCTGGGTAAATAGTCGTTAGCATTTTGTTTTTTGAAAAATATGAAATGAGGCGAACAAAATGGAACGAAATCACACCATGATGCAGTTTTTTGAGTGGCACGTCGAAGCAGACCAAAAACACTGGAAGCGACTAAAAGAGAGAGCTAAAGATTTAAATAAAGCTGGAATCACGGCGCTATGGCTACCACCTGTTACAAAAGGACAAAGTAGTGAGGATACGGGATACGGCATTTATGACTTATATGACTTAGGTGAGTTCGATCAAAAAGGGACAGTTGCCACGAAATATGGGACGAAGAAAGAACTTCTTGAAGCAACATCGTATTGTCAGCAAGAACTCGGGATGCAGATTTATATGGATGTCGTCATGAATCATAAAGCGGGTGCAGACGCGACCGAGAAGTTTAATGTATTAGAAGTCGATCCGAATGACCGCACAAAAGTATTGTCAGATGAGGAGTTTGAAATCGAAGGTTGGACGAAGTTTGACTATGAAGCGCGTGATGGGAAGTATTCATCGTTCAAATGGAATTTTAACCACTTCAATGGTACGGATTATGATGCCGCGACCGATCGTTCTGGCATCTTCTTCATCGTTGGAGAGAATAAACGATGGAATGATAATGTCGATGATGAGTTCGGTGTCTATGATTATCTCATGTTTGCGAATATCGATTATCATCATCCTGAAGTTCGGGAAGAAGTATTAAACTGGGGAAAATGGTTCATCGAAGAGACGAAGTGTGATGGTTTTCGTCTTGACGCCATCAAACATATCAACTATGACTTTGTAAAAGAGTTCAGTCAGACGATGCGCGATGAAAAGGGTGATGACTTCTATTTCGTCGGAGAGTTTTGGAAATCAGACCTCGATGCCTGTCGTGAGTTTCTTGATAACATCGATTATAACGTCGATTTGTTCGATGTTCCGCTTCATTATAAATTGCATCAAGCCTCGGAAGAAGGGGCCGCGTTTGATATGCGCACCATTTTTGATGATACGCTCGTTCAGTCACACCCACTTCACTCGGTAACGTTTGTGGATAATCACGATTCACAGCCTGAAGAGGCGCTTGAGTCATGGGTGAAAGATTGGTTCAAGCAAATCGCTTACGGTCTCGTCCTACTTCGTAAAGATGGATACCCTTGTGTATTTTACGGAGATTATTATGGAATCGACGGTCCTCATCCGACCGACGGAATGAGACTTGCAATCAATACGTTGCTCTACTCCCGTCGTGAAAAAGCATATGGGAAACAAGAAGATTATTTTGATGACCCGAATGTGATTGGATGGGTTCGTCATGGTGTAGAAGAAATCGATCGTTCCGGATGTGCCGTTCTCATTTCAACTTCAGACGAAGCTGAAAAAAGAATGTTCGTCGGAGAAGCGCGCGCGGGAGAGACGTGGGTCGATTTGACGAATACACGTGAAGATAAAATTGAGATTGATGATGAAGGATTTGGGGTATTTAAAGTGGCGGCGGGATCTATTTCGGTCTGGGCATTACCAGAAGAAGATGTAGAATGAAGCATTACAATTGAGTCGACCGTCACAAATCTGTTACATTTAAGACGAACGTTGTTCAAAACACATTTAAGGGGGATTTTAGTAATGGCTAAATTTGAATTACCACAACTTGATTACGCATATGATGCACTCGAACCACACATTGACGCACGCACGATGGAAATCCACCACACAAAACACCACAACACTTACGTTACAAACGTAAACAATGCACTCGAAGGGAAAGATGTGGAGTACTCTTCACTCGAAGACTTGCTTCAAAAAATCGATTCGCTTCCTGCTGACATTCAAACTGCTGTCCGTAACAATGGTGGCGGCCACTGGAACCACTCATTCTTCTGGAAACTCTTGAAGAAGAACGAAAATGGTACACCATCTGGTGAACTCGCTGCTGCGATTGATGAATCGTTCGGTAGTTTCGAAGCATTCAAGGATGAGTTCACGAAAGCTGCAACAACTCGTTTCGGTTCAGGATGGGCATGGCTCGTCGTGAAAAATGGAAAACTCGAAGTAACGTCTACACCAAACCAAGACTCACCGATCATGGAAGGCGTTACGCCGATTCTCGGACTCGATGTTTGGGAACACGCTTACTACTTGAACTACCAAAACCGTCGTCCTGACTACATCAACGCATTCTTCCACGTGATCGACTGGGATTATGTTGGAACGTTGTACGCAGACGCAAAATAAGTTGACATCACCCGAGATTCTCATGAGAGTCTCGGGTTTTTTTATGCTTTTCATTATTTTGTAAACAAATTATGATATAGTGAAAAACGGACAAAATGACAGGAATCTCTGTCTTCTTTCATATAGAAGGAATTGATTGCGGAAGGAGTTAACGGACTTGGCTAAAAATCGTGTGAAAGTGCCGAAGAAACGGCGAAACCACTTACCGTTACGCTTGAATTTACTATTTTTCATCGTCTTTATTCTCTTTGCGACCCTTATATTCCGATTAGGTGTCGTTCAAATCGTGAACGGAGAATTAATCGCGCGGGAAGTACAGAAAACAGAGTCGAGTAAAATCAAATATGAGGTACCGCGTGGGAAAATTTATGATCGGAACGGTCAAGTGCTAGCGGACACCATTTCCAACTATTCGGTCATGTATCGTCGTTCGCAAGTGACGAAAACAGATGAACGATTGGACGTTGCGAAAAAGTTGGCGGAAATCGTGGATATTCCAAAAGATGACCGCAAGATGACGGAACGTGACCGGAAAGACTATTGGATTGCAACAAATCCCGAGTTGGCGCAAGAGCGTACGCAAGCGTTATTAGAAGAGTTGTCAGAAGAGGAGCGGGCCGCGCTATCCAACCAGGAAGTGGACCGACTCTTACTCGACTCCATTACAGAAGAAGAAATTACGTTTGATGATGCGACAGAAGAAATCATCGCCATCAAACACAATATGGAGAGCGGATATGCGCTCGACCCACAAGTCATTAAAATCGGAGCGAGTCCGAAAGAGATGGCAGTCATTGAAGAAAACTTAGAACTGTTGCCTGGTGTCAGTGTCGAGCCTTATTATCAACGGGATTACCCATTCGGCGATACGTTTAAAAGCTTCTTAGGAAGCTATCGCCAAATCCCGGCAGAACAACGCGCATCTTATCAGGCGAAAGGTTATGGGTTGAATGACCGTGTCGGGACTTCTTATTTGGAACAACAATATGAAGATGTCCTTCGTGGAACGCCTGCATACGATGTCTTTACTACCTTCAAAGGGGAGCCGGTCGGGGAGCCGACGCGAGTGAGCGGGAATCCAGGAAAAGATATCGTCTTGTCGACAGACATTGAATTCCAAAAAGAAGTCGATGAAATTTTGAAAAAGGCAATTCGCGCTGGACGGTCTGGCAGTCCACATTTCGATCGGGCGTTCGCAGTCGTCATGAACCCTCAGACGGGCGAACTGTTGGCACTTTCTGGACAAGAACTTGATTTAGAAACGAATGAGTTTAAAGACGTTTCAACAGGTACTGTCCTTCGGGCGAGCCAAATCGGATCTACCATTAAAGGCGCCACGGTCGCCTATGGATTTGAAGAAGGAGTCGTCAAACCGGGAGAATATATTTACGATGCTCCGATTCGAATCGGTTCGTCTGTGAAAGCTTCATATCGAAATATGGGCAACATCAACGACTTAGATGCTCTTGCGATGTCTTCGAACATCTACATGTTCCAGATTGCGTTGCGCTTGGCTGACTACTATTCGACAGGTCAAATCGTCGGAGAAAATGTCACACAGGCATTTGAAACGATGGAACACTACTATAAACAATTCGGACTCGGAATCGAAACGGGAATCGACTTGCCATTTGAGTCAACCGGTTTCCGCAGTGTACCGGACCGTGTCACGCTCCTCATGGATATGGCCATCGGACAATATATTTCATACACGCCAATTCAATTGGCACAATATACGTCTGCCTTAGCAAATGGAGGATATCGTGTGCAACCGCACTTGTTAAAAGAAATCATTGAGCCCGGTTCGCTTGATGAAAACAAGAAACAAGTCGTTAGCACGTTCCAGCCGAATGCATTAAACAAAGTCAATATTCAAGACGAATACATTCAGCGCGTTCGTGAAGGGTATCGTCAAGGGGTAGAATCATCATCCGGATCATCTCGTATTTTGCAACTGACTGGTATGACTGCTGCCGGTAAAACGGGAACAGCACAAGCAATCGCTGAAGGCGAAGACGGTCAGGCAAAACGAAATGCGAACGGAGAACCAATCAAGACATTGAACTCAAACCATGTCGGTTGGGCGCCTTATGATAACCCTGAAATTGCATGGGCAATCATTATGCCAGGTCTTGAGGCAGAGGGGATTAACACTCGTGTCGCACATGACATCATGAAAGCTTACTTCAATCTAGAAGATGTGAATGCAATGCTTCAATAAAAGGAGTCACTTCGGTGACTTCTTTTTTTGTCTTTACAATTCTTTTACGTTCCGTTTATTTCTCGTTAATAGAAGTTCATTAGGATATTAATTGTAGGACAGAACAACAGATCCACAACAAAAATCAAAGCAAACTCAAGGAGGACGTCACAAATGTCTTGGATGAAAAAATCAGCTTTACTCGCTTCGATCACTTCAGTCGCACTCGTAGGTGCTGCTTGTGGGAATAACGAAGAAGGCGGCGCTGCTGAAGGCGATGCGCTATCAGGAAAAGTCGTCATGGACGGATCATCAACTGTATTCCCAATCATGGAAGCAGTCGCAGAAGAATATTCAGCTGAACAACCAGAAGTTGAAGTGACAGTCGGTGTCTCTGGAACGGGTGGTGGATTCAAGCGCTTCGTGACGGGAGAAACTGATTTCTCAAACGCGTCACGTGAAATTAAAGAAGAAGAAGCTGCTGAAGCTGAGAAAAATGGTGTGGAATTCACACAACTTGCAGTCGCACTTGACGGTCTTTCACTTGTTGTGAACCCGGCAAACGATTGGGCACAAGATATTACAATTGAAGAATTGAAAAAAATGTGGACAGATACAAGCGTGAAAACATGGAAAGACGTTCGCTCTGACTGGCCAGATGAAGAAATTTCATTCTTCGCACCAGGTAAAGATTCAGGTACGTACGATTTCTTCGACGAGAAAGTTCTTGATGAAGTCGATATTCGTCAAGACGCACAATTGTCTGAAGATGACAACGTACTCGTAACAGGTGTAGCTGGCACAGAAGGTGCAATCGGATTCTTCGGATTCGCTTACTACCTTGAAAACCAAGACACACTTCGTGCATTAAATGTTGAGGGCGTTGAGCCGACACATGACACGATTAACGATTTATCTTACCCGCTCTCACGTGAAATTTACACGTACGTCAACAACGCTTCGTTGAAAGACAAAGAGCAAGTTGCGGACTTCGCACGTTTCATGAACGAAAATGCAGCTGACCTTTCTGAAGAAGTCGGTTACGTGAAAATGGAACAAGGCCGTTACGATGAAAACATGAAGATGATTGATGAGATCGCTGGAGAATAAGATGATGCGTGGCAGAAGGTGAGACACGGTCTCGCCTTCTCGCCATGCTTTCTAGTATGAAGAGGTAGGGAGCGATACACGAGATGAACCAACCAAAAAAAGAGCTCTCGATTCGAGAGATGATTCAACAAAATAAGCAAAAAAAATATAGTACGACGAACGTGTTTGATAAAATCATGCCGTTCTTATTATTCTTGAGCGCATTCGTATCAGTCGTTACGACGATCGGTATTGCGTTCACACTAGGATTTGAGCTATTCAAATTCTTCGAACGAGTCCCTGTCGCTGAATTTTTAGGTTCGACAGAATGGTATCCACTAAGTGCAGATCAGCGCTTCGGGGTATGGGCTCTCGTCATGGGAACACTCCAAATTACTGTAATTGCGATGATTGTCGCCGTTCCACTTGGTTTGGCATCAGCCATCTACTTAAGTGAATATGCTTCTGAACGAGCTCGCCGAGTGTTGAAGCCGATTTTAGAAGTGTTAGCCGGTGTGCCGACCATCGTATTCGGGTTCTTCGCTTTGTCGTTCATCACACCAGTATTACAGGCACTCATTCCAGGACTTCAAATTTATAATGCACTCAGTCCAGGGATTGTTGTCGGAATCATGATTATTCCGATGATTGCATCGATTTCTGAAGATGCGATGAGTGCAGTGCCTAAAAAAATCCGTGATGGCGCGCTTGGTCTTGGTGCAACGCGCCTTGAAGTAGCGACGAAAGTAGTTATGCCTGCAGCAACGTCGGGAATCATTGCCTCAATCGTTCTTGGGATGAGTCGTGCAATTGGTGAGACGATGATTGTGACGATCGCCGGTGGTTCACAACCGAACTTTGAGTTCAACCCACTTAATGCGATTCAAACGATGACTGCTTATATCGTTCAAATCGCGAAAGGTGATGCAGGTTATGGCACAATCGAATATTACAGTATCTATGCGGTCGGTGCGTTATTGTTCGTCTTTACTCTATTGATGAACTTATTCGCAAACTGGGTGACGCGCCGCTTCAGAGAGGAGTACTAATATGGCTTTACCGAACAGTGAGTTCAAGAATACAAAGAACCTGATGAATCGCGAGACGGTGTCTGCGCGCATCAAACGTCGTTTACAAATGAATGAGATTTTCAAATATATCTTTTTGGCAGGTCTTGTCTTCGCGTTGGTCGTCTTATCAACGTTGATTTATGACATCCTCTCAAAAGGGGCGGGTTGGGTTGACCTCGATTTCTTGCGTAACTTCCCGTCAAGACGTCCAGAACAGGCTGGATTGTATCCCGCATTAATCGGATCAATTTGGCTCATGTTCCTCATCGTACCGATGGTGTTTGTCATCGGTGTCGGTGCCGCCATCTATTTAGAAGAATATGCACCGAAAAATCGAATGACTTCATTTATTGAAGTGAACATTTCGAACTTGGCTGGTGTCCCTTCAATCGTATTCGGATTGCTCGGTTTGACGATTTTTGTTCGCGTCATGGAGTTAGGGAACTCGATTATGGCTGGGGCATTGACACTTGGACTTATGAGTCTACCAATTGTCATCGTCGCTTCACAAGAAGCGCTACGAGCTGTCAAGATGGAATTGCGCCATGCCTCGTTGGCTTTAGGTGCCTCAAAGTGGCAAACAACATTCAACGTAGTCTTACCATCAGCAATCCCTGGGATCATTACGGGGATTATCCTTGCCGTTTCTCGT
The DNA here is from genome assembly GCF_018617335.1 of Exiguobacterium sp. s63. GTDB lineage: Bacteria > Bacillota > Bacilli > Exiguobacteriales > Exiguobacteriaceae > Exiguobacterium. Next base: position 360,019 of record NZ_JACSKB010000001.1, on the reverse strand, counting down.
GCAATTGGAGAAACAGCGCCTTTGATTATGGTCGGAGCTGCGACGTTTATTTCAACGACACCAAGCAGTGTGTTCTCTGACTTCACGGCACTACCGATTCAGATTTACAACTGGACGAGCCGCCCACAAGCAGAGTTCCAAAACTTAGCTGCAGCGGGAATCATCGTACTCATGACGATGCTCATCGCGATGAACTCGGTTGCAATTTATATTCGAAACAAATATACAAATCGACATTAAGGTTTTTTGCAGATGAATGGGGAGGAACCTCGAGATGATGAAACAACAAGAGCTCAATAAAGGAGATCAAAACGTGAACACAACTACGACAGAACCGAAAACGACTGAGATGAAAAAAGATAGTGCCTATGTCGTCAACAATTTGAACTTGTGGTACGGAGAAGACCAGGCTTTGATTGACGTCAACCTCGATATTAAAAAGAATGAAGTGACGGCAATCATCGGACCATCTGGTTGTGGGAAATCGACATTCATTAAAACATTGAACCGCATGGTCGAACTCGTCCCATCGGTTCGTACAAATGGTGAAATTTTATATCATGGTCGTAACATCTTCGATCGTGGATACAAGGTAGAAGATTTGCGTACGTCGGTCGGGATGGTATTCCAACAACCAAACCCGTTCCCGAAATCGGTTTATGACAATGTGGCATATGGGCCGCGGACGCATGGCATCAAAAATAAGAAGGTACTCGATGAGATTGTCGAGCGTTCATTGCGTGGGGCTGCAATTTGGGATGAAGTAAAAGACCGTTTGAATGAGAACGCCTATGGTCTCTCAGGTGGACAACAACAACGCCTCTGTATCGCACGCACATTGGCAATCGAACCTGATGTCATTTTGATGGATGAACCGACGTCTGCCCTTGACCCGATCTCTACTTTAAAAGTAGAAGAGTTGGTTCAAGAGTTGAAAGAACAGTACTCAATCATCATCGTGACGCATAACATGCAACAAGCTGCCCGTGTTTCGGATAAAACGGCATTCTTCTTAAACGGAGAGGTTGTCGAGTTCGATGTAACAGATAAGATTTTCTCGAATCCATCTGATAAACGGACGGAAGACTATATTTCTGGCCGTTTCGGTTAAGGAGGAGACTAGATTGATGGCACAAAATCGCACATTTTTTGATACGAAATTGATTGAATTAGAAGATAAGGTGGTCCGTTTGGCAAATTTGACAATGCGTCAAACGGCAACCGCCATCGAAGTGTTAGAAAAACATGACCTCGAATTAGCTAAGACTGTCATTGAGAACGACAATGAACTCGACGACTTAGAATTGACGATCAACGATGAAGCAATTCTATTGATTGCCAAACAACAACCGGTCGCAACTGACTTGCGTCGTTTGATCGTGACGATGAAGTCAGCCACAGATCTCGAGCGGATTGCAGATTATGCGACGAATATTGCTAAAGCGGTCACTCGAATCGAACATGTTCCTTATTTACACGACATTCAACCGCTCAAACAGATGGCTGAACAATTGATTGATATGCTCGAACTTGCGACGCGCGCTTATCGTAAAGGCGAGGTAAGTCGTGTTCGTGAACTCAACGAGATGGACAGAGTCATTGACGACATCAATTTAACTGTAATCAAACAATATATCGGTTCACTTCCTGCGATGACGGTTGGAACGAACGATGTATACGAATTCTCGAACATCGCTCGATACCTCGAACGGATGGGTGACCATGTGACGAACTTCGGTGAACATTTAATTTTCCTTGAAAAAGGGAAACATTATGATTTGAACCAATAAGATTAGTGGTAAAGAACAACAGTGCTGTTGTTCTTTATTTTTTTGGGCAGGAAATCAAACTCAAGGAGCGAATAATAGTCTACATGGATTTTTACATGAAGGGAGCCATATAGAGATGGAAGAGAAAATCGTATCCTTGAAACAACAAGGACTTACGCTAAAACAGATTGCGGCAGAACTAGACGTCCCGATTGGCAAAGTCCAATACGCATGGCGGAAATGGAGAAATCAGCAACAAGAATCGGAGGCGGTTGCCCCTGTGAAACCAAAGGGTGGAAACAAGAAATCAAAGGCGACAGTTGAAACGTCTAAAAAACAAGTCGCATCGACAAAGGAAACGCTTGATGGAGCGACTTCTCCACTACTTGATCAGGGTCCAGAGGGTTTTTGGCAACTTCCAGACCGATACAATGTCGATTTTTTACACGCGGTCGTTCAGTCCCCGAACTCAGTGTACGTTTGTTGGGAAGTGTCTGATCTTGTCAAAGAGACGTTAGAACTCCAATTCATGAGAAGATGGGAAGACTTGCCGAAAGCGTTTCGAATTCTAGACGTGACATTACTGGACTACAGTAGCGGTCAGGCAAACCGATCCTACACGTTCGACCTTCCAGAAATGACGAATAGCTGGTTCGTTCGTCCACTAGACCCGAATACGACATATGTGTTTGAATTTGGGATTCGCACAATGGAAGGGGAGTTTTTGCCGATTGTGGCGTCTAAACCGCTGGATACGCCTCGTGCGGAGCCGAGCGGCACTGGTCGATTCGCGGAACCGGTACGCCGTTGGCAATACGGAGAAGTCGACTCTCCTGAAGTACTCGATACATTACCAAAATATGCGGCATACCGTTACGTACGATAAGGAGGACTCTATACATGAAACCTGGATACTTTTCACTCGTCCTTCATGCTCATTTACCGTACGTCCGGCATGAAGAAAAACATCGTTTAGAAGAAAGATGGGTCTATGAAGCCATCTCTGAAACATATCTGCCGATTTTATGGCAAGTAGACCGCTTGAAACGACCCTTGCATTGGACGGTCAGCATTTCACCACCGGTTGTCGAGATGCTTGCCGACCCACTCATTCAAGACCGTTATGTGGAACATTTGGATGAGATGCTCGAATTGATTGAACTAGAGTTATCTGAAGACAGAACAGATGCAGAAACAGCAACGTTACATTTTTATCGTCAGCGGTATAACGATTTGAAAAATACGTTTTTGTATTGGGATAAAAACTTGAACGAGGCGTTCCGTACATATCGTGAAGCGGGATATATCGACATGGTCACTTGTACGGCAACCCATGGATTTAACCCGCACCTATTTACAGAGCAAGCTGCACGCGCGGAGATCCGTACGGGCTTAAATTGTTTTGAACGTCATTATGGATTCCGACCGACCGGCATTTGGTTACCAGAGTGTGCCTATACACCGGGTGTCGACCGAATTTTATTTGAAGAGGGCATACGTTATACCTTTGTCGACGAACATGCTCTTCTCGACGCAGATCCGACACCTGAGAAAGGGATCGGAGCGCCTGTATATTCACCACATGGTGTTGCGCTATTCCCTCGGGACCAAATCATTTCGGGTAAAATTTGGAGTTCGATGATTGGGTATCCGGGTCACCCGGACTATCGTGAATTTTATCGTGATTTGGCATATGATCGGGATTGGGACTACATTCAATCCTTTATGCATCCAGAAGGGATCCGTTTCGATACGGGACTAAAAATGCACCGGATCACGGGCGATACAGATCAGAAAGATTTCTATGTACGGGAATGGGCGGAGCATCAAATCGGAAATCATGCGATGGACTTTGCCAAAACCTTAGAATCGCATCTCGAGGCACACAGTGCTCAAACCTTCCCACCTTTCCTCGTCACGGCACCGTTTGATGCGGAACTGTTCGGTCATTGGTGGTTTGAAGGACCAGAATTCCTTGGCCAAGTCGCAGAACGACTTGATGAGTTTGGGATCGAGACGATCACGCCGGCCATCTTCCTAGAACGTCATTTTAAAGATTTACAGACCGTTCACGTCTCGATGAACACATGGGGACGTAAAGGATATGGCGAGGTTTGGATCAATGAACGGAACGAATGGATGCTTCGACACCTTCATATGATGGAGATGCAATTGGTTAAAGATGTGGCAGACTATCGCGAGCAATCTGAGTTAACCGATCGTGCGTTGAAGCAATTGATCCGTCATTATGTGTTGGCCGTATCGAGCGACTGGGCGTTCATTTTAGATGGACAAACGACTGCGCAATATGCAGCTGAACGCTTCCGTGAGCATGCGCGTCTGTTCGCAGAACTAGAGACGGCGCTCTATCAGGATTCGCTTACACCTCAATTACTAGACGAACATTATAAAGCGTATCCGTTTCTTCAAGATGCAGATATCGAAATCGATTCATTCCTAGCGCCTCATGATTATTATGTGACAAAGGAACGCGTTCAAGAGGACCCGGCCATTTTGGTGCTCACTCCTGAATATCACGGTCATCTCGTCGGTGGACTCGGGAAACGAGTCATTGATGAAGTGGAAGCTAGAGCGAATGAAGGAGAAGTCGTTTACGTACTGACACCATATCACGAAGGATTGCCGGAGTATGAACGACATGGGAATATTCATGTCTATCGTGTTCGACCGACGAGTCCATTTTTAGAACATGTCATGAATCAAGTGGCCACACAAAATATTGCCTATGTGAAGCTTGTACATGAGCTGGCGAAACGAGTTCCGTTCAAAGTGGTTCACCATTTTGATTGGATGACGATTCCTGCTGCGAGAGAACTTGCGCATTCCCTTGAGCTTCCGTTATACTCAACTATGTTGTCCTTTGAAGCGACACGCAATCCGCATGGTCACGGTGGTTTGTTCGATGCGATCCATCGAATTGAAAACAGCGTGTTCCCTGTCGCGAAGGTTGTCTATGTCGGTGAAGAGATCTCCATTCCTGAGCTGAAACAACGGTATCAGTTGAGTGAGAATGTCAACACATGCCTGCCTCTTGAAACTTCTCCGTATGGACAGGATTCAATGAAAAAGAACGTGAAATAACCTTGCTTTTTCACAGGAAACTTGGTAGGATAATTGAGTATGCTTAGACTGTAAAGCAAAAGCACTTGATACAACATCATTAAGATGGGAGTGAAAGAAATGCGCGTTAAAATTACATTAGCTTGCACAGAAACAGGCGATCGCACGTACATCACGAAGAAAAACAAACGTAACAACCCTGAGCGCCTCGAGTTGCGCAAATACAACCCACGTCTCCGTCGTCACACGCTTTACCGCGAAGTGAAGTAATAAGGGACCGGCCGTCACATATGTGGCGGCTTTTTTTGTAAGGAGGAATACGTTGTGGATGAAAAAGCTGCGCTTAGACGTACCGTACATCAGTACATTAGACAAATGGAAAATCGGCAAGAAGTGGATGAGTTGATTCATCAACGACTGTTCGCGACGTCTTTGTGGAAAAATAGTCAAACGATTGCTGTGACATTGTCACTCCCACTTGAAATCGAAACATCACCGATTATTCATGAAGCATTTAAAGAAGGAAAAACGGTGTGTGTCCCGAAAGTAATGGAGCAGGGGCTTACATTTCATGTCATCAACTCATTCGATGACCTTGAGATCGGTGTCATGAATATATTAGAACCAACGACTTCTCCAACGACGCAGACGATTGATTTATGTCTCGTCCCAGGACGAGTGTTTGATCGTTCTGGATTTCGCGTCGGATGGGGCGGGGGATACTATGACCGATTTCTAGAAACATACGAAGGTGTGACCCTTTCACTAGCTTATTCTGCCCAACTTGTAACACACGTACCGACAGAACCGCACGATCTCCCAGTACAGTGGATTGTGACGGAAAAGGAGAGTATTCAATGTTTGCCATTTTTATCGTGACATGCGTTGTCGCCTATCTCGGGTATCGATTACACTCCTTGACGCTCTCAGGAGCTCTATTGACAGTTGTGACGGGTACGGTAATTGGATTATCGTTTGGATGGTTTGGACTTTACTTACTCGGTGTATTTTTCTCGACATCCTCGCTCGCCTCGAAATATCGCTCTAGGGATAAGCGAGGGGTCGACGATATCGTCGAAAAGACCGGTGCCCGTGATGCCATACAAGTATTGGCGAATGGTGGGGTAGGTATCCTTTGTGCACTCGGATTTTTATATACGAAAGATTACGTCTTTCTCTATATGTACATCGTTTCCATTGCAGCCGCGACGAGTGATACGTGGGGATCGGAATTCGGTGTATTATCGTCTCATCGACCGCGATTCATGTTCACGTTTAAACGAGTTGAACCGGGCACAAGCGGAGCAGTGTCAACGTTTGGGACGATGATGTCCATCGTAGGAGCGTTCGTGATCGTGTTGTCTTCAGTATTGTTTATCGAAGTGGACCTACCGCTCTTTCTAATGCTTTGGGCAATCGGTCTGAGTGGAAGCATCATCGATACGTTACTTGGCGCGACAGTGCAGCGGAAGTTTCGCTGTGACGTCTGTGGCAAACTGACGGAGAAAAAAATTCATCATCAAGTCCCGACGATTTATGTGTCAGGGTCCCGTCTACTCGGGAATGATGCGGTTAATTTTTTATCCGTGTTTGGGGCAACGATGATTTGTTTTTTCGTATTCAGATGAGGGTAGTACAGAAAATGAAGATGTTTCATCCGAATGTGAATGTTGTCACAATATCGCCAAAGTGAAAACGGTTTCCACTGTAGTTAGGGTTTGTGAATGATGTTACAATCTTTATGTAACAGAGATAACAAATACATGAAACAGATTGTTCGAAGGGTGGAGAATCAATATGGAAACATTAAATCATGCTAAAGTAACACGTGTCGCACTTGTAGGGGCAGGGGCAGTAGGTGCGAGTTTCGCATACCAATTAACGACAGCTAGTCTTTGTGAGGAGCTTGTCATCATCGATATTAATAAAGCAAAAGCCGAAGGCGAAGCGATGGACTTGAATCATGGTGTTTCCTTCGCTTCATCTCCGATGCGCGTCTGGGCAGGGGATTATGCGGACTGTGGGGTTGCTGATATCGTTGTGATTACGGCAGGTGCTCCGCAACGTCCAGGGGAGACACGCCTTGACCTCGTTGAAAAGAATGCGAAAATCATGAAGTCCATGATTTCAGAGATTATGGAGTCTGGATTCGATGGAATCATCATCATTGCATCAAACCCGGTCGACATCATGACACATCTCGCTTGGAAATATTCAGGTCTTCCGAAACATCGCGTCTTCGGTTCAGGTACCGTGTTGGATACATCCCGTTTACGCTATATGTTAGGGGATTACTTCAATGTCGACCCGCGCAACTGCCATGCCTACATCATGGGTGAGCATGGGGATACGGAGTTCGCTGCATGGAGTAATGCGCGCATTTATGGAAAATCAGTCGAGCAGTTGCTTGAAGAACATGACGAATACAACTGGGAAGACCTTGAAGACATCTACGTAAATGTTCGTGATGCCGCTTATCATATTATCGAGCGCAAAGGTGCGACGTACTATGCGATTGGACTCGGCCTCCTTCGGTTGGTGAAAGCTGTTCTTCGTAACGAGAATACGTTGTTGACAGTCGGTGCACACCTTGATGGAGAGTATGGATTGCGCGATATTCATATCGGTGTGCCAGCAATCATCAACCGTCAAGGCGTTCGTGAAGTCGTTGAGATTGAGTTGTCACAAGAAGAGCATGAGAAAATGCAACATTCTGCGAACGTACTCATGAAAACAATGGAGCCTGTCTTGTAATCTTCACCCTATGAAAACCCGTAGCCATATGGTTACGGGTTTTTATACATAAAGAACGAATCATCGTTTGGTCGTGCGTCGTTTCGTGATTTACAATAGAATTGAGAGAGGAGGGGGTTTAGTTGGCAACGAGTTGTTTTTGGGAAGATATTTATCATGCGGTTGAAAGCGGTGGACGCATCGAAGGAGTTTTAGAGCCTTCCCGTGCGGTCATCTTGCTCGATACGAAAGCGGGCGATCGCTATGATTTATACATCCAAACTGAAAAGGCATGGGTGAATCATGTCGCAATGGATATCCACGCCATCTTAAACGCCTTTCGTCTTGCCCGAATCGGTCGGAAGCGGTTGACGATTCATCTGTACGGGGAGAGGTTAGTTGATGAAGAAAGAATTAACTCGTTATCCTTTTCGATTCCTGCGAAAGTGACGTTGGCTCGATCGATTTGTACTCCTACGATGGAAGAAGATCGGTTTCGTCTTCTTGCGGTCTCGCTCGATCGGAAGAAGAAAGTGGAGCTTAAGAAGCGATTTTCGTTTGGCAAACCGAAAGTAGTGTACGGACTCCTACTCCTTACATTTTTAGTGATGTGGGTAGCGGAGTCGGTCGGCTCGACATTTGACCCGAATACGTTGATCACATTCGGCGCGAAAGTGAATCCGCTCATCGAACAAGGAGAATGGTGGCGATTGCTTACCCCGATGTTTCTACACATCGGTTGGTTTCATTTTGCGATCAATATGTTTGCGCTTTGGTCACTCGGCCCACTTGTTGAACGAATGTATGGGTCAATCAGATTCTTGATCATTTATATCATCAGTGGGGTATTGGCGACGACGGCATCGTTCGCCTTCAGTGAATCCATATCGGCGGGGGCGTCTGGTGCACTCTTTGGATTGGTGGGCTCGCTACTTTACTTTGGATTACGAGATCGTTCACTTTTTATGAAGACGCTCGGACCTCCATTGTTTATTATGTTAGGATTAAATGTGGGCCTGGCATTTGTTTTAGGTGCAAGTTTAGACCATTTCGCACATGCAGGTGGACTAATGGGTGGATTCTTCGTCTCCGGAGTCGTCGGATTGCCTGATGAGAAAAATCGAACACAACGAATCTTATTTTCTGTGCTCACAATCCTATTATTTGGATTCTTGTATGGGTACGGATTTTGGTAAGGGGAGAGCAAAATGAACAAGATGATGGATACATTAAAGACATTAGTGAATATTCCGAGTCCGTCTGGTATGACGGAAGAAGCTATTTCATATACGGAGAGCGAGCTACGCGCTCTCGGAGTCACTACGTCTCGGCTACATAAAGGAGCATTGCTAGCGACATTCCCTGGCCGGTCAACAAAAGCGCGTCTGTTAACAGCGCACGTCGATACGTTAGGGGCGATGGTGAAAGAGATCTTGCCGAGTGGGCGTTTGCGTTTGACTCAAGTCGGTGGTTACGCCTGGACGGCAATCGAGGGGGAGAACTGTCTTATTCATCGTGAAGAAGGAGAAGCCATTGAAGGTACGATTCTCATTCATCAGTCGAGTGTGCACGTTTATAAGGATGCCAATTCTGCGGAGCGTTCAGCATCGAATATAGAAGTCCGACTCGATGAAAAGGTTCACTCGCGTGAAGAAGTGAACGCACTAGGGATTGAAGTGGGGGATTTCGTCTCATTTGACCCGCGTTTTAAAGTGACGTCTTCAGGTTATGTGAAATCACGCCATTTGGATGATAAGGCATCCGTCGCTATTTTATTAGACCTCGCAAAAGACTTGGTCGATCAAGACTTACCACATACAGTTCATTACTTAATCTCAAACTATGAGGAAGTCGGCTTCGGAGGGAATGCAGGTATTCCAGAAGCGGTTGTGGAGTATGTCGCTGTCGATATGGGGGCACTAGGGGATGGACAACATTCAGATGAATATACCGTCTCGATCTGTGCCAAAGACTCTTCTGGACCATATGACATCGGATTGCGTCGGAAATTTACGTCACTTTGTAAGTCTTACGAGATCGACTATAAGGTAGATATATATCCATACTATGGTTCAGATGCATCAGCCGCCATTCGTGCCGGTTATGATGTACGACACGCATTGGTTGGACCTGGAATCGAATCCAGTCATAGCTATGAGCGGACTCATACGTCATCTATGGAAGCCACGAGAGAACTGCTATACCGTTATGTGCAATCAACGATGGAGGAAGAAGCATGAAAAACTTTTATGATGTCCAGCAGTTTTTAAAATCATTCGGAACCATTATTTACATTGGAGAACGGGATGCTGAAATCTCACTCATGATGATGGAACTTGATGAAATGTATGAGGGGGGCATCATCGAACAACGTGTTTATGATACGGCTAAAATCATTTTGACCCATGAATTGAAAAATTCAACGGATTGACAGAAACCCCTTAGTGCAAAGGGTTGCACTAAGGGGATAATAGTGTACACTAATCAATGAAAGCGATTTAGTTGAGATGAGGAGTGAACGATATGAAATGGTTACTAGGGATCGACATCGGAGGTACAACGGTGAAGATGGCTGTTTTAGACATGAACGGCATCATTTCTGATAAGTGGGAAGTCAAAACGGATATTCGAGAAAACGGTGTACATATCCCGAAGGACATTGCAGCTTCTTTTGAAACATATTTAGTGACATCAGGTAAAAAGAAAGAAGATTTTGCGGGCGCTGGAATCGGCGCGCCAGGGTTCATCAACTTCTCAGAAGGGGTTGTTGAATATTCTCCAAATATCGGGTGGAAAGACTTCGCACTTGTGAGCGAATTCGAACAGGCGGTCGGTCTTCCGGCTGTACTTGAAAACGATGCGAATGCTGCAGCGCTCGGTGAAATGTGGAAAGGCGCTGGAGAAGGGGCATCTGAATTGTTGGCGATTACGCTTGGAACGGGCGTCGGTGGTGGTGTGATCACAAATGGAAATATCGTCCACGGAACAGCAGGTATGGCTGGAGAGATTGGTCATATTACGGTAGAGCGTGATGATACAAAAGCTGTAAAGTGTGGTTGTGGTCGTTTGGGATGTATCGAAACCATTGCATCCGCTACGGGCATCTCACGATTGGCTCTGCAGAAACGGAAAAATCAAGACACATCCTTGAACGACCTAAAGGAAGTGACGGCACGTGACGTCTTTGAAGCATATAAGGCGGGCGATTCGATCGCAACATCAGTCATTGACGAAATGACGGAATATCTTGGCTTGACGATTTCGAACATCGCGAACACGCTCAATCCAAAAATGATTGTCATCGGGGGTGGCGTCTCTAAAGCTGGTGATGCATTACTCGAACCGTTAGACGCTCAATTTAAACGGTTTGCGCTCGAACGCGTCTACGAGTCAACGACTTTCAAAATCGCAGAACTTGAAAACGATGCCGGAGTAATCGGGTGTGCGTGGTTAGCACGTAAACACTTCCTTCCGACACGCGTATAATGACGACACGTCTGCTTGATGCAGGCGTGTTTTCTTATGGGAAAGGGTATGGGATATTGTAAAATTTGTAACGTCATAGTTGATTTTTTATTAAAAAAGGAGTAAGATTTGGTCTTGATACTGGACGTGTACTATTCATTTTGAATTGTACAATGTATGAACAAATATAAAAATGGCTATGAAAACTTGCCTAAAAACTGAAAAGAGGAGGAGACCGTCTGATGAATTCATCTCAACGCTTCTCGAAGCTATCGACGAGACTGAACGACACGGTCCGTACTTCGTTTCAAGAATATCGTTTATTTTGGATTTTTACGTTATTGCTTTGGACGAAGACGTACATCGTCTATCAATTTTTCTTTAACATTCCGATTGAAAACACTGCGCAGGCATTTATCTTACTGATTAGCCCGATCAGTTCGACCTTATTCCTGTTCGCCTTCCACTTCTTCTTTAAAGGAAACAAACAAAAATGGGTACTCTTCACCCTTTATGCGGTTGCTTCATTCGTTCTGTTTGCGGATGCCGTGTATTTTCGGGAATTCACGGACTATCTGACAGTTCCTGTCATCATGCAACCGTCGAACATGGAGACGATCTCTTCATCGTTTACTTCATTATTAGAGTGGAAAGACTTAATTATTCTTGGTGATGTGTTCGTTCTTCCATTTATTCTATGGCGGATGAACTTGAAAGAGAATGCGGCATCACATCGTCGTGCTCTCATCACATTTGTTGCAGCCGTATCTGTATTCTTATTCAACCTTTCTTTGGCTGAGACGGAGCGCCCTGAATTGTTGACTCGCTCATTTGACCGTGAGCTTTTAGTTAAAAACATCGGAACATTTAATTTCCATGTATATGATGCGATGCTTCAAACAAAAACATCTGCTCAAAAGGCAATGGCGGACGAATCAGAACTCGCAACAATCGAACAGTTCACTCGTCAAAATTATGCTGCACCGAATCCAGATTTGTTCGGGAAGTATAAAGGGAAGAACGTCATCGTCGTTTCGTTTGAATCGACTCAGAACTTCACGCACAATATGAAAGCACCGAATGGAGAGTACATTACGCCGAACTTGAACAAGTTGATCGATGAATCTCATTATTGGCCAAACTATTACCATACTGTTGGTCAAGGGAAAACATCGGATGCAGAGTTTGCGCTAGATAACTCTTTATATGGCTTACCACGTGGTGCCGTATACTTTACGAACGCAGATAACGAATATCAGGCACTTCCTGAGTTAATTAAAGAAGACAACTATTACTCAGCAGTGTTCCATGCGAACAACAAATCGTTCTGGAACCGTGATCAAATGTATAAAAATGTAGGTGTCGACAAGTTCTTTGATGAGAAGAGCTATGACCTCGGTAATCCTGAAAATATGACAGAGTGGGGTCTTCTAGACGATAGCTTCTTCGAGCAATCGATTCCAATGCTTAAAGAATTACCGGAACCGTATTACGCGAAGTTCATTACGTTGACGAACCACTTCCCATATACGATGCCGAGTGAGGACTATGAGCTCGTACCGAAGTTCGAGACAAGCTCGACCACATTGAACAATTTCCCTCAGGCACTCGCCTATCAAGATTACGCACTCGGTCTCTTCATCGATCAATTGAAAGAGAACGGGATGTGGGATGATACCATCTTTGTCGTCTATGGTGACCACTATGGAATTTCGACAAACCACAACGATGCGATGGCTGAGTTGCTCGGAAAAGACGAATTGACGCCTTTCGATGTAGCGAAGTTACAACAAGTACCATTCGCAATCCATTTACCGGATCAGAAGAAAGGTGAAGTGCATGAGACGATCGGGAGTCATGTCGACATGAAACCGACAATCTTACACCTTCTTGGAATTGATACGTCGGATACGATTGGATTCGGGAACGACTTGTTCTCAGAAAATCGTAACAGTCGTGCTATTTTCCGTGACGGTACGGTCGTGACGGATGAGTATGTATGGACACAATCGACATGTTACAATGCGACTTCTGGTGAAGTTGTGGAAGACACGTCGCTATGTGGTCCGATGACAGAAGAAGCGGAAAAGATTTTGCAAATGAACGACGACTTAATTTATTCCGATCTTCTTCGTTTCAAAGAACAGACAAAAGAATAAGCAGTTTACGGACCGATCCATTTAGTGGAACGGTCCGTTTTTTATTTGAATTCATTTTCATGGACAGAGGTTCAACTAAAAAAATGAAACAAAAAAGCGACCGAAGTCGCTTAATGATTGCGTGATGCCAATTAACCTGGAATTCCACCGTAGATTAAGGTAGCGATTCCAAAGAATCCGAATACGAGTACAGTTAAACCTGCAAATACGAGCGGAAAGAATTGGCGTTTTTGGAATGAACGAAGCATTCCCCAGATAGCCACAATCGCAATGATGACGGACATCCATCCGAACGGTTCATACAAATGCATGACGAGTTCCCCCTTTAATTATACGTCATGAAATTCATAAAAATTTCACTGAAATATCATTATTATTTTATCCGATTATTAGGGCGCTGTCGAGTAAAGGTTGACATCGATACAATTTTGCCACAATATTGTTTTGAACAAGAAGGGGATGAACGATATGCAAATCAAAAAGATTACATCTGGTTTAGCGCAAGAGAATGGATACGTCTTAGAAAAGGATGGCACGGTGGTCGTCATTGACCCAGGAACCGATGATCCACGCTTCTTTGAAGTAATCGATCGATTCGGGACACCCTCGGCGATATTGTTGACGCATGCGCATTTTGATCATATCGGTGGCATCGATGCACTTCGCGAACGCTATCAAATACCTGTGTATATACATCGTCTTGAAACCGATTGGCTAACGAATGGAGAAAAGAATGGGGCCTCTGCGTTTAACTTACCGATGCCTTCGATGAAACCCGCAGAGAAAACATATGAAGGTGATGTTTTAAGAATCGGGAATCTCACATTTCATATCTATCATACACCGGGTCATTCCCCAGGAAGTGTCGTATTGTATATGGCTGATGAAAAGACTGCCTTTTGTGGTGACTTGATTTTTAAACAATCCGTCGGACGGACGGATCTGTTTGGTGGTGATCAGTCAACATTAATGGGATCTATCGATCGGATGAAGCAACTCCTTCCTGATGAGACGATCCTTTACTCGGGACACGGTCCGCAGACGACGCTCGAAGAAGAAAAACGTACAAATCCGTTTTTCACATAATAAAAAAGATTGTCTCCGGTGAGACAATCTTTTTTACATTTGGAAGTTGCTCCAATACGTAAAGACAACGAAGAAAATTGTCAAATACGCACCGAACACATATACATACGTTTTTTCAGTTAACTTTAAGTAACCAAGAGCGACGAAGAAAATCGTTTGTGCTAAGAAGACAAGTCCCATCACGATAAAGTCGCCGGTATGTTCACTACTGCTTTGGTCGCCGCCTAGTGCGCCTACGAAAGCAAGTGCCGCTACTAACCCAGTCCAAAAGCCTAGGACACGAAACATTCTTGCCATGTTAATCCCCCCATACGTGCATTATTCCATTCTCATTCACTATTTTACCAACACATTCGAAAAAATGCTATGGAAACGTGAGAATTGAGCAAAATAATCGTGAAAAATATGTGAAGTGAATACGGAAAATAAAGTTGTACAAAAAAATTAAAAAAGTTGTACAAAAAGTGTACAAAAGGGGTATAGGGATGTATAATCAACTTATACAAACTGAGCGAAGTGAGAAGTTGAATGAGGGAGGAACATATAATGGCATCAGAACTAATGTTTTACACGTATCCAAGTTGTACATCATGTAGAAAGACGAAAGCGTTTTTACAAGAACAGGAACTGCAAGTGAGCGAACGTCATATTTTCAGAGATGCACCGACTGTCGATGAACTATTACAGTTACTTGCGATTAGTGAGGAAGGCGTTGACTCCCTCCTTGCGACGAGAAGCCAGGCCTTCAAACAACTTGATGTTGATGTGGAGGATTTGAAATTAAGTGAATTACTCAAATTGATGAGTGAAAATCCAAAACTACTAAAACGTCCGATCCTGACTGATGGAAAAGAAGTGATTGTCGGCTATGACAAGGTTTCAATCGAAACATATGCGCGTCGTCATAATGTAGTTTCAGTCCAAGTTTCATAAAACAAGTCCACTTTAAACTTAGTGGGCTTTTTTTTATGCTTATAGCGAGGTGATTGAGATGAAGGAGCTCATTGAAGAACTAGTAATTTCGGCACGTCGAGTCGGCGCGAGCGATCTTCACTTTATACCGGATTTCGATAAGGTGAAAATTCAAATCAGATCTGCGATGAGATTAGTCGAGTTTCGATCAATCGATGTTGATCTGTATGATCGACTGACGTTTCATATGCGCTATTGGTGTTCATTATCTGAAACGAATCAACGGATTCCGCAGTCCGGTGTCTACGAACTGAATCAAGATGTGATTCGAGTGACATTTTTGCCTTCATTTACTCAGACGATGATGTCTTGGAGGATTCCGCACCATGTGTTCGAACTTGATGAACTGTTACATGTACATGATGTAGAACGTTTTAACAAAATGGTAGCGGCTCGTCGTGGACTATTCTTCATAGGTGGGTCTACTGGAGCTGGGAAGACCACGGTATTATATGCATTATTAAATCAATTGAAGCATGAACGAATTGTAACGATTGAGAACCCACCGGAGCAGGTCGTTGAAGGGGTTATTCAATTAGAGGTGAACGCGAAAGCAGGACTAGGGCATCAGCAGTTGTTAAAAGAAACGCTTCGTGCAGATCCGGATATCATTGTCATCGGGGAAGTTCGGACTGAAGAAGAGCTACTTGTCGCATATGATGCCGCGCTCAGTGGACATATGACTATTACCACGTTCCATACAGCATCCATAGAAGACGGAGAGAGACGATTGGAGCAGCTTCTTGGGAGGTCGTCTGTTGAAAGACATTGGTGTGTATTGACCCGGAATCAGGAGGTGACTTGTGAATGGTCCGCACTGACTTCAACTCATCCGCTCGATTGATTCAACGATTCCTACGTCTTCAGTCCCGAGGAGTCTCGCTTAAAACGACGATGGAAACATTGGAGTTTCATGAGAGAGGGAATATGAAAGAAAAGGTTCATCACATGAGGATGCTATTAGAGTCGGGCACAGAGTTGTCTAAAGTGTTCTCGGTGATTGTCACGAATAAACAGATGCAAGAGATGTTACATACAGCGGAACAGAGCGGTCGATTCATCGATGGATTGTCTCAAGTTGTTCAAGTGTTAGAAATGAGGCAGCGCGGTAAAAAAGAATTGAAACGACTCATCCGCTATCCGTTGCTCATTTTTTTCATCCTACTTCTGTTAGGCATGATTTATGCGTTATACATTTTTCCGAAGTTGATGGGAATGGTAGATCTTTCATCGCATAGCGGAGTGGCTACGGTTCTATTATCCCGTTGGTTCTTTCCGATACTATTTTGTACGTTCTTCACGGTAGGCGTAATCTTATACGTTTTACATCGGAGAGGAACCGAACTTCCATTCTACATATGGAAACGAGGAAAAACATTATATATGACGTATCTATTCGTCAGTGAACTGTCATTGCTTCAGAAGACCGAGACAAATATCCGTCAAATCATTTCTCGACTTTCCGATGAGGAAGGGGAGATGGCTGAACTGGCAAAACGAATTCATCAGCGAATGTCTGATGGGAAGAGTATTGAGGACGCAACGAAAAGTGAGCCGTTCATTGACTATGAGGTCGTGAGTTTATTGGGTGTAGGGGCGATGAGTGGTGAGCTCGGCGAATTGATGTCCCTTCACCGAGAGCTCGTTTTCGAAGAAATGGAGCAGTATATTCGAAGTCTAATTGAAAAAGTAGAACCAGCTTTATATGGCGTGTTAAGCATGATGATTGCAGTCTTATTTTATACCTTGTATTTGCCGGTCAAACTCATTATGGCCCAATTATGAAGGGGGAACTTACACATGAAGGAAGAGGAAGGGTTCACACTGATTGAAATGGCGGCAGTTCTGTTAATTATTTCCGTGCTTCTTTTATTGCTTGTCCCATCTCTAACGGAAGGGAAGTCGCGGGCGGATCAAGTAAGTTGTGAAGGGAGCGTGCGAATTGTCGAGTCCGAAATTAATTTGCACTACGCAGAGCATAAAGGATATCCGGTGACGTTAGAGGAAATCAATCGAGCCTCTGCTAAAGACCCACTCGTTTATAGTTGTCAATCGGTCGACTATACGTATTCGCCTCTCGACGGAACATTGACTAAACAATGAGGGGCTATACGTTAGTGGAAGTGACCTGGGTGTTAGTGGTCTTATCTTTTCTACTACTCATCAGCGCGCCGGTTGTGAAGCCATTCGAACGAATTGAACTTTTCGACTTTACTGACTCATTAGTTGCCGACATTCAAGAAGCGGGACAGTATCCGTATATTTCTGAGGATGGGAGTTGCGTGCCAAAATTGCTTTGGGTTTCGAAACAAAAAACGTACCTTATTGTATGTGGGAGAAGTGTGGTTCGAGAAGTGGATGTGCCGAGTGGCGTAAAGGTATACTTGCCTTCATATCATACAATCACCTTTTCACAAGCGACGGCGGCTTATGCAGGTCAATGGAAATTTGTCAGTGGAAAAACGTCTGTGACGCTTAAGTTTCGAATCGGTACATACGAACCGGAGGTGATTGTTCGTGAAGATGGATGAGATGGGCTATTCACTGTGGGAATTGAGTGTCAGCATTGCGGTTGTGATGGGGTGGATCTTCATATTGACATCATTCGTAGTGCAAGGGAATGAACGAGTCGATCGACTGAGTGAAACGTTGTTTATTTTTGAGCGATTACAAGGGGAGGTGCTACTTGAGGCTGCTGAACCGTCAGGACGTGAACAAGTATGTGAGAAAGAATTTTGTTTACCGACATTATGAAAATGGGTTTACGATGATTGAAATGACGTTCGTTTTGCTGATTCTACCCATGTTTCTTTTCCTTTTAGTTGAACTGCTTACTCTGGGTCAACATCTTTATGAACAGCCTAAATGGAACCATCATACGACACCGCAATTGATTGTACGTCGTTTGATGGGGAGTGAAAATTGCCGTGTCGATGCCGGGCGGTTGCGAGGTGATTTCGTCAAATCGGATGAGGAGCGGTGGCCATGGACAATCAAACAGGTAAACGGCAATTTGGTGATGGTGGGAGACGGAGGAGGGAACTTACTCTTTTTAAGAGGAATCAATCAGTATCATGTCGAATCGGTCGGGGTAGGATTTCAAATTTCATGGACCGATTCATCGTACAAAAGAGAGCGGCACGTCATGTGTATGAACGTGGATTCTTCCTCATCGTCACCCTGACCTTGATTGTATGGTTACTAGGAGCTGCATTATTTTGGTATACTGATGTAGAGAGAACGACAAGGCAAATCTCCGATGAAATATTGTCTATTCGTTTCGAATCACATTTGTTATTGGCAAAAGGACGATGCAAAGAGCACCCTTTGACGATTCATAAACCGACGGGTACTGTGACATGTCGGCCGATTGCACCCAATCGAACTGAAGTGGACATGGTATTATCATCCGGTGAACGCCATAAAGAGGTGATGACTTATGAATGACAAACCGTTTTACATTGTGGGATTTATGGGTACAGGTAAATCTACCTTATTCCCACTATTGAGAGAAGCGGGTGAAACGGTTGATTTGGATCAGTGTATTGAAGCCCAGATAGGGATGGATATTGCTACATATTTTAAACAGTTCGGTGAGTCAGCGTTTCGGGAAGTAGAAACAGAAGTTCTAAGACAAGTCGACGCGGACTTTGTACTGACAGGAGGCGGGATTATTGAGCGACCTGAAAATATGCGATGGATGCGTGATCATGGGACTGTGCTTCATTTAGACCTGCCGTTTGAAATATGTTGGGAACGGATCAAGGCATCTGATCGCCCGCTAGTTCAAAAAGGACGAACGAAAGTGAAGGAGTTATATGAGCGACGTGATGCATCCTACCGGGAAGCGGACGAGTCTATTGATGCAACGCAAACGCCAGAAGACATTGCAGAATACATTATTCGTTTGAAGGAGAGGAACGTATGATTTGGATAAATCTCGCAATCATTGGACTAGCAATAGTTGGACTTGGGGTATATGGTTACCTCTTATTTAAAAATAAAATGAAGCCTGAATTCGGCCGCTTGAATCGCCTAACGGAACGGTTTAAACTTCGGGCAGACGTGATTGGTCAACTGGTCAATGAGATCAAAGGACACGTGGATGCGGTCAACCGATCTGTTACCCAAATAAAAGAGTTTGGGGTCAATGCGAAGAGTGAATCGATTGAATTGAAGCAAGCCGCCGTTGAGCTAACTCATGAAATCAAACGGACAGCTGGAATTGAACGTTCTGACGTTTCCACCGAGTCGAAAATATGAAATAATGAGGATGAAAACGTTTTCGTTTTCCATCCTTTTTCTTTTTCTCTTTTTTACCTATGCAGAAGGTTTAAAAATTGTTAAAGTGAAATGGAAAACGAAAGATTTCAAAAACAAAAGCATTTTATGTTCGGGATTGGGGGATATTATGGAAAAGGTTACTTTGAAACGTACGCCTTTGTTCGATTTAATCGAACCGAAGGCGAAGATGGTTGATTTTGCGGGATTTGAAATGCCGATTATGTTCTCTTCGATTAAAGAAGAGCATTTGGCTGTACGTCAAAACGTGGGGATGTTTGATGTATCTCACATGGGAGAAATTCGAATCGAAGGGCCGGACGCACTTGAGCAAGTTCAAAACTTGGTGACGAATGATATCTCGAAGATAAAAGTCGGTCAAGCCCAGTACAATCTTCTCTGCCTAGAAGACGGCGGCGTTGTAGATGATTTACTTGTCTACCGTTTAGATGAGGATGCTTATTGGCTCGTTGTCAATGCATCGAATATCGAAAAGGATGAAGCGCACATTCGTCGATACGTGAACGGTGATGTTGTCGTGACGAATGAATCGGATGAATACGGTCAAATTGCGATTCAAGGGCCACATGCACAATCTGTGCTTCAAACCATCACAAATGTGGCGCTTGATGAAATCGGGTTCTTCAAATTCATGAATGGGGACGTGGCGGGTGTGCCGTCGATTATCTCTAGAAGTGGATATACTGGGGAAGATGGATTTGAGATATATGCTCGTTCAGAAGCGATTTCTGCTATTTGGGAAGCACTTGAAGCCGAGGGTGTTACCCCGTGTGGACTGGGCGCACGCGATACATTACGTTTCGAAGCGTGTTTGCCGCTTTATGGTCATGAGTTGGATGAGTCAGTCACGCCGTTCGAAGCGAATCTCAATTTTGCCGTCAAGCTAGATACTGACTTTGTTGGTAAGGAAGCACTCGTCACTCAAAAAGAAAACATTCCGAATCGATTGATTGGATTGAGATTGCTCGGTCGTGGGATTGCCCGCCAAGGGGCGCAAGTTGAATTGAATGGTAATGTAATCGGCGTTGTCACGACCGGTACGATGCCTCCGACTGTAAATGAATCAATCGCATGGGCACGAGTCGATGCACGTTACAAAGATGTAGATCGTTTTGTCATCGACATCCGTGGCAAAAAGATTGAAGCCGAACGCGTACCGACACCTTTCTATAAACGAACGAAATGAAACAGGGGGATTCAGAATGAACAGAATGGAATTTCGTTATTTACCGATGACCGAACAAGATGAACGAGACATGTTAGAGACAATCGGCGTCGATTCAATCGAAGCGCTTCTTTCGGATATTCCAGAAACACTTCGCGAACAAGCATCATTGGCGGCGATCGGGGCTCCGCTTCCGGAAGTCGATCTCGTTCGTCATATGACGAAATTGGCCGATAAGAACAAACATACGAAATCTTACCCGAGCTTCCTTGGGGCAGGGATGTATGATCATCTTTCACCGAGTGTGATGAACCATATGCTTTTGCGTTCTGAATTCTATACGGCGTATACGCCATATCAACCTGAGATTTCACAAGGTGAACTTCAGGCGATGTTTGAATTTCAAACAATGATTTGTGAATTGACAGGGATGGACGTCGCGAACTCTTCGATGTACGACGGGATTACAGCTCTTGCTGAGGCGACATACTTAGCGAGTGCACAGACGAAGAAGAAACGTGTCGTCGTCTCCGGTGCGGTGCATCCTGAAGCGAAGGACGTGATCCGTACTTATGCGGACGGACCAGGACTGTCAGTCGACTATACAGATGTGTTGAACGGGGTAACAGATGTGTCCGACCTCGACTTGACGAACGCATCTTGTCTTGTCGTTCAATATCCGAACTTCTACGGTCGCATTGAAGACTTAGAAAAAATGGCGGAGCTGGCTCACGAAGCCGGTGCACTCTTCATCGTGTCGAGCAACCCGCTCGCCCTCGGGATTTTGGAGTCGCCAGGGGCACTCGGTGCGGACATCACGGTCGGGGATGCACAGCCATTTGGTATTCCGCAAAGTTTTGGTGGACCGTCATGTGGATACTTCGCGGTCAAAAAAACTTTGATGCGTAAACTACCGGGGCGACTTGTCGGTCAAACAGTCGACGAGGACGGCAAACGCGGATTCGTGTTGACACTTCAAGCACGGGAACAGCATATCCGTCGTGATAAAGCGACATCTAATATCTGTTCGAACCAAGCGCTCAACGCATTGGCTGCTTCGATCACGATGTCTGCTTTAGGAAAATACGGTATTCGTGATATGGCCGTTCGAAACATTCAAACTGCTCATTATATGAAAGAAACGTTAAAAGCTGCAGGATTCAACATCATTGATGAAGGACCGATGTTCAATGAGTTTGTCGTAGACTTTGGGCGTGACGCAGAAGACGTGTCGCGTCATCTACTTGAGCATGGGATGATTGGTGGTCTGCCGCTCGGTACGTATGAAGAGGAACGTCAGACACAGATGTTGGTTTGCGCGACGGAGTTGCGTACGAAAGAAGAGATTGACCAGTTTGTCGAAGTGGTTGGGGGGATGAAATAATGCAACACGAGCAAACGCTAATTTTTGAAGTATCACGTGAAGGACGTACAGGATATAATTTGCCGACACCGACTGTCCCTGAGGTGGACCTTGAGACATTGTTACCGGCTACGATGATTCGAAAAGAGGCAGCGGAACTTCCGGAAGTATCTGAACTCGATGTCGTTCGCCATTACACGTCTCTGTCTACCCGAAACCATGGGGTCGATTCAGGCTTTTATCCGCTAGGTTCATGTACGATGAAATATAATCCGAAAGTGAACGAAGATATGGCTCGTCTTTCTGGATTTGCACATATTCACCCGTTGCAACCGGTCGAGACGATTCAAGGTGCGCTTGAGCTCATGGTAGATTTACAGGAGCAACTCGCTGAAATCACAGGTATGGACGAAGTCACATTGCAACCTGCGGCAGGGGCGCACGGTGAATGGACAGGTCTCATGTTGATCAAAGCGTTCCATGAGCGTAATGGGGATACGGCTCGTACGAAAGTACTCGTCCCAGACTCGGCGCACGGAACAAACCCAGCGTCTGCAGTCGTTGCTGGATTTGAGACGGTAACCGTCAAGTCGGATGAGCGCGGTCTTGTCGATTTGGATGATTTGAAGTCGAAAGTTGGAGCGGATACAGCTGCGCTCATGCTGACAAACCCGAATACGCTTGGACTATTTGAGGCAGATATCCTTGAAATCTCAAAAGTCGTTCATGGAGCTGGCGGGAAGCTGTATTATGATGGTGCGAACTCAAACGCGATTCTCGGGATCGCTCGTCCGGGGGACATGGGCTTTGACGTCGTCCACTTGAATCTTCATAAAACGTTCACTGGCCCACACGGCGGTGGAGGTCCAGGCTCAGGTCCAGTCGGGGTGAAACGCGATTTGATTCCATTCCTTCCTACTCCAATCGTGACGAAGACAGAAGATGGATACGGTCTCGATTACGACCGTCCACATTCAATCGGTCGAATCAAACCATTCTATGGAAACTTCGGGATCAACGTTCGTGCGTATAGCTACATTAAGACGATGGGCGCTGAAGGGTTGACACGAGTATCACGTGAAGCGGTCCTCAACGCCAACTATATGTTCGCGCGACTAAAAGATGCGTTTGACGTGCCATATGATACGTATTGCAAACACGAGTTCGTCTTGTCAGGGAAACGTCAAAAAGCCCTCGGGGTACGTACACTCGATATCGCGAAACGTCTTCTTGACTTCGGTTACCACCCACCGACAATCTATTTCCCGTTAAATGTCGAGGAATGCATCATGGTGGAACCGACAGAGACGGAATCAAAAGAAACACTCGATGCGTTCTGTGATGCGATGCTCCAGATTGCCAAAGAGGCAGAAGAGAATCCGGAAATCGTTCAGACGGCTCCGCATACGACGGTCGTCAAACGGATGGACGAGACACTCGCTGCCCGTAAGCCGATTTTGAAATATGAGCGTCGTGAGACGTCATCTGTAAAATAAAAAACGGGCGAGTCGATGATCAAATCGACCGCCCATTCTTTATGCTTTTTTAATCTTGCCCTTCCAGTTCTTGAAGCCACCTTCAAGCATGTAAATATTATTATAGCCGTTCTTCATGAGAAGTTTAGCCGCCTGGTTTGAACGTGAACTACCTTGGCAGTAAATCAAGATGGGTTGGTCTTTACGCAATTCTTTCATGCGCATCTTCAACTGACCGACCGGGATATTCCGAGCGCCGACGATATGTCCACCTTTATATTCGTTCGGTTCACGCACATCGATCAACTGACCTTTTCGAAGTGAAGCGCGGAATTCTTCTTGTTTCATTTTTTTCAACCCGCGAGCTGGCATGAAACGCCATACGATATAGGCGATCAAGGCAACCCATAGGAGGATGACGAGGATTGTTTCGATTCCCATAGATGTTCTTCCTTTCTCTTTCAAAGTTACCATATCTCATTATAATGAATTTAAGGTCATGAGACAATGATTGACTCAATCAATCGGGGCTTTCCCTTTCGATTTCATGCCAGTTAGGATAAAATAAAAGTGGAAACCGGAACATTAGGGGAGGTCGTGCCCATGCCGACACCGAGTATGGAAGATTATTTAGAACGCATTTACTTATTGATGTCAGAGAAAGGATATGCACGAGTATCTGACATTGCCGAACATTTAGGGGTACATCCTTCCTCTGTCACCAAGATGGTCCAAAAGTTGGATCGTGAAGAATATTTGGTCTACGAAAAATATCGTGGGCTCATGCTGACAAAAAAAGGTCAAAAGATAGGAAAACGATTGGTCGAGCGACATGCGATGCTCGAGTCTTTTTTACGTCTGATCGGTGTAGATGAAGCAGATGTATACGAGGATGTCGAAGGAATCGAGCATCATCTGAGCTCAAATACACTTGACTGTATGACGCAGTTCGTAGAATTTTTTGAGGATAAACCGGAACTCATGGACCAATTTAAAGAATTCCGCGAACAAGAACGAATTACCGAAGAATAAGGTTTGGAAAAACGTCAATCTGAAACGGTTGGCGTTTTATATTTAGTAAATATCCACTTAAAACCGAACATAAAGTTTATTTTATTCTTATAATGTTTATTTTTAGGGTTCGTATATGCTAATATTAATCGTGGATTGAATAATTAGGGGGTGACGGCGAACATTCGCCTAAGTCATGGAGATTCAAATTAAAGGGAAACTATTTGATGAACAACAGATTCAAACGCGTGTGAAAGAATTGGCAGAGGAAATTGAGCACGATGCAATGGGAACACCGATTGTCATCGTCGCTGTATTGAAAGGGTCAATGGTCTTTGCGGCAGATTTGATGCGTTATATGAAAGGTAGCGTCCAATTGGATACTGTAGCGACGTCTTCATACGGGAAAAAGACGGTCTCTAGCGGTAGTGTCCAACTTCGTAAAGACTTAGATCTCGACGTCGAAGGAAAATATGTGGTCATTATCGAGGACATCATCGACACGGGGCAGACATTGAAATTCTTGTGCAAACATATGGAGCTCCATCAACCGAAACAATTGAAAATCTGCACGTTGCTTGATAAACCGGCACGACGTCTTGTTCAGTTGGACGCAGACTATGTCGGATTTGAAATCCCAGATGAGTTTGTCATCGGGTATGGCATTGATTATGCGGAGCAATATCGAAATCTTCCTTACATCGGATATGTAGAGACGAATTAAAAGGAGCGCCGCGGCGCTCCTTTTACATATTCGCTTTCTTTTTCTTCTTGCCTTTTTTCCCCTCGATTACCGTTAAGTGAGGAGGGTTGCTCCGGTGTGTGCTCGAACGTTTAGACAACTTCGTAACGTTTGATCCCGGTTTTTTGTTCTTCTTATTCTTCATGGACGCGGAAGGTCTGACTTGAGGTCCACGGGTACCTTGCATCCGTTTTTTAGAGGCTTGTGCTGTTTTACGATAACGCATATCTTCTGGGGACATACGTCGTCCGATAAAAAAGCGATAGATCACATAAAAGACTAACCCGAATATCCCGATGAACAACAATTGCCGAAACAGGCGACCGGGGTCGGTGGCGAGCATATGTCCTACCCCGATGAAACCAAGGATGAACACGATTGTTGCAGCGGTCGAACCAATTCTTTGTCTGATCATGGTGCTTCCTCCTCTTATCCCTCTCTATGAACGACCGATTCTCCTAACTCTTTCCGCTCCCAAGCTTCAAATGCTTCGATGGCGACTTGAATCTGGTCATCGTTTGGTTCCCGGGTCGTTAATAACTGCAACGACAGTCCAGGTTTCCCGAGAAATGACAGATAGCGATGATCGCGGAAACGGTTAGTAAATTGAAGGACTTCAAATGAGATTCCGATGACAACCGGCAAAAGCGCGATTCGGCTGACGAGTCGCAACCAAAGCGGATCGATTGGCACGATCATATAGACGCCAATTCCAACGAAAACGGTAAACAAGATAAAGCTTGAGCCACAACGATAATGGAGACGTGAGCTCTGGCGAACATGTTCAACCGTAATCGGCAGTCCGGACTCATAACAGTTGATGACCTTGTGCTCAGCACCGTGATATTGAAAGACGCGTTTGATGAGTGGCGTCAAAGAAATAATATAGAGGTAACTGAGTAGCAATACTAATTTTATTCCCCCTTCAAGGAGGTTTTGAATCACATGTCCAGAAAATAGCGGTACGTCTTGGAACATGGCCGCAAGTAATGCTGGCGTCACGTTGAAGATTAATTTTCCGAAGATGTACGAGACGACACCGACGATTGCGATGAAGGCGATCATCCAAATGCTTTGTTTTTGATCATCGTCTGACTGTACATCGTCACTCGGGTCGACATCGTAGCGGTCACTCGCAAAGTTCATGTGAGCGGACCCATTTTTAAGTGATTCATAGAGTGCGACGATTCCTCTAAGGAACGGTACTTTTTTTAAGGATTGGACCCAAGGAACGAGGATTCGTGCTTGCTCAAACGTTTCAATGGTGCCGTCCTTTCGTCGGATGGCAGAGGCGCTTTCGGAACGGCCCTGAAACATGACGCCTTCCACGAGCGCCTGTCCTCCGACGGGGATGGTTGGTTTAGAATTCATTCACTTTCCTCGATTCTTACAGTATTGTACTTGAATTATACCGTGATTCATAAAAAAAACGAAAGGGTAGAAGGCACAATTCACGTTCTTTCGATAAATTTGTTACAATAGATAAGACTTGACGAACGAGGGGGAAGAAGATTGCGGATCTTAGTATTAAATGGGCCGAATTTAAATTTACTTGGCCGTCGTGAGCCTGACGTGTATGGGGACGTTTCATTAAAAGGGTTAGCGGCCGAATTGTTGCTCGTCGCTCCCGAGAATGTTGAACTCATCTTTAAACAGTCAAATCATGAGGGTGAGTTGATTGATGCCCTCCACGATGCGTTTGATTACGAAGGTGTTATCTTGAACGCTGGAGCGTATACGCATACGTCGATTGCGATTCGAGATGCTATATCCGCGATTGCTGCCCCGGTCGTTGAAGTACATATCTCGAATGTGCATGCTCGTGAGACCTTTCGGCACGAATCGAAAATCGCTGGTGTTTGCATCGGTGTGATTGCAGGATTCGGTCTCACCAGCTATACGTTAGCTTTGCATGCACTACTCGAACATTGGAGGAATCGACATGATTGAACGCGTAAACAAACTGCAAGCACAGTTAGAGGCAAACGAGATTGACGCATTGCTCGTCACTAAGCGTGAGAATATCCGTTACTTATCAGGATTTACTGGATCAAGCGGTGTCATCGTCATCACGACAAAATCAGCAAGTTTCATTACGGATTTCCGCTATACGGAACAAGCGAATGATCAAGTGAAAGGATATGACATCATTCAACTCGATACTTCGCTTATTCAATCGGTTGCTGACGTCGTATCACGCGAGTCGGTCGCTCGTCTCGGAATTGAGCAAGACGCGATGACAGTCGGTCAGTTCCGCACCTACGAAAAAGAAGTGGATGCTAAACTCATCGAGACATCAGGAATCGTAGAAAAACTGCGCTTGATTAAGGATGAATCAGAGATTAAGATTATGAAGGAAGCTGCGGCAATCGCTGATGAGGCGTATACCCACATCCAGACGTTTATCCGCCCTGGTCGCACGGAGAGAGAAGTTGCAAATGAACTTGAGATGTTCATGCGCTCAAAAGGTGCAGACTCATCATCATTTGATATGATCGTTGCATCTGGTCTACGATCGGCACTTCCCCACGGTGTGGCCAGCGATAAAGTCATCGAATCAGGTGAACTGGTCACGCTTGATTTTGGAGCGTATTATAAAGGGTACTGCTCTGATATCACGCGTACGCTTGCCGTTGGTCCAATCTCGGATGAATTACGTCAAATCTATGACACGGTACTCCGCGCTCAGCTCGCTGGTGTCGAAGGCACGCGTGCCGGCATAACAGGTATTGAAGCGGATGCGTTGACACGAGACATCATTAAAGATGCTGGGTATGGCGAGTACTTCGGTCATTCAACTGGTCATGGTCTCGGTATGGAAGTGCACGAGGCGCCAGGATTATCATTCCGTTCAGAGACAGTTCTCGAGCCAGGTATGGTCGTGACAATCGAACCGGGAATTTACATCAATGGCGTCGGTGGTTGCCGAATTGAAGACGATGTCGTCATCACGGAGGACGGATGTTACCGTCTGACGCAGTCACCAAAAGAGTTAATCACGATCGAGGCGTAAGTCTCGTCTGAATTTAGGAGGAAATGAATATGGTATCAGTTAACGATTTAAAAACAGGATTGACGGTTAAAACGTCTGACGGTTCGATTTGGCAAGTCATCGAATTCCAACACGTGAAACCAGGTAAAGGCGCGGCCTTCGTCCGTACAAAAATGCGTAACTTGCGTAACGGAGCCATTCAAGAAACGACGTTCCGCGGTGGAGAAAAAATCGAACGCGCTCACATCGAGCGTAAACGTATGCAGTACCTCTACCCAATGGGTGACACGTATGTCTTCATGGACAATGAATCATACGAGCAACTTGAATTGACAAGCGAACAAGTTAAATCAGCGCTTCCATACTTGCTTGAAAACATGGAAGTTAGCATCGCTGACTATAACGGCGAGATTCTCGGAATCGAACTTCCAACAAGCGTTGTCTTGACAATCGTTGAGGCAGATCCTGGCGTCAAAGGCGACACGGCATCAAACGTTAAGAAAAACGCGACAGTAGAAACGGGACATATCATCCAAGTACCACTTTTCATCGAACCAGGTGAAAAAGTAACGGTTGATACACGTACTGGAGAATTCATGGGTCGTTACAACGGTTAATCTTTCAGAGTGTTCATTCGAATGAATGAGCACTCTTTTTTTCTCGTTGCATTCATTGGTCTGACCAGTTATAGTGAAGTAGAGATTAGTACCAGGTATAAACAGGGGGTAAGAAAGATGCAAATCGATCAAATCAAAGAGCTCATTCAACTATTGGACCAGTCTTCTGTCCATGAGATGGAGCTTGAAACATCTGATTTCAAACTGTCACTGAAGAAAGAAACACAATCTGTCATGAGCGCACCGGTCATGCAGGCACAAGCGGTCACACCATCTGCACCTGCTCCTCAGGTTGAAGAGAAAATAGAAGAAGCGACGCAAGAAAAGGCGTCTTATCGTACAATCACATCACCGATGGTCGGGACATTTTATTCGCGTCCTGCTCCGGATAAAGAAGCGTTCGTGAATGTCGGCGACCGTGTGGAGTCGGGGCAAATCGTATGTATCTTAGAGGCGATGAAACTGTTTAACGATGTCGAAGCGGAAATTAGTGGCGAAATCGTAGAAATTCTCGTTGCTGACGGCGATCTTGTCGAATTCGGTCAACCGCTATTCAGCGTGAAGTGAGGTCGTTATGAAATTATTAATTGCTAACCGCGGAGAAATCGCGGTTCGAATCATACGTGCAGCAAAGGAACTGAATATCCCGACGGTCGCTGTCTTTTCGGAAGCGGACCGCGAGGCACTTCACGTGCATTTGGCCGATGAAGCGTACTGTATTGGACCGAATCCGTCGAAAGATTCCTATTTGAATATCCCGAATATTTTATCGGTGGCATGTGCAGTAGATGCGACGATGGTGCACCCGGGATACGGCTTTTTAGCTGAAAATGCGGAGTTTGCAGAGATGTGTGAAGCATGTGGGATCCAATTCGTTGGACCTAGTAGTTACGCGATTCGCAAGATGGGAATCAAGGATGAGGCGAAACGAACGATGATTGAGTCCGGCGTTCCAGTCGTTCCAGGTTCGACTGGTGTTGTTACGGATGAAGAAGCCATCGAACTTGCCCGTGAAATGGGTTATCCTGTCATCATCAAAGCGACAGCTGGTGGTGGAGGACGTGGCATCCGTGTCGCTCGAGACGAGAACGAACTCGTTCAAGGGTTGGTCGCGACACGTAAAGAAGCGAAGCAGGCGTTCGGGAATGGTGACGTGTATCTCGAGAAGTTTATCGAGTCGTTCCGTCACGTCGAAGTGCAGGTCCTCGC